>NZ_LUKF01000001.1:36773-344359 GCF_001592755.1 Bdellovibrio bacteriovorus | reverse complement strand
ACCCAAATTTCTCTCTATGGACGTAGTTCGCGAATATAAAACATCGAGTTACATCCAACCCGAAAAGTGCCTGCTTGCGTCATTTGGAGGTGCCTGCTTCTTTTTTGCACTTCGGTGCGGCAACTGGGATTTTTTTAAAAGGTGCCAGGGGATTTTTTCCGACTGGGGTGCGTAAAAGTGGGTTGTTGTCGGTTTTTGGGGTTCGGGTAGGATTAATGGGGTTTATAGGAGTTTTTGTTATGAAGAAGATTTTGGTTTTGGTTTTGATGCTTCCTCTTTTTGCTTTGGCTCAGTCTGTGGGTGTTAAAGATATCCCGGCGGATGGGGATACTACTATTGAGATTAAAAAGGGTAAGAAGACGGACAATGAATTTGAAATTGTGAATGGTGAGGATGAAGTTGAAGGGGAGGCGGCGCCGCTTTTGAAAGAGGCTCGCACGAACTGGAAGACGGCTTGTGCTGATTGGAAAAAAGAGATCAAAGAATTGAATAAAGAAAATCAGGTTCTTTCTTTGAACTGCGGCAAAATGCAATGTTCCACTGTGGCGATGGAATCAACTTGCACTTCGAATGCGAAGTACAAATTGAAAGTCCGTGTAAAATAGTTTTCCCCGAAAAACAAAATAGAAAGCTCAGTCGCAGTGACTGAGCTTTTTTTATTTATTCCACTCACAAAGTTTTTGTTTTTCCGTTAATCCGCCTTCTTGTGGAGTCGTCATAAATTTACAAGTGTCGTAGCCTCGGATCAGAAGGAAATCGGCCAGGTCTTTTAACGTGGCTTCAGGTAACGACGGTGTTCTTGAAAGAATCCATCCGTAGTCTCTAGTCGGGTGTCCTACAACGGCGATCTGATAGTTGTTATCTAGATAGATAACCCAGTATTTGCCTGCTAACAGAAAGAAATATTTGTCTTTGAAATTCGCGAAGGTCACGTCGAGTTTCGCGTTTGTTTCGGCATCCGCGACTTTGGCTCGGCCCTCTGTTGAAAGTCGTTCTCCTTTTGCAGTGGTGCAAGAATTCAGGACTTTCACTTCTTCGCTGGATAAGACCGTGTATTCGGCGGTCGTGTCCTTCACGCACTTTCTTTGAAAGAATTGTGGGATCGAGGCTATCTCGTGCCAGACACCTTGATATCTCGTCAGATCCACGTATTTAACGGTTTGCAAGGGCTTGGCTTCAGCCGTTGCGGCGGCAAATAGAAATATCAGAACTGCTACGATCCTCATAACAACTCCTTTTTCTTTTCATTATAAAACTCGAAAGGGACTGTGCCTACGCCAGTGCGAAAAAACATTTGTCATCGATCAGGACCTCTTCACTTCAACTGGAGGGTTTATACTAGAAGAGTGTTTAGTATTTTTGGAGGGGAGGTATCCATGGAAGCATTTCCTCGGTCTATTTCCTTATTGGATGTCGTAAAGAAACACGATGTGGCGGGAGTCAAAGAGGCTTTGCGAAAACGCGTCAATTTAGAGGTCACTGATTCCCAGAAACGAACTCCGCTTTTGATTGCGACGGAAAATAATGATGTCGAGATCGCGTGGCTCTTAATTTCTGCGGGCGCTGACGTGAATGCCCAAGATGCTAAGCACGAAACTCCACTTCTGCGCGCAGGCTCCGATGGGCGTCTGCAAATTCTAAGACTTATGCTGAAAGCAAAACCAAATTTCAAAGTCTTAGATCGCCACGGAGCCACTCCACTTATTCCTGCCGCAGAAAAGGGTCACGTCGAAGTGGTGCGTGAACTTGTGCAGACGAAAATAAATCTGGATCATCGCAATCAGCTGGGCTGGACAGCCTTGATGGAGGCCGTGGTTCTTGGTGACGGAAGTCCTCGCTATCAAGAGGTCGTAAAAATTCTTATTGAGGCCGGGGCGGATCCAAATATTCCCGATGTCGATGGCATCACGCCGCTGGCTCACGCGCGCAGAAAGAAGCTTACCAAGATTGTCGAAATTTTAGAGAGTGCGAAGGCGAAATAAAAAAGCCCCCGTTTTCACGAGGGCTTTGAAGAATCAGATTTTAAAATCTAATTACATTGAAAGAGCTTTTTTCAAATTTGAATCCAGCTTTTCAAGGAACGGCTCTGTGTTCATGTATTTATCAGCAGGAACTTTGTCGCCATAGATACAAACAGCCAAGTCTTTTGTCATGAAACCAGCTTCAACAGTTTCTACACACACTTTTTCCAAAGTTTGTGCGAACTTCACAAGATCTGTGTTGCCATCCAAGTTTCCACGGTGCTCAAGACCACGAGTCCAAGCAAAGATAGAAGCGATTGGATTTGTCGAAGTCGGTTTACCTTGTTGGTGCTGGCGGAAGTGACGAGTCACTGTTCCGTGAGCTGCTTCAGATTCCATTGTTTTTCCATCTGGAGTCACAAGAACTGAAGTCATAAGACCCAAAGAACCGAAACCTTGCGCTACAGTGTCAGACTGAACGTCACCGTCGTAGTTCTTACAAGCCCATACGAAGTTACCATTCCATTTCAATGCAGAAGCAACCATGTCGTCGATCAAACGGTGCTCATAAGTGATACCAGCAGCGTCGAACTTCGCTTTGAATTCAGTTTGGTAAATGTTTTCAAAGATGTCTTTGAAACGGCCGTCGTACTTTTTCAAGATTGTGTTCTTCGTAGAAAGGTACAAAGGCCATTTCTTTTGAAGAGCCATGTTGAAGCAAGAACGAGCAAAGCCAGTGATAGACTCATCTGTGTTGTACATAGTCAATGCAACACCATCACCTTTGAAGTTGTAAACTTCGTGAGTGATTGTTTCGCCACCGTTTTCAGGTTGGAAAGTGACAGTCAATTTACCTTTGCCTTTAGTAACGAAGTCAGTCGCGCGGTATTGGTCACCGAATGCGTGACGACCGATACAGATTGGAGCTGTCCAGTTAGGAACTAGGCGAGGAACGTTTTTGCAGATGATCGGTTCACGGAAAACAGTACCGTCCAAGATGTTACGGATAGTGCCGTTTGGTGATTTCCACATTTGTTTCAAGTTGAATTCTTTAACGCGAGCTTCGTCTGGAGTGATTGTCGCGCACTTGATACCCACGTTGTACTTTTTGATCGCCTCTGCAGCGTCCACAGTCACTTGGTCGTTCGTAGCATCACGATGTTCCATGCCCAAGTCGTAATACTTGATGTCGATATCTAGGTAAGGAAGGATCAATTTTTCTTTGATGAACTTCCAGATGATTCTTGTCATTTCATCGCCATCGAGTTCAACGACGGGATTAGCAACTTTGATCTTATTCATAGTCGGTCCTTTTTCCAGTTTTAGGATGTCTAAAGCCTTGAAAATATAGAATGAAGTTTAAACTCATTCAAAGGAAATAACCCGAATGTGCGGCCTTTTCGCAGAAAAAGTCCCATGACGAGCTTGGTCACGACCGCGGCGTTCTGATTTGATGCAGTTTGCGATGGGCGATATCGCCAAAGGTGAAACTCTATTGGGAATCCAAAGTTATCTGTCGTTGTGCTTAAACCCGCAAAGGTAAGGATGATTGGCGCAAAGATCTGCGTCGAAACAAAAAATCCGACGCCTTCTTTGAGGAGCGTTCCGCTTGTGCTAGCTTTTAGGAATGAGAATTTTAGCTATTTTCCCAATGATGTTTTTTATCGCTTCTTGCGCCACTTCAACGAACGAAGGTGAAATCGGCGTCAGCCGTAAGCAGCTGTTATTACCAGTAGGTCAAATCAACGACATGGCAGCGCAGACCTACAATCAAATGAAGGCCGACGCTCAAAAAAAAGGAGCCTTGGATAAAAATCCAAAACAAGTTGAGCGAGTTCAAGCAATCGCAAAAAAGTTGATCCCCCAGACTTCCGTGTATCGTTCAGATGCCTTGAAGTGGGATTGGGAGGTTCATGTCATTACGTCTGACGAAATCAATGCCTTCTGTATGCCTGGTGGAAAGATCATGTTCTATTCAGCCATCATTGATAAGCTTCAGCTGACGGATGCAGAGATCGCCGCAATCATGGGTCATGAAATTGCCCATGCACTTCGCGAACACAGCCGTGAAAGAATGTCGCAAGAGCTGATTAAAAGCGGTCTTGCTCAAGTGATTCTAGCGACGGGTAAAGTCGATCCATCCTACATCGGTTACGCCGACCAAGCGGTGACGTTGGGGATTTTGCTTCCGTATGGCCGCGGCCAAGAAACCGAAGCCGATGATATGGGGCTAGAGTTAATGGCCCGCGCCGGATACAACCCGCAAGAAGCCGTGAATCTTTGGAAGAAGATGGCAGCACAAGGGGGAGGAAAGCCTCCTGAAATCTTAAGCACGCATCCAGCCGATGAAACTCGTATCAAGAAGATCACAGCACTTTTACCTAAAGTGATGCCACTGTATGAGCAGGTAAAAAAGAATTAATTATTTCAACAGAGCTCGTTCAATCATTTCAAGATGGTGATCAATGCCATCTTGAATCGAGGCTTTGCTTTGCAGGCTTTCAAATTGGCCGTCTAAAAGTAAAATTGAAAAACCGTGAATAGAAGACCAAACAAAGCGCGCGACTGTTCTTGGGTCGTCCTTTTTAAAGACCTGATTCTTCATTCCCTCTGAAATCAAGTCCATCAAGGTCATAAATGCTTCTGCGCCGACCTGTTCTAATTCCGGTCGCTGTTCAGTCGCGCAACGAAGTTCTTGATGAAACATACTTCGATAATGACCGACGTTATTCAAAGCAAACTCTATATACGTTTTTCCAGCAATGCGAAGTTTCTGACGAACGGTTTTGCCTTTAGGGACCTCATTCATCATTTTTTCGCTAAAAGCACGAAAGCCCTCTTCGGCAATGTAGGAAAGCAGGTCTTGCTTTGAAGTAAAGTGACGGTAAACAGCGGTATGGCTCACTTTAAGACTTTGAGCGATTTCACGTAACGTAAAATCGACCTCACCCTTTTTCTGAATGATTTCAACGGCCTTTTTAACCGCCTCAGATTTTAAATCGCCGTGATGATATGTTTTAGCCATGAAAAAAGTCTAACACGCTTTATGGATGTTTACAATGGTCACATTTATGTTAACATTGGTAACATGAAGAAGTTCAATGGGTTTTATCGAATGTTGATTGTATTCTGTTTGTTGGCTCTAGGTGCCATGGTCTTTGGATTTCTCCCGAGTTGGAAGGAAGTTCCGCTATGGGTGATGATTCAAATGTTCCTTTTTGCCGGAATCAGTCATTTCACACCACTTCGTCATGAATTTGCGAAAATGATTCCTCCGGCCATCCCGTGGAAAATGTTTTGGGTCTATCTTACGGGCGTTCTTGAAATTGTCGGTGCCATAGACCTTATTGATCCAGTGACTCGTCCGTATGCGGCTTGGGCTTTAATCGTATTCTTAATTCTTGTGTTTCCGGCAAACTACTACGCCGCGAAGAATGAAATCCGTTTTCGTGGGGCGAAGCCTCCATCAGCACTTGTCCGTGGAAGTATTCAGATTCTCTTTGTTGTCGCTCTTTATATCGGAGGCATTTTATGAAGAAGATCCTTGTGATTAATGGTCATCCCAATGTTGAGGCCTTAGGAAGTGAGCTCGCGCGAGTTTATACGAATTCGGCAAAAGAGGCCGGGTATGACGTAAAACTTATGAATATTGCGGATCTTAAATTCGACCCGATTCTTCATAAAGGTTATCTAAAAATTCAAGAACTAGAGCCGGATCTAATTCAAGCCCAGAAAGAAATTTTATGGGCGGAACACATCGTGATCGCCTTTCCAATGTGGTGGGGAACTGTGCCTGCTTTGTTAAAAGGTTTTCTAGATCGTACGTTGCTGCCGGGATTTGCTTTCAAATACCACAAGACCGATCCATTCTGGGATCGTCTTCTTAAGGGAAGAACTGGCCGGATTATTTTCACGACCGATGCACCCTGGTGGTACAACTGGATCATCAATCGCGATCCCGCGATCCGCATGATGAAAACCACCGTGATGGAATTCTGCGGTATAAAACCTGTCAGTGTCACCCAATTTGATTCTGTGAAAAATAGAAAGCCAGAAGAAATTAAAAAATTTCTTCGTAAGGCTCAAGAGCTTGGCATCAAAGGTAAGTAGTCACCAAAACAGGGGACCCGACGGGTCCCCCCAAAAGAATTACCTTAAGGAATAAGGGTTCTTTATTTGGGACTCAAGCAGATGGAATGTTGCCTCCACAGGCTCGAAAGCATGTTGTGGAGAAACTAAGCGCACAAGTTGCGGTCCTCTGAAAATAGCAGCAGCTATTGCAAGCATCACTCCCAGTGATTTGTACACTAGGTACGCGAGGAAGCTTGTTATCAGACCGGCCCTTTTTACGCTTTCAACAGTCACATCCGCAGAGGTAGAAACGAGTTTCAGTAAATACCGCTCGTTTTCGAATTCCCATTCTTTCTTTTTACGCAATAACGCGTTCATAGCTTCCTCCTCAGGATTGATAATGCTTGCAAAAGCGCTGATCAAAGGCCGCTGATCTACGCTGAGGCAAGAGTTGAAATAAAAGTGCCTTCAAGACGAAAATCGTCCTGAAAAACGTTTAAAATTATTTTGGGTTAAACCAAGAATGAAAATGCCGGTAAGCAAGTCATAACTTGGGTGATGTAAGTTCGATTTTATCGTGGATTAGAACAGAACTTGGTCTCTAGAATTGGATTTCGGAGGCCACGTCTTGTCCGTGCACGTTGGAATCGTTCAGGTTTTTATTATTCAACATCATAATAATCATGATGGCCTCCTTTCATTAGAGTTATTCCTAATATCTTAGATCTCTCGAAGAAAGTAAACGAAATACTTTTTTATTTTTTCGTAACTCTACTTGAGACCGATCTTAAGATCAGCTGCAGGAGCGCATTGCAAAGGCGAAGCCACGCAAAAACATGTGTCACAACTGTTTTAACAGAACTGGAGACGGCTAGTGGGGTTCGTTTTGAAAATCAGTTCCAGAATGGGAGTGGCAACTTGGAACCGCACAATGCGCCACTAAGATTTTTTGGTGAACGCATCAATCAAAGCTTTAAAGTAGGGCGGCATTTCACTGCGAGGATACCATGCAAGCGCAACTGGATATTCCAAAAACATTTCTTGCGACAGATATGTCAGCGATCCTTCTTTAATAAAAGGACGCGCAAACTCTTCAGTTAGGGTAGAGTATCCAACACCTGCAACCATCAAAGACGTCAATGCATCGATGTTATTAGCGTAATGGCGGTGCTTTGAAAATTTCGTGATTTTGTATTTCTTTAAAAGATCCAATGTCATAGTGTCATTGGGATCAAAATCCATGATGGTTTCATTCGCCACAATGTCTTCGAGCTTTCTTTTCTTCCACGCTGATGGCCCAACAAGGTAATAGCGTTCTGGCATCATTACTTTCGAATCAAGCTCTAAACCCACATGGTTAACGGGAAGGGCACCCATTTGAGCAAAGCCTGTCTTAAGTTTTCCGAGAATGCTGTCCGTGTCGGTAAGATCAAAGCGAACTCTCAGGTTCGGATATTTCTTCATCACGGCAGCAGCTTTCGGAATCATGCGTGAGCGCATCAGCGTGGAAGTCCCACTTATGCAAACTTCAAAATAAGTATTCTGTTTCTTTCCACCAATGCTTGAAAGGGTTTCGCCTTCTAAGTCACGGGCCGCTTTCACATAGCGAAGAAGAGATTCCCCTTCGTTTGTTAAACGCATCCCTTTTCTAGATCTGGTGAATAAGGTGACCCCCAGTTGCTTTTCCAAGCTCCGGATTCTTTGGGTCACGCCTGTCTGCGTGAGATTCACCATTTTAGCCGCTTCCAGGACCGTGCCCTTTTGGACGACGGCCCAGAAAGCTTCAAGGGAAGGGCTGAGTAAACTCATTAAAAATGATAATAAACTGAAATATATGAATTATACAAATACATAATTTAAGAATATTTAAGATCAACGCAACATAGACACTAAATGTAGGAACAAATCCTAGGAGGAAAAATGAAAGTAAAAATGTTATTGATGGCAGCGTTGTTCGTCGGAAGTTATGCACATGCACTTGTGGAAAAGTCGATAAGTGTACAGGAAGTAAAATGCGTAGAAACCGCAGAAGTCTCGTATGGATTCACTGACTTAAATTTTAAGGTGATTGCAACGGAACTTTCGGGACCGCGCTTGCTTCAGGTCAGTTACGATGCGCAATACGACGCCGTCTTTGCGGTTCCGGGTAAATGCCCTTCAAGAAATTGTGGTTCCGTTCAGTATTACAACTATAGCGGTACTAGCATTAATAACGATGCGACAGCGTTCTACAATCAGAATGAAGAAGGCATCCATCACATTTATCTAAAGAGTGCGACGAACTCTGCGAATGATTTTGAAGCTGTTTATGAAATTAACGGCTCAAATGTAAATTTGAAGTCTTTGACTTTAAGAGGACAAAAACAGTCTGACATCAGTTCAACTTTTAAATGTCAGCTTGTTTCCAATAACTAAGAAGATAACGAGGGCGATAGGTCTTAAACGTAAGGTCTATCGCCATCTTAAATTGAAATTACTTAACTAGCGTGCCAGAGACCGCACGAAGCTGAGTAGAAACAAGGTTTTCACGAGACAAAGATTTGCGAATCTTCTCGCAAGCACCACGCTCTGTTCTTGGTGGAAGGCCCATGTAGACCGTGTGGATGTTCTCTGCCAATTGAGTTCTTTCAAAGTAGTATGAATTCGCCGAAGTCTTCTTAAGCACCATCGTCAATGTCGTGTGCAAAGTATAAGTGAACTTATTCACGCCCATGTGCAAATTGCAGTAAGGCTCTGTGATGTAACTTGTTTCTAGACGAAACTGACTTTGTGTCGGACGTACGATGCGAATTGTTCCGTCTTGTTCAATAGCACCAACAATTCCTTTAGCAAGATCTGCTTTTCCATTTCGGTCAGCCACGTAAATGTCGTTTCCGTCAAATACGTAAGCCAAGAATTCATTAAAGATATCGTCGCTACAAGAATAGTAAGAAAACGGGATGGATAAACCTTGCTCCGTCAGTTCAATGTTCAAAGCAGAATCGCATTGGATATCACGTAGTGTGCTTGATCCTTTTGCCGGGTTGTATTGCAGCTGACCTTTTAGAGTCCCTTTGTATTCACCCAAAATACCGCTGTTTGCATGTGCCAATGAAGTTAAAAGCAAAGACACGATGATAAAAATCGATTTCATAGATCCTCCGAAGGCGTCGATACTACCAAAGTCTTTGGACTTGTCAGGCCTTTGTGCACTGTTTTTCACAGACGTAACGGTAATTGCGGGTCCGTTTAAGGCCGCTTTTGACAAATACTCGTCGAAACCGTCAACTGATTTAAGGGACAAAGTATTTTCTTTCTCCTATAAATGCCTTGGAACCCTTGATGGAGGCGGCCTTTGATGAAATTCGCATTGTTAATGTTAATCGCAGCGTTGTCCGTTAATGCGCAGGCTTCAAACTGTGAAACTAGCGGCATTTTGGATCGCATCACTTGTCCGTCTCAAACTCTGGAAATCTCGGGGCCTCATTTAACTCGTGAAGTTCGTTATGCAATTCCAAAAGGAAAAACTCCGCGAGGAGGATGGCCCACAGTCGTTCTTTATCAAGGAAGCTTTTTTGACGTCGAGTTTTCAAGACAGAAGCTCATGCCTTTCGGTGGTTATAACGAGATTCGTCTGATTCAGTCTTTACTGGATAGCGGTTTTGCCGTCGTCGCCCCTAGAGCCATCGCCGGAGTCGCTTGGATGACAAATCTAATCGGTGTCGACTACGAAACCTCCGAAGATTTTTACTTTATTACGGAAATGCTTTCAGAAATGAAGAAAGGCCGTTTCGGAAAATTAAATATGATGCGCCTTTATGCCACAGGGATTTCAAGTGGAGGTTATCATTCAAGTCGGATGGCCGTCAGTTTCCCAGGTGTCTTTAAAGCCTTAGCCGTGGAATCCGCTTCCTTCGCTGATTGTAAAGGACCTGTTTGCCTTGTTCCAACGGCTATTCCTGAAAATCACCCACCAACACTTTTCTTGCATGGGGAATTAGACACCGTCGTTCCTGTGGGAACCATGTACCCTTACTTCGACACACTGAAAGCTCACGGTATTGAAACTGAATTTTTTGTCGACCCCACGGCAAGACATCAGTGGCTTGAGCAAGCTCCAGAGCTGATCACTCAGTGGTTCTTAAATCACCCTTGAATCTGCCAGGCGATTTTTTCTAAAGCTTCTACTTCTTCTGCCCAATATCTATAGGTATTAAATTCTGGGAACAGACGGGGGAAGCTAGGGTCTTCCCAGCGCTTTGCGATCCATCCTGCATAAGAAATAATACGAAGGCCACGTAAGAGTGGCACCCACGACCATTGATGATCGGGGAACTCGCGCAGCTCTTCATAGCCCTCGATAATCTGAAACTTCTCTGCATCTAAAGTGTCGTTGTCGCCAGAAAGAAGCATCCAGAAATCTTGAATCACGGGGCCGTTGACGAAATCGTCAAAGTCGACCAGGAAAAACTCTTTACCGTTATTCAAAAGATTTCCTTTGTGACAGTCCCCGTGGATACGAATGAATTCGGAAGGATCAAAACTATCGTCGATCGCGTAAAGAATGTCTTCAGCTGCCGTCAGATAGCGGTTACGAACTTCAGGGATGATCCAATCTTGTAAATAATCGATCGTATCCCAACCACCATAATAGCTTGTATCTAAAGTTGGACGATGAAGAGCTTTCTTCTTTGCGCCAATGTTATGTACTTGCGCCATCAAACGGCCGACTTTTTTAAGTTCGCCGTCTAAAAATTCTTGCGGCATTCTTCCTAAGACTTTTGGAAAAAACGCAACGTACATTCCATCAACTTCAGAAACCGTGCTGTCATGACCTTGAAAAAGGGGAGCGACCGCCGGAATGCCTTCATTCTTCAGCGAAAGCAGGAATTCATGTTCTTCGAGAATAGCTTCTTTGCTCCAGCGATTGGGGCGATAGAACTTCGCAATGACGTTCTTTGTAAGACCATTAGGTTCGGGCGTTTCTTCCAATTTGATATCAAAAACGCGGTTTTCATAGGAATTCAGCTGAGTGAACTCTCCCGTTGGATAAAACCCTGCATTTTCCGCCGCTTGCAGAACTTTTTCAGGATCTAAACTATAGAAAGAAGAGGTTTTATCCATTTTGCTCCCAAAGGTACCTGCTTCCCTTTCTTCACAAAGGGAAGCAGGTACCTTTTTCTTGCCAGTTTTTTGTGGGTAAGTCATTCTCTGACTGGATGAGCGATAAAGAAACTTTCCTCTTTGCTAAATGGCCTGTTGAAGTGCATCGACGCAACTTTCGTCGCTCGGTTTCGATTTATCTATATTTTAATAAGCCGATTAAGGTCGTGGCCGCAAAAAGCACGTCGCAAAAAGTGATCACTGATTTTTTGATGGCGAAGAAGGACTGGATCGAAAAGAACTTCGAAAAGTTTTCTGAACTTGCTGAAAAATTCCCTGAAAAGAAGATCAAAGCTTACGAAAACTTTCCGTTCTTAGGTAAAGATCGTAAGCTGAAGGTTGTTATCACTTTGAATAAAAAAGCTTTTGTCTCTGTCACCGAAGACAATCTGCTTTTGCATATTCCTAGAAACGACTGGAGCGCAAATTCTTTGATCGAAGAACACCCGACGGCGCTCACAGAAATTCGTCATTTCTATAAGCGCGAAGCGGTTCAATTGTTATCTGAAAGAATCAATTACTGGGCCGAACAAATGAACCTGCATCCGGCGCAAGTCAAATTCCGCGAGCAAAGAACTCGCTGGGGCAGTTGCTCTTCTCGTAAGATCATCAACTTGAATTGGCGTTTGATCGTTTTTAATCAAGAAATCATTGATTACGTGATCGTGCATGAGCTTGCTCACTTACAGCACATGAACCACTCAGATCGTTTCTGGTCCCTCGTGGAAAGGTATGTAGCAGACTATAAAGGGATTATGAAATCCCTTAAAGAGTCGCAGTACCTAGTCGAATTTTTATCTGAACAAAACTAATAAAGACCGTTCGCTGTTTTTGCGCGCATCAAAGACATCGCAAGCAATGTTCCCACATAACCGACGCAAGCACCAAAGATCGTATCACTTAAGAAGTGATCGTGAACCACAACGCGAGTCAGGCAAATCATCACTGCCGCAGGAATCCAGAACCAACGCATCTTCGGAAAAGCCACGCTCATCATTGTTGCCACGGTGAAGATCACTTGCGAGTGGCCTGAAGAAAACGAATGCCAGTGCCAGTGCGTCGTCAGCGGGGTAAAGATAAATGGATCAAAATCCGGAGTCTTATGCGGGCGCTGACGTCCCACTGTGAACTTAATGATATGCGTGATGATTCCGCACACGATCAGGGAAACAAAAAAGTTAAGTCCCCAACGGCGAAAGAAATCGACTTTATTAGAGTGCTTACGAAAAGCAGAAATACGAGGGGCAATCCACGCCGCAAATCCCCAAGTCGCTAAAGCTAATACGAACCAGTATTCAGAAAGCGCAACATCAGTCAGCTCGCGAGCCGGCTCTCTTAAAGCTGTTCTGACTTGTTCATTTGCGAAGTACAAAGAAAGATTTTGGTCAAATAAGTACATCGCCAAAATAGCTAAAATGAATGAGCCAAGAATGACTTTAATAATATGTCTTGTGAGTTTTTGAGGGTCGCCGACGAGCTCGCCGAATTGTTGTACAGGCATGTAATTCCTTCCAAAGCAGAGTCTAAAACGTAACCGTATTGCAATACAAGCCCTGATGAGGGGTGACGAAAACTGGCCCAAGGCTTGCTTATTGGTCCAGCGACAGAATACTTGGAGGTTTTTCATGTTACCAATGCTTCATAAGCACACTGTGATTACCGCAGCTTTGCTTGCATCATTAAGTCTTACTGCTTGCGGTAAGAAAAAAGACGTTCTTGCTCCTCCGACAGAGCAGCAAACTACACAAAAGACGGGTTCTGATTCCGAAACTTCAAATACAAATGGTCAAGGTGAATTGCCAGATCCTAGCAATCCGAATGATACTTTGCCGCCTCTTCCAGAGCCGATTCCTGATACAAAAGTGAATCCGCCTAAGGCAAATCCACCGAAAGCGAATCCGCCAAAAACAACTCCTCCTTCTACAGGTGGTGGTGCTCCTTCTAAACCTTCGACGCCGGTACCTCCTCCTCCAACAACAGAGATTCCTAAGCAAACTCCTCCTGTTGTGGATACTCTTCCGGTTCCAGCTCCAGGCACTAACCGTTTGCCTTCAGACTATCGTTCTAACGACGCTTCAAATGCGACAAACGATGCTCTTTCTAAACGCATGACGGGTGCAGTGACTGAAGATGGTTTGGTTTATACATCTTCATCAACAGATGATCTTTTAACTTATCTTAGAGCTCGCAACGAAAAAGTCGGCGCTGAATCTCGTCGCGCTAACTTGGCAGCTGCGGCTTCTATCTTGTCAGCAAAAATGTCTGTAGACGGTTTGTCTGGCGATGCTGTTGTAACTTTGAAAGTTCAAGAAGGCCGTGACGTTAAAGTTTATAACGTAGCTGGCGCAAGTGTGAACGGTGGTTACGCTTCTCCAGTTAAATCAGTTCGCGCTGGTAACGGAGAAAAATCCACAGGTGCTCGCGCTCTTTCTGGTACTTTGAAATGTTTGGATCTTGATGGTGGTTGTGAAACTACTTTCGTTAGACTTCAAATTGGTACTTCTCCAAATACTGCGATCATCAACTTGGTTTTCAGAAACTCACCGGCTGACTTGTATTTCCACTTGCCTGCTCAAGGGGCTCACTCTGACAATCCCGAGTTCTTGTTGATCCAAGAGTTTGCTTTAAGCACGATCCAAAGATTGAATGTTGAAAACAAAGTGAAGACTTCAAAAATCTCTTCATGGGAAGTTGTAAACGGTCGCTCTGGATTCAACGTATCTTTAAAAGGTGTGAACCAAGAGCTTCTGGCTTTTGCAGGTCCATTACTTGCTCCTGAAGCGGGTACGGGTGTGAATATCAATCTTTCTCGTATCGCGAAAGATCAAGAAGACACATTGGATTTGATCTCTTTGAACAACACGAAATTGAACTATGCAAACTACATCGGTGAAGCACGTTTGATTGCGAATAACGGTTTAGGTCAGGTTCGTATCGCGTTGAAAATGAGAAAGCGTGGCGCTTACGCTCAAGATCAACTTGCGATCACTTTCATGAGAAGAATCAAACCTCTTGTGGATTTGACTGACGACAACTTGAAGTAATTTGTTCCTAAATAAATAGATCTTCCTTGGGACCACGGACCTCCAACCGTGGTCCCTTTTTTTATCTGCAAAGGTTTGCATCAATTTCGATTTGCAGAAGCGCGGAGGGGTCTTCGCCCAAAGTAGCAGCAAGCTTAATGGCAGAGCTTTTTTGCTCAATCAGATTTTCTAAGAAATATCCGCAAAGGTTTTCTTTTTCGCCTTTTTGTTCGTGGTTCAACTGTTGAATAAGGGCTTTTTGCTCGTTGATCTGACGAACCTGTCTTTGAACAAGTCCGCTATATTCACCGGCTTGGGCTACAGTCATAGAAGCAAAGAATACGGAAATCGCGATCATGGCATTTTTCATATAAGTCTCCTGTTAATGGAGTTTTTTACTGCAAGGCCAGAACCGCACCGGCCGCTGTTCTTTTCAGTTTTAGAAACGCTCAAGCTTTTGCCAGGTCTCACTTTTTGGCTGTTTGAACCTTCAATTGCAATTAAACGCTACTCTACCGCGCGAATCTGGTGTCGAAGTGACCTTGAAACGCTTGGTACGCTGGTTGCTTTAGCGGTCAGTGGGGAATCACTGAATCTTTTTGGGGGATACGATGACTTTTAAATCTAGTTTGTTAGTTGCCTTCTCTGCCATCACTCTGACTGCGGCTATCGCTGAAGCTTATATTGTTCCAGGTCGCGGGCCGGCGCCCATTCCACGTCCTGATGTGGGGCCTGAATTTCCTTTTCCAGGACAAGATGATTTCGGAAACGGCAGTGGTCGTTTAGATCAAAGAATCATCTATGTCGGTCGCCGTGTATCCAATGAAACTTTAGAACTTCGTCAACTTGCAGGTATCGGCGAAAGCTACCGCGGTTATGAAGTAGAATCTGTTGAAGTTGAAATCAATCGCAGCGGACCTCGCGCAGAAATTTCTTTGTTAACAGATGGTCGTGTGGATGAAACTTCTTACTCTCCACAAGGATCTATTCTTCTTCGCCCTCGCTACAGAGCTACCATCGGTGAAGACATCCGCACTTTGCAACTTTTAGTTCGTGGTAACGCCGACATCGCTTCAATCCGCATCTCTTTAAGAGAAGGTGATCGCATCGGTCGCCCGGATCGCCCAGGCCGTCCTGACCGTGGTATCGATGTTCCACTTCATGTGTCACGTCGCATGTATGGAAACGATCGTTTAGATCTATCTCAATACTTAGATGCTCAACGCTACCGTGGTTACAGAATCCAGCAGATCGTGATTGAGGCAACTCCTGCTTACAACACGGCTCTGATTGATGTTCTTATCAACGGATTCAACCAAGGCCAAACTTTGCAAGTCGATCGCTATAACACGCGCCAAACTGTTGTTCCGCAAAATGCAGTGATCGGTTATGGAGCTGATAGCATCGTTCTTTACACTCGTGGAGATCTTGATATCCATCGCGTGACTTTAAGATTGTCGGCTCGCTAGGAAATAAGTTTTAAAATTCGACGACTTAAAAGGACTCTACCCAGAGTCCTTTTTTATTTCTGCGAGGCTTTAGATAATGCCTTGCAATAAGTTAAGGGTCACATCTAACGAATCCGCTTGTTTTGAGAATTTAAATCGGGTGAACTATTCCTGTACAAAGGAGATCCGATTTCTATGCAAAACAATCATCCTGAGTTTAACAAAGGCAAAGAAATTTCAACAGCTTCCGTGATTGCTCCGGTGCTATCTGATTACATGAACTATCGCCAGTTCTTGGCTGATTTCTATCAGTTTAAACGTAAGAGTTCTAAAGGCTCTTTGCGTGCTTATAACTACGCGGTTTTCTCTGCGGCGGCGAATATCAAATCTCCGAATTACTTAAAAATGATCATCGAAGGAAAAAGAAATCTTTCTGACGATATGATTGGCAAGTTCGGTAAAGCCTTGAGCTTCATGAAAGATCAAACGGAAGAGTTTCGTTTGCTTGTGCACTTCACTCAAGCAACAGATCCTGCTGAACGTAATATGTATCTTAAGAAGTTGAGCGAGCATCGTGTGGCTGGAAAATTAAAATCCGGCGAGATCGATCGTAAAACTTGGGAAAAAGTTCCGAACTGGGTTGCTTGGATCATCTATGCAATGGTGGATCAAGAGGGCGTAAGCTTTGATACATCGGCGTTGAAAGCTCTTCTTCGTGGCAAAGCTTCTGAAGATGAAATCGAAGCGGCTTTAAATACTTTGCTAGCTTCTGGCGAGCTTCGTCGTGACGAAGTGACGGGTGAGCATAAAAAGAACCGCAGTTTGATTGAATCTCCAGAAGAGATTCCAGTCGCTCTTGTCCGCAAGCTTCAATCTCAGCTTATGTACTTAGGTTTAGAGTCTTTGTATCAAGATCAACCGACAGAGCGTGAGTTCGGCACTTTGACTTTGTCTTTAACAAAGACAGAGTTTGAAGAGATCAAGTTCAAACTTCGTCAGATGAGAAAAGCTCTTCACAAAGACAACTCAATTGCTCGTATGAAGCAAAAGGGTGAGCGCGTGTATCAGTTGAACATTCAATTGTTCCCGGTCACAAACGCGGTGGAGGGTGTAGAGAAAACTCCAGTGATCAAGCCGGCTCTTGATATCAAAACCGAGACAGCGATCATTGAAACACCCGCTCCTGTGATGGCGGCTCCATCGGTTGAGGCGGCACCTGTAACGGCTGCTCCTGCTGACAAAGATTCACGTGCAAATGTGAGTTCATTGGCCGCAACGGCTGCTTCCGCAGCTGACCTTTTCCGTTAAAACTTCGTTATGTCCCACCGCAACAAAGGCTTTCGACAAACGCGAAAGCCTCTCGCGAAAATTTAAGATTCTTAAATTTCAGTGTCATTTCTGCCCCGAATTTGCGGATGCAATGTGGATAAGTCTGTGGAATACACCCATAAATGGTGGATATCTCGACCTTTTGGCGCAAATTGTCTCTTGCTAACATTAAGATCTTGTTAGGATGACACCAGCTCACCAAGACCAAAGTACTGCGTCACGAAAAATTTAATCATTGAATGTGGGGTGCAAAATCGGAAGGATAAACGATTTTCATTTTGCCGTGAATCTTGTGGTAGAATGAAAAGATGTTTTTCACACATGGGGGCGTACTGGCTTCGACGTGGGTGCTGAAGCATAAGGAGCATACCGGGGCGGATGAGGACCTCGTTAAAAACGTCCATTTTGTAATTGGCAACGATTACGCACTTGCAGCTTAATTAGCTCGCACGATCAACCTTGCGGTGGTTCCGCGCTTGGATTGATCGTCATTTAGGGACCTCGGTGAGTTGGGTTTTCTCCAGCAGACTCGCTTAAATTTACTGGGGGAGTGTCTGTGCTGATTTTGTCAGGGGAAGCTGTACAGACAAACTAAAACACTGACTAAGTATGTAGCGCCTTATCGTGGATCTCTTGCGGACGCGGGTTCAATTCCCGCCGCCTCCACCAATTTAGAAAATAAAGAGCCTCCCAACGGGAGGTATTTCCTAACTCTTCAAAGACCGTGATTGAACGTTCGAGTGTGGCAAAACGATAGACCCGACTCGCAAAATACCACGGGACTTCAATTAATAATCACATAAAAATTCGAGCATTTTTTAATTTGAAGAATGACGGGACCTGTTTGGTTAAGTAAACTTTATTGAGTTTTTAAGGGGTAGGGTATGTCTAGTGTGACCGAACTAACTGTACGAATGGAGAATTTTCGTACCTTCAAAAATCTACAGTCGATAAAAATTAAACCGTTAACTTTTTTGGTGGGTGAAAATAGTACCGGAAAATCGACTGCGTTGGCGGCGATAAACTTAGTATTAAATAGGGAGACTTTCCCCTTAGGGGCAGCTTTTAATAAATCACCTTTTGAGCTTGGATCCTATTCCTCGATTGCGTCGAAACAGGGCGCAAGGCTTTCCAGTCTTTTCTCACTAGGTTTTACAGTTTCAACTGGTGCTGAAGATAAAGTTCTTATGGATGCGCACTTTTCTAGCGGAAATGGTCAGCCAGTAATGTCCTCAATGCAAATGACAAATGGTAAAGTGAAATTCTCGCTATCTGCCAATGAAGACACAGGCATGATGGTTGGAGTATTAACAGATCTAAACACAAATAAAGAGTATCAGTTCGAGGATAAGGATAGATTGTTATCTGGAGCAATGTCTGCGGGCGACAGTCGGGCGATTGTAAACCTTTTTTCATTAAACTATTACTTCGTGTCTCAAGCTCTTAAGGATAAATCAGAAAAACTAATGTCAGAGTTCTACGAGCTGTTTACTGCCGTTCAATTTCTGAAGCCATCATGTTTAGCATTAGCGCCAGTGCGATCGAAGCCTCGCCGCACTTACGATGTCTTTGACTTGGATTTTCAGCCTGAAGGTGATCACGTTCCTTATGTTTTATCAAGTGTTCTAAGTGAGGAGAGAAAACCCACCCCACAAGCAAAAAAGCTGGCCTCCTTGTTAGAAAAATTTGGAGCGCAGTCTTCTTTGTTCGATAAAATAAGCGTTAAAAAATTGGGAAAGGGAAAAGACTCTGCATTTAATATTTTGGTAAAATCGAAAAAATCCGCAGCTGTAAACATCAGCGATGTTGGGTATGGCGTAAGTCAGTCATTGCCAGTTGTCATTGAGCCAACCAGAAGTAGTGCACAAGTGATCCTGATCCAACAGCCAGAAGTGCACTTACATCCCAAAGCACAAGCGGCATTGGGTGATATTTATGTTGATACGATTCTCCCGGGAAATAAATCCTTAGTTATTGAAACACATAGCGATTTTTTGATTGATCGTGTCCGATCCCAGGTGGCCAAAGGACGTATAGAGCCCGAAAAAGTACAAATTTTATATTTTAAAAAAGTTGGTGATGTCTCCGAAGTCCATACTATTAACTTGGATAGAGAAGGAAATACCTTAAACGCGCCGGAAGACTACAGGTCCTTCTTTATTAAAGAACAAATTGATCTACTCGGACTTTGATATGTGCGTTATCGTCGATGTAAACAACATTCATAAAATCTTTTTAACAGGCGAACCGGTAGACCCTCCATTGAGGCATCTCAAAAACAAAATTTTAAATGGGCATGCAAAAATGTTATATGGTGGACAACTAAGGGAGGAGTACTTGAGGTGCTCTCGATTTATTCCCATTCTTGCAGAACTTAAAAGAAAGGGTTCCGCGAAAAGTGTCAGCGATGATGACGTCGCCTCTGCCACAAGCGAGATAAATCAAACATTTATGATGAGCAATGATGTTCATATCATAGCTCTAGCAAAAGTTTCTGGCGTACGAATATTAATAACCGACGACAACTCTTTGAAGGCAGATTTCAAGAATTTGAATCTAATATCTCCTAAAGGAAAGATTTATCCACGAAGAGGTTTCGAAGCGATGTTAAGAAAATGCCGCGAGTGAGATGGACAAGATAGCTATCTTTGAGATTTTAGCGTGGAGAACAAAGGATTGAACATAGTGATTCCATCGACAGTTCGCCGTAACGGGGGAAAAATGACTGTTTGGATTTTTTTAGTCTTACTGGCTATTTTTACGGTGGTTGCTATTTGGATTTCATATAAAAATGATTTTTCTGGTGAAATAGAAAATATTCTTTTCACCGCAATAGGTGCGATCGCAGTGGCTACGTACTTCATGATTAGTACGTTCTTGGTTGCTCCCCAAAAAGAATACAGTTTTAAGGTATCCGTGCCTGTAATGTGGGATCCCGCCACGGGAAAGATATTCTCCCCTTATCGAAAAACGATCGGTAACTTACCGGAAGAAACGGCGATGTTTCGTGGCCTTGATGAATATAATTCCAGGCTTCATTACGATGTTTTGCAGAACATGGATGTGTGGGGAAGGTTGGCCAATAGAACTACGAATGATCTTCGTACCGTCTCCTCAGATAGGCTGAGCTATTTGGAGTATGTTTTCCTTGCTTGGGTTGAACAAAGTGTGAACTGGCTGAAACTAAATGAAGAAATACAATATAGTCACAACGGATACGGCGCGGGAGCTAGCATATTAGAAGCGACTCCACAGCGGGCAATTCGTATACGTTTAGATAGTCTGCAAAGTGCTAATCAGTTTATACTACAAGATCCCCTTCTATTAACTGTACCTAGCGGGGGGCGAATAGAAAGGAAAGCAGATGCCGGAAGTATCACGTTAAAGATTCGTACCAATACAGGCGAATACGAAATCCGTTTTCAAGATTCCACAGGCGGGGTCTTTGACCCAAACATAAGTACGGTTCTGACCCAGAAGATGGCCGAATTTGCTAGAGAACACTTTCCAGGAGGAATTCTCCCTACTCGGCTGTGGGCAGACTATCCTGTAATTAGCATAAACTATAGATCTTTTAGTTCGTCCCAATTCTCCAAGCAGGCGAAAGGAGAATTCGAATGGCTACACAAAATTCACATTCAGCTTTACAAAGACTTTTCATGGGACTTACTGAGAGAATATTATTCGTTCGGTTACCACGCTTCATTGCAGTTGTATCGTGAACATTTCGCTAAAACGCGAGAGTCAAAAACAAATTAGCAACTCCATCGTTCGATATTGTTCGATGGGCAGTACCGCATAATTAACTGTATTCTATTTGAGGACTTTGCTGAGGAAGTGCAAATATAAAATTGTCGTTAAGGAATCCAACCTTCCACCTTCGAAGCTTGCTTCACCCAGTCCGCCAGTTGTTTTTCATCGATCTTATCGGTTTCTAGGATATTCAGGTGGCGGATTTTTTCGTATTTGGAAGTTCCCGGAGGTTTTGGTTTTAGTAAACCTCCCGCGAAGAATGTGATCTTCACGTACTTTGTGAAGCAATGAACGTTGATGATCCAGCCCTTTCCTTCGACTCCGTAAAAGGGGGAGTTCCACTTCACGGCTTTTTGCACATTCGGCAGAGCTTTTGTGATGACCTTATCAATGGTCTTACCGACGTTGCTTTTCCAGCCGGGCATCGCGGCGATGTAAGCTTGAATGGGAGCGTCTCCGTCGGCTTTTGCTATTTGAGGATTTCCTCCAGACAACAACTTCACCTTAGAAGACTTTTGAGAAGTGGCTTTGGAAGCCGTCTTTTTATTCTCGGCCGTTTTTTTGCGAATAACTTTCTTTGCTACTTTCTTAGATGCTTTAGAAATCTTTTTTGCCATGCAAATTCCTCCGCAGAAAACTTGTACTCAGATTACCGCAGAATGCATTCTCTGCAAATGATTCCTAATTGATGTTCATATACAAACTGAGCAAGGCAGGAGCTGGTCACTCGAAGTCTCTTGTGATGAGATAGACTGCAACAAAGAAGTTTAACAGGAGCACTGAAATGAATCTAAAAAACGTCCTTTGCATCTCCTCCGTCCTAATCTTTTCCGTCACGGCCTTCGCGGCCAAAACTCAAGACGCTCAAAAGAAGGAAGAGGCGAATAAAAAAGTAGTCACAGAATTCTACGAGCTTGCTTTTAACAAGCACAAGCCCACAGAAGCCGCGAAAAAGTATATCGGTGACAAATACATTCAGCACAATCCGCATGTTCCGAATGGTGCTGCCGCCTTCTACAATTACTTTGAAGGCTATTTTAAAGAAAATCCGAAATCTCACGTAAAAATCTATCGCGCTATTGCCGACGGCGACTTGGTCGCACTTCATCTTCATTCAAAGAAAGATGAAAAAGATCTGGGCCGAGCGATTGTGGATATTTTCAGAGTCGAAAACGGAAAGATCGTTGAACACTTCGATGTCGTTCAACCTGTTCCTGCGGAAACGGCTAACGGAAATACAATGTTTGAAGGTTCAAAAGCAGACTAACTCAAGCACGAAAGTCTTCTTGCCCGAAGGCAAGAAGACTTTAAAACGAACGACTATAGTAGATCGCGATTGTCTTTAACGATCTTACCGTCCTTGGCGCTGACGGCATATTCCATGTCATTGCCATTTTCAACGCCTTCAAATTCATAAACCCAACCGTTCGTGAATGACTTCTTATAAGACCAGTCGCCTTTAGGATTTTTACCAGCTTTCTTCAATGAATCCACGGCTTGCTGCAAAGTGATCATGTTATTGCCTGGAGTGAATACGTCACCGGCAACGGCAGCATCTCCGGAAGCTTCTTCCACAGTGCCATCACGATTGAATTCCACTTCCACAATGGTTTGTTTCGGCGTAGACACTTCGAATTCATCTCCGTCTTGTTTTACGACTTTGGATTCCGGTACAAGCTTGCTTAAGCTCTCTTTCATTTTTCCTTCGGAAACTTTTTCGGCAAGAGTAGGAAGAGAGAATCCTAAAACGGCAGTAGTCACAAGAATTGCTAAACGCATTTGTCCTCCTTGATTGTTTTGAATCACTTTATTTTTGACTCTTAAAAAGCTCAACCAAAGGAGGACATTGGGGCGACCTCATTGTTTATACACAAAGCCGCCATCGATGAATGACAAATTTATTTAATCGGTTTTAATACCAGGCGGCCGTAAGCAATAAATCCACAAAGCGCCGCGACTACTAGCCAATAAATCATCGGGCCGTACTCCGTACTGCCAGAAAATAAATGAAGGGCGCAGAACACCAACATTTCTGCCGCGATTAGTCCCGCGGCTATAGGTGCGGCTTTCGCCATATCTCTTTTGAAGAGCGGCAGTATCAAACACAATCCCAGAAGAATTTCCAAAACCGCAAGCCCCATCCAGACGCCTTGAGGAATCGCGCCCAGAGTCGGCATTGTTGCTTCAGCGGTGTTTGAAAACTTCCAAACCGCACCAATGAGTGTATGAAATGCCAGGGCAAACTGAAGGACCCATAAAAAAATGCTCATGCTTATTCTCCTGCTTCGATGATTTGAACTTCAATATCGGTAAGCTTATTTTTATCCATAACAATGTCGATGGCGGAAATTTTTCCGGCCTCGACAGAGAAACAAAAGGCCACGATAGGTTTTCCACCCGGTGCCCATGTAAGACCCGGAAGGCCATTGACCAAGGCCAAGCGCGCTTCTGAAGCCTTGCCTTTAAGAGTATTTGCAACTTCCGCAGCGCCTTTGATTTCTTTTTTGAATTGGGGTGCTCCGCGAGATTTATTCATCTCAGCGACTTTAATTGCCGTTTCATCCGCGCGAAGGATCGCATCTGGATGAAGAACACGCAGCAGGGCTTCGAAATTTCCTTCGCGAGAAGCAGCTAAGAAGGCAGCAACAACTTCTTGCTGCCGATCAAGATCTTTTTGCGAATGACTGGCGCCGCGAATGCGACGGCGCGCACGGCTAGCAAGCTGTCTTGTCGCTTCTTCTGTACGATCAATGATCGGCGCTATGTCTTCAAAGGGAACCTCGAAAAGATCGTGAAGAACAAAAGCAATTCTTTCACTCGGCGTTAGATGATCTAACACGACTAACAAAGCAGGCCCGACCGAGTCTGCGATTAAAAATTTCGCTTCCATATTTTCTGGATCTTGAAGCGACATCTTCGATTCTTCATGATCAAGAGTATCTTCACGACGCGATTTACGAGAGCGAAGCATATCCAAACAAACCCTGGCGACAACCGTTGTTAACCAGCCGTTCAAGTTTTCGATCTTTTCGGATTCAGAATGATTAAGGCGGATCCACGCCTCTTGAACGGCATCCTCGGCGTCTCCGGCAGAGCCCAACATTTTATAGGCCACGGCCTTTAAATGCGTGCGTGTCTCTTCGAAATTTTTTGTAAGCCAATCTTTTTTATCCATGCTCCGCCAACTTTTCTGTCACATCAGTGAGTTCTCATCCGTCATATGGATGACGAATGAACATTGAAGAGTGTGACAGAATTACTGCAATTATTTTTGCTATATCGTAACTCATTGGAATCACGAATAAAAGGAGGCTATTTATGAAATTTGTATTATTAATTTATCAAGGGTCTGCACCACTTCCAGGATCTGAAAAATGGAATGCATTATCCAAAGAGGAGCAGAAAGCTATTTACACCGATTATGCAGAATTTAATAAAACGCCAGGTCTTGTATCGGGACTTCCCTTGGGCCTTCCGACCGCGGCGAAAACTGTGAAGATTCGCAACGGCCAAATCGAAACCAAAAGTGGGACCTATATGCCTGAAGGTGCTGGAGGGTACTGCATTTTAGAAGCGAACAGTATGGAAGAGGCAATAGCAGTGGCTTCTCGCATTCCTGCCGCTCGTCTTGGAGGAGCCATTGAGGTTCGTCCCGCTGAGCAATATTGGTAAAGACAAGTACAGAGTTTTAACTCATAGCGACCCGGTAATTTGAACCTTGCGGACATGTGCAAACACAGTGTTCGCAGGCTTCAATTACTAAAGTCTTTCCAATTTAAAAAACTTTTGAAAACGTGGAAGACATTAAAAGGAGTCGCTCATGTCTGAACCACGCAGTGAAAGTGAAAATCCCGCTATATCGCCACCGCAGCCCAAGAAAGTGGCTCGTCCTAGAAATAATCGTGATTGGTGGCCGAACCAACTAGATCTTTCAGTTCTTCATCAGCATTCTCCGCGCGCCAATCCCATGGAAGGCACCTTCAAATATTCTGAAGAGTTTAAAAAATTAGATGTTGAAGCCTTAAAACAAGATGTCATTCAGCTTATGACGAACTCTCAAGAGTGGTGGCCCGCCGACTTTGGGCACTATGGACCCTTATTCATCCGCATGAGCTGGCATGCTGCGGGAACTTATCGTATCGAAGACGGTCGTGGTGGCGGCGGCGATGGAGCGCAACGTTTCGCTCCGCTAAATAGCTGGCCCGACAATGCAAATTTAGATAAGGCTCGTCGTCTTCTATGGCCAATTAAGAAAAAATATGGTCGTAAAATTTCCTGGGCAGATCTTTTAGTTTTTGCAGGGAACTGCGCTTTAGAATCCATGGGTTTTAAAACTTTCGGTTTTGCTTTTGGTCGCGAAGACGTGTGGGAGCCGGTGGAAGTTTTCTGGGGACCAGAAGACACATGGCTGGGCGATGAACGCTATAGCGGAGATCGCGAGTTGGCAAATCCCTTTGGTGCCGTTCAAATGGGGCTGATCTACGTAAATCCCGAGGGACCGAATGGAAAACCGGATCCAAAATCTTCCGCACGCGACATCAGAGAAACCTTCGCGCGCATGGCAATGAATGATGAAGAGACCGTGGCTCTTATTGCCGGAGGTCACACTTTCGGAAAAACCCACGGCGCCGCCAAACCCGATCATGTCGGACCAGAGCCTGAAGGATGCCCCTTTCATGCACAAGGTTTAGGATGGAAGAACTCTTACAAAACCGGTAAAGGTTCGCACACAATCACGAGTGGTCTTGAAGGCATGTGGACGACACAGCCAACAAAGTGGTCTCATGATTTCTTTAATCATCTTTACAATTATGACTGGGAATTAGCGAAGAGCCCGGCAGGGGCCCATCAATGGAAACCTAAGAATAAAGAGGCTAAGGACACAGTTCCTGATCCACACGATCCTAAAGTACGTCATTCGCCCACGATGTTGACGAGTGATTTGGCGTTAAAGATAGATCCTACTTACGACAAGATTTCCAAACGCTTTCATCAGAACCCTCAAGAGTTCGCCGATGCTTTTGCAAAAGCGTGGTTCAAACTTCTTCATCGCGACATGGGTCCTCGCTCGCGCTATTGGGGTCCTTGGATTCCACCGGCGCAGCTGTGGCAGGATCCCATCCCGGATGTCGATCATAAACTTATCGATGAAACCGATATCAAATCGTTGAAAGAAAAAATACTTTCTTCGGGCCTTAGCACTTCTCGTTTGATCGCAACGGCGTGGGCTGCAGCTTCGTCGTTTCGAGGCACAGACAAGCGGGGAGGAGCTAACGGAGGTCGTCTTCGTTTGTCTCCTCAAAAGAACTGGGAAGTGAATGAACCTGGTGAATTAAATAAAGCCCTTCAGACACTCGAAAAGATACAAAATGATTTTAATAAATCACAAACCAGTGGAAAAAAGATCTCGATGGCGGATTTAATCATATTAGGTGGATGTGCTGCCATTGAAGATGCGGCAAGAAAAGCGGGGCACAATATCACCGTGCCATTCTTTCCGGGCCGTATGGATGCTTCTCAAGATCAAACAGATGAACAGTCCTTCGCCGTGCTTGAGCCTAAAGCCGATGGCTTTAGAAATTATGTTCGCGATGGTTCAAAGCTTTCCCCCGAGACGTTGTTACTGGATAGAGCGAATCTGCTAAATCTCACGGCTCCTGAAATGACCGTTCTTATTGGTGGACTCCGTTCATTGGACATCAATCACAAGGGTAGCCGTCACGGAGTTCTTACAGAGCGTCCTGGAACTTTAAGCAATGACTTCTTCACCAATCTTCTTGATATGAATATTGAGTGGAGTGAGCCATCAAAAGCGGGCGTTTATGAAGGAAAAGATAAATCGGGAAAAACCAAATGGACCGCGACAGCTGTCGACTTGGTTTTTGGTGCACACTCTCAACTGAGAGCGCTCGCTGAAGTTTATGCAGCAGACGATGCTAAAGAAAAGTTCGTTCGTGACTTCGTGTCGGCATGGCACAAGGTGATGAATTTAGATCGTTACGACTTGCCTGAAAGAAGATAAAAAAATAAGGTCCCAGGGCTTAGCGATGGGACCTTTCTTTTTCATTCCTATTGACCTGGAATAATATATTTTAAATGAGCCCCAGGCCCGAGCGGTAAATCAAAGCCAATCCAAATAAAGAGCATGATCGACCAAGTGATTAAGAATGCGATAGAATACGGAATCATCAACGCGATCAACGTACCGACGCGGGCCTTAGGATCATACTTATTCGCAAATGCTAGAATCAAAGGGAAGTACGGCATCAGTGGTGAAATAATATTTACTACGGAATCTGCCACACGATAAGAAGCCTGTGTGAGCTCTGGTGACAAACCTAAAAGCATGAACATTGGAACAAACACGGGGGCCGTTAAGGCCCATTTCGCTGAAGCACTTCCGATAAAGATATCTAAGATGCAAATAAGAATAATAAACCCAATCATCAACGGAATCGCTGAAAGACCCATGGATTTTAGGAGTTCTGATCCGTTGACCGCTAAAATAAGTCCGACATTGGAAGCCGCAAACAACGCGATAAACTGAGACGCAAAAAACACCATGACAAGATAAGGCGCCATTGTCGCCATCGAATCTTGAAGGGCGTTCGTAATGTCGTTCTGGTTTTTAAATGTCTTCGCTCCAAAACCGTAAGCAAGGCCGGTTAAGATACCGAAGACAAAGATGATCGCGATGGTGCCCTTTAGGAACGGAGAATCCAATACGGAGCCATTCTCTGGATTTCTTAAAAATCCATTGGCTGGAACTGTTCCTAACAGCAAAGCGATCAATAAAATGGCAAAGACGATTCCTGCATACAAAAGACCGCGGCGCTCGTAGGCATTAAGGTCCGTGGGGCCTGCGCTCGGAGCGTCTCCTTGATAATTTCCCAGATAAGGAATGGTGATTTTCTTTCCGATGATGGTGCCGACCACAATGATTAACAACGAGGATGCCGACATGAAGTACCAGTTCACAACGGGAGTCACCACATAGTTCGGGTCCATCACGCGAGCTGCTTCTTGCGAAAGGCCTGCTAACAAGGGATCGATCGAGCTAATAATAAAGTTTGCGGCAAAGCCTCCGGAAACTCCGGCGAAACAAATCGCCAAACCTGCCAAAGGATGCATGCCTACGCTGTGAAACACCATTGCGGCTAGAGGGATTAAAAGAACATATCCGATATCACCTGCAGTGTGCGAAAGAATGCCTGCAAGCAAAATCGCTGGAATCAAAAGAGCTCGCGGAGATTTAGTCACAACCAGGCGAAGGATCGAGCTTAAAAGCCCGCTTTTTTCGGCTAAACTAAAACCAAGCATTGCCACCAAAACCGTTCCCAATGGCGCAAAGCCTGTGAAGTTTTTTACCATATCAGTAAGAATGATGTGCAATCCGCCCACGGATAGAAGATTGACTGGTTTGATGACGGCTTTAGTTACGGGATTTGTCGCCTCGACTCCCATAGAAGCGAGAATGGCCGAAACTATGACGACGAGGAACGCCAAAAGTAAAAACATCAAAGCGGGTTGTGGCAATGCATTCCCGGCTTTTTCAACTTTTAAAAGAATTCGATTCAACAGCTTATTGTCTGCGGCCTGAACATCTGTACTCATTCGTCCCCTCAGTAGTAAAAACTCTACTCACCAAGCAGACCACTGTTGAAAGTTAGGATCAAGAATAAAGAAGAATCTTACCACTGACCTTTTTTAATTTTGTCTCTTCGTTGAAGTTCAGCGGGGCTTGGCTCCGAAAGACCGAAATCACCTGTTGGAACTTTACCATCAGGTTCGTAAGTGGCAATGATGACACCTGTTGAAGAGATATCACTTTGCACCATCTTCATTCGTCCACCCGGAGTTCCCTCTCCAAAAAGGCGTTTTCCTTTTCCAAGAACCACGGGGAAGGTCATCACGAAAAGTCGATCAATTAAATTTTCTGCGAAAAGAGACGGGTAAAGTGTCGAGCTTCCTTGAATCAGCAGATCCGGTCCCTCGCTGCCCTTAATCTTTTTAAGATCCTCAATACTGGCAACGCGATGAGAATTCTTCCACTCTAAAGATTGGTTTCCATGAGTTAATACGTATTTCTGGCACTTCGTGAAAGAAGCTGCGATCGGATCAATTTCACCCAGGTATCCCCAGTGGGCAGCAAAAATATCATAGGTACGACGCCCCAGCAAAAGATCAAAGGGCTTGTCAAAGACCGCGCCCATAGCGGCGTTCATGCGTTCATCCCAAAATGTTGTGGACCACCCGCCGTATTTAAACCCACCCATAGGGTCTTCGTTAGGACCCCCAGGAGCTTGCATAACACCATCGAGAGATTGAAAAACGCCACCAATTATTTTACGCATAGAAGTCTCCGGTTGTGCCGTCAATTCTATTTCGGAAAATAGATGAGTCAAATTAAGAACGCCTGTTTTCGCGCAAGACAAACCAGGGGAAGCTTATTTTAATTTAAGCTCCATCTGAATATTGCATCTTTCATAGGGTGTTGGTGGACCTACTACTTTTTTAAATCCCAACTTTTCATAAAGCGAAATGGCAGGTTTTAAAATAGTGTTGCTTTCAAGAAAGAGTTTCTTTGCCTTCAGTTCTTTTGCTTTTTCAACAACGGCGTTTCCTAAGAGCCAACCAATATTTTTACCGCGGGCTTCAGGTGCGACGGCCATTTTGGCCAACTCATAAGGATAAGTAGGGTCATCACGTTTAATCAGGGCGCATACGCCGACGGGTTTATTGTTTAATAGAGCGACAAAAATAAAGCCACCGCGTTTCAAAATATAACCTTCAGGATCCCCTAAGGCGTCGCGATCGGCCTGCTCAATCTTAAAGTAAGTGCGGATCCATTCCTCGTTCAGCTCTAAAAAAGCAGAACGATACTTGCGAGAGTAAGGAACGATTTCGACTTTTGCGGATTCACGTTTCTTCTTTTGTTCCGCAACTCGAGCAAATAAGGATTTTTGTGCAAATAGGTACTCCCATTCTTCAAGGGCTTTCCAGAGATCATTTTTAGACTGAGCCGAAAGCTCTTCGACGGCGGCTTTGACATCAAGGTATTGCGCTTCAATCTTGCGAGCCATGTCTTGGCCACTTTTAGAAAGGCTTACCAGCGTGCGACGTTTATCCTGCCTGCTTGCTTTTTCTAGTATAAGTCGGGCCTTCATCATTTCTTTAACGATCTTGCTAACAGACGCATGAGAATGCCCGATTTCATCCGCAATGGACGTGATGGTTCGCTCTTCATCCTGAGAAAGAACGTAAAAGACCGGAAACCACTTCGGGTTCATATCAATGTCATAAAGGCTATAAATCTTTGTCGCATCATCGGCGATTTTTTCGCCAAAGAAGCGGACGCGGGTACCCAAGGCAACGCGGCCAAGCTGTTCAAATATCTTCATGGGACGAATATATGTAACTAGTTACGTAATTTGTAAACTAAAATAAGGAACCTTATAAATAATTTAAGGCGACTTGGACAGTTCGCGCAGGGCCCTTTCTAGATCCTGATAGCGATTCATGAAGACCACGTCTCTTTTAGTTAAACAGGAAAGCTTATCAATGTCCTCGTTCCTAAATCCTCCAAACCAAAAAGGCACAGAGGTGTCCACTTCGGCCGAAAGCTGATTAACAAATTCTTTATATCTCGATGTAGAAAGAGCCTCGTGAGGAGCAGAGCAACCGATTACAGCCACCGCAGCATTGACGTTCCTGATAGCGCGAGCAAGGGAAGTGGCTGGCATATTCGGGCCTAGGTACAAAACTTTATTTCCACGAAGGGCCGTAAGAATTGCAGAAATAAGAACACCGAATTCGTGATGTTCGCCTTCAGGGGTCGCAAGAATGATTGTTTTCGTTTCATTCTTATCGGGCAGTTGTTCAATAGAGTATAGAATTCCTGATAGCAGGTTTCGAATTACTGATGAAGCGGCGTGCTCATGATATACATCAAGCTCACCGTCGATGACTTTGCGGCCTATCTCTGCAAGGGTGGGACTGATGATTTCTACTAGAAGTGTACGCGTATCATTTTCTAATTGGGCCGTTTTTAAAAGAGCCGATAGTTTCGCAAGATCACATTCTGCCGTTGCGGCTATTAGACGCAGAACTGTTTGGGTCGTGGCGGAATTAGCAATGCTCTGTTTTATTAAAGCATTCAGTTTTGACAATTCCAGATGGGCGATCTCTCCGATAGAATGACCATTATCGGTTAGGAGCTTTAATATTTTAAGCTTCTCGATTTCGCGAAGAGCATAAACTCGCCGTCCGGTATCACTTCGGCTGGGAAGAGGAACCCCGTAGCGTCTTTCCCAGGCGCAAAGAGTAATCTCTGGACGCCATAAAGCATTCCATTGACAAGCAGGCCTAAGGTATCTTGAATGAAGATATGCAAGCACATGTTCAAAATATCGAGTCATTGAAACTTGTAGGCTATAAAGCTCTGCTGCGATCAAGTCCACAAGAAGCAAATAATATGGCAGCTATACCATCATTGTGGCAGAAGCTCATGCCATTGGCGCAAAGTCTTGCGGCTAGAAAAGATTTAAAGCGTTATGCGATCATCACGGGTGATCTGCCTGAAGGTAAAGAACAGATGGCTGAATACTATGCGTTGGTCGCTGTTGAAAGCTTCGAGAATATTCCTGAAGATCTACTGCGGTACGAAATCACTCACTCAAAACTTGTCAGATGCACCCATCAGGGGCCACCGCAAACTATCGGTGCTACCGCGGCAAAGTTGATATTCGAGTGGCTACCAACATCGGGTTATTCAATTTCGCAGAATGCGGAGCTTTTCATTTATCCCGAAGGCTATGACCGTAACAACCCTCAAAGTCATTTCGACTATCTTCTTTTTGTTAAATAAGGTGGGTCTTTATGAGCACAACAAAACCTCTCTTAAATAAAATTGCCGTCGTTGCTGGTGCAACGCGCGGAGCGGGTCGCGGTATTGCGACCGCTTTAGGCGAAGCCGGTGCCACCGTGATCTGTACCGGAAGAACTACGCGCAAAGATGGATCGGCACGTTCCGATTATAATAGACCTGAAACCATCGAAGAAACGGCGGAGCTTGTGACAAGCTTAGGTGGAAAAGGAATCGCCATTCCTACCGACCACTTGAATCAAGATGAAGTTAAAAATCTTGCGGATCGAATTTCTAAAGACTTTGGTGGTATTGATATTTTAGTCAATGATATCTGGGGCGGCGAAGCCATGGTGGGATCTCCAGAAACTTGGAATAAACCCATGTGGGAGCTCGATCTCAATCAAGGTCTTCGGATGTTGCGTTTGGCGGTGGATACGCACTTGATCACATCTTTTTTTCTATCGCCGCTTTTACGAAAGCCAGGTGGTCTTCTTGTAGAAATCACGGATGGAACTTTAGAATACAACTTAAAGAATTACCGCATCTCTGTATTTTATGATCTCGCTAAAGTTTCCATTAATCGCCTAGGGTTTTCTCAAGGACATGAGCTTAAACAATTTGGTGCAACGGCCATGACTGTATCACCGGGATGGCTCAGATCTGAAATGATGCTTGAGCACTTCGGTGTGACCGAGGCGAACTGGAAAGAAGCCAAAGCTCCTCCTGGATTTCTTTTGTCTGAGTCGCCAAGATTTGTTGGCAGATGCATAGCTGCAGTGGCCGCAGATTCAGAGCGCTCTCGCTGGAATCAGCTTTCAGTAAATTCAGGACAGCTTGCAAAGGAATATGGAGTTCGAGACATCAATGGGACACAGCCCGATGTTTGGTCGTATATGGATGCCGAAGAAAAAGGATTAAATCCCCAAGTTTCAGATTTTCTAAAATAACCGGAATCGCACTGTGCGACTCCGGTAAAAAATTAATGCAATGGATTTTCAGAATGGTAAGCGCAAACCCATTTGCCGTTTTCGCGGACCCACGTTGAAACATCGAGCATCTTCATGCCCTTCACTTCAATATTGTAGGTCAGTAAAGCGGCATCGTCGTTAAGCACAGTAAACTGGGGCTCATTAATTTCAATGTCTTTAAAGTGATCTGTTGAAGTCATCGAGCTCATCATTTGACGGTATTGCTCTTCGTCGATACTGCGAACACCATCAGGTCCTGTGACCGTACACGGAAATTTTGTTAAAGACACGGCCGCTTCGACATCCTTTGTCTTCATTGCATCCCAATACCGATTTTCTAAATTCAATATTTCTTCTTTATTCGGAGCATTCATAAAAACCTCCTAGTGTTTCTGCCATTCATTATCGTGCTGAGTTTCTCCAATCTGTGTCAGGTCGAACAGAGCACCTGTTAAAATTTCAATCATGTTCTTCGCCGTAGCGACACCGGTCAGGCGGCCCCGGCGATCTAAAAGAGGCAATCGAGTGACACCGGAACGTTTCATCAAGGATATCATCGTAAAAACGTCGTCTTCGGCTCGGGCCGATATCGGAGATCGCGACATCACCCGACTTACGCGCACGCGATCTGGATTTGCGCCGTCAGCGATACACATGGCAATATCTCGGTCTGTTAAAATACCCAATAAAGAACCATGTCCATCTTCGTGCATAACTAAGACATCGCCGATTTGATATTCCTTCATAAGTTCCGCAGCCTCTGTCAGTGAGGCCTCTGGAGCTATAGAGATAATTTCAGATTTTTCCCATTCCAAATGCGGGCGGTGAGTGCGTCGATCGGATTCTGGGGAAGTAAATTTTGCTTTCATAAAGTCATCCTTTCCCGATAGAGGGGACAGCTCTATTTTAAACCACCTCCTGGCAGACGGTGACGCCTTTGACACATCTTTGGTAAACGTCACTGGTATTAGAGAGTGATTTTGAGTCGCTCTCTGAAAACAAGCCCGACCTAGAAATTGAGTCTTTTGTTTTCGTAACATCTGGCCTAAAATCATTCTTAGAATGAGGTGACCTAGGTGCTATCGCAAATAAATAACTTTCAAAAAGAGCATGTCTTTTCTATTGCGTCTGAAGCAGAGCTGATTCAGTCCTTTCGTAATCGCGATCAAAAGAAACTTGTTCTACCTGAAAATTTGAAATTCCCGCTCAACGTGAGTTCTTACTTTACATGGAGAGAGCCTTCGGGCGTTTACACTTACCTCGTATTTAAAATGCCAAACTGGGATCTTCCACGTGGGGTCGCTTTTAAAAAAACCGCAGCTACGGGTGAACCTGTCGGAGGTCTTTGTAGCTGGTGTCACGCCTATGGTTCGTCAGAGGATATTGGAATGCTGACGGTGAATATGAGTTCCGATGTCAGTAGCTCTTACTACATCTGCCAAGATCTGCGCTGTATTGAAAAAATTGAAGATGCTTCAAACTTATCAGGAAAAAGCCCCGAAAAGAATATTGCGGAGCTTTATCATCGTATTTCCAAGTTATTTGAAAATATCAGTAGCTACAAACCAGATTAGTATTTAACGAGAACGAGTTTTTGGTATTCGTCCACTTTCAAACAATCCATCTGTGCATTGCGGGCCGCTTCGATTCCTAAATGGGCATCTTCAAAGACCAGGCAGTCAGAAGGTGCAATTCCTAGTTTTTCTGCGCCCAATAGGAAACAATCAGGAGCGGGTTTTCCGTTCTGATAATCTTCAGCACAAATTAACTGATCAAAGTATTTAGTGATTCCCAAGTGCTTTAAGGTTGTCTCAACGGGATGACGACGACTGCCGGTCACAATCGCCATCGGTAAGTTGCCGTGATAGTGTTTGATGACGTCCATCACTGCTTTGATCTCTTTGATTTCGCTAATCGCAGAAAAGTAATGCACTTCTTTTTCTTTCAGGAAGGCATCGGCAGGGATTTGCACTTTGTGCATTTCATTTAGCATCTCGACAATTTTTCTTGTTGGGCGACCGGCCCAAGCCTGGTGTTGCTCTTTACTTAAAGTCAGATTGTAAGAGGCTAGGCCAATATTCCAGGCTTTTAAGTGCGCACCCATGGTGTCAGCAACGGTGCCATCGAAATCAAATAAAAGAGCTTTGTGGTCGCGGTCAGGAAAGAACGTTTTTAACATAGAAGGCTATTTTGACATGGTCTTTCGCTGCTTCCTAGTCTGGATCACAGGATGACTCGTTTTTGCGCGTGACAGCTATGTAGAGTGTAGACAGACTTTGTGTTAGGAAAATGAGAGGAGTTTTATGAGAACAGCCATGTATTTCCTTATTGCTTTGGTCATTGTATTGCTGATCGCACCGGTGTTAATGCCTGCTCAATACCAGTTGGTAAGAAGTATCGAAATCAACGCACCCGTGAGCACCGTTTTTCCACGTTTGACGGACCTTAATGAGTTCGTGAAGTGGAATCCATTTAGCGAAAGCGATCCGACGTCAAAAACAGAAGTGGCTGGAACTGGTGTTGGTTCTACAATGACTTATTCAGGAGAAAAATCGGGCGAAGGCAAGATGACTATCGTCAATATCGTGCAAGATAAGTCGGTCGACGTGCGCATGGATTTTATCAAGCCTATGCCTGGGGAAGCGATGGCTCACTGGATTGTCGCCGCTTCAAGCGACAATGCAACTACGCTGACGTGGTCTTATGAGCAGAAACTTCCTTACTTTAAACGCTACCTTGGCATAATGATGGATTTTATGATGAGTCCCATCTTCGATAAAGGGCTTCAGAACTTTAAAAGCTTGGTTGAATCTGCAAAATAAAATATGATGCGCCCGTGTCTTTAAAAATCTCTCGAATTTTGCATGCAGGTTATATTTTTGAAACGGGCGCTGCTAAGATCGCGTTTGATCCTATCTTTGAAAACCCGTTCAGTCGCAATTGTCATGCTTTTCCGTCTGTTCAGTTCGACCTAAAAGAAATCAACGAGCTTCAACTTTCCGCGATTTTTATTTCTCATTATCACGACGACCACTGTTCGATGGAAAGCCTGAATCTCTTGGACAAAGAGACACCGCTTTATATGTTCTGTATTCATGAAGAGATGTTCACTTTGATTCGTGAGCTTGGCTTTAAAAATGTCTTTTCTTTAAAACTTAATCAGAGCGTGCGGATCGGTGACATCGAAGTCATACCTCGCCGAGCATTGGATCAAGATGTCGATTCTCTTTTTCAGATCAAACACCAAGGTTTAAATGTGCTCAATGTTGTGGATTCGTGGATCGACTATTCCACCTTGGATTTATTAAAAAGCGAAGGCCCATGGGATATGGTGCTTTGGCCTTTTCAAACGATGCGCGAACTGGATGTCATCGCACCTTCACGTGCTTTGGAAGCGTCACGCAGTCTTCCGCCCGAGTGGGTTCAGCAAATTAAAACTTTAAATCCTAAATACATCGTGCCGAGCTCTTGTCAGTTTCAACTTGAGCCTTGGTCTTGGTATAACAAAGCTTTCTTTCCCATCACATATAAGCAGTTTCAAAAAGAAATTTCTGAAGCTTTGCCACGCACAGAGGTTGTGCGTCTGAATCCAGGTGTGTCCGTTGAGATTAATACCGGTGGAATAAAACAGTCTCGTTCTTTAGCGTGGATAAAACCTTTGGGCGAACAAAACGTCGACTATGATTTTGATCCCGCGTTGATCCCCCCACCAACACAAGAAATTGCCAGAAAATTTCCCCCACTCTCTGAGGCAGAGAAATCGCGCGTGCTGGAATACTGCCAAAAAGAGCTTATCGAAAAATTTGAATCCATGGAGCCTCCTGAAGAGGATTATTTTTTTAAAACGCGTCGCTGGCGTTTAACTCTTTTTGATAACGACGGTAAGGCTTTCGAATTTAATTATTTACTTAAGGACTCTTCAGCAGAAATCCTTGAAGGATCTTCTAGTATCCCGATCGGTTGGACGACAGAAGTTCCTTTATTCAAACTGTATGCGGCCTTAGAATTGGGCGAAGCGCTGACATCTATGTATGTTCGTATCAATGACTTCCCGTTTTCCGAAAAAATCGAAGAAGAAATTCAATACGCCGATATCGTGGAAGATCCGCTTATTCGCTGTTTGTTTAACGGCGTGTTTGGCGCTTACCAGAAGGCCCAGCTTAAAGAAATTCAGCAGCGAAAAAGCGAACACCGCATTTAAAATTATCCCTAAGTTATTGAAAACAGGGATATTTGTTTAGTTTAATAATATTACCCGGATAATATTGCTTTTTTATTTTATCCGGGTATAATTAGTTTCATGGAAAAACGAATAGAGCCTTTTACGGGCTATCAAAAATTTGTCGTGGCGCTTTTGGCCTTTCTTCAATTCACAATCATTTTAGATTTTATGATTGTATCTCCGCTGGGAGCCGTGCTGATGCCCGCGCTTAAGATCACTCCCGCACAATTTGGAATCGTCGTCTCTGGCTACGCTTTCAGCGCCGGAGTCTCGGGATTTTTAGCGGCGGGTTTTGCAGACCGCTTTGATCGAAAAAAACTGCTCTTATTTTTTTATACCGGCTTCGTTTTAGGAACGCTGATGTGTGGGCTGGTGAATACTTTCGAATGGCTGGTCGCCGCTAGATTGATCACAGGTATCTTTGGTGGAGTGATTGGTTCGATCGTCTTTGCCATCATCACAGATTTATTTCCTATGGAAAAGCGCGGTCGTGTGATGGGATTTGTGCAAACAGCGTTTGCTGCCAGCCAGATTCTTGGCCTGCCCGCGGGACTCTACTTTTCAAATCTTTGGGGCTGGAAAGCTCCGTTCATCATGATCGTCGTTGTCAGTGTGATTGCAGGAATTGGCATTTTTGCTTATCTGAAACCCATTAATGAGCATTTGAAAATTCAAACGGATCGCAGTCCCGTAGCACACTTGGTATCGACGGTAGCCACACCGAAATATCTGATGGCCTTTGCCGCGACGGCCCTTCTTTCCATCGGGGGTTTTATGCTGATGCCTTTTGGTACGGCATTCACGGTGAATAATTTAGGAATTCACCAAGATCAGCTTCCGATGATTTATCTGATTTCGGGTTTTGCTTCGATCCTAATCGGTCCGATGGTGGGGAGAGCATGTGACATGTTCGGAAATTTCAAGGTGTTTTTATTTGGAACTATCATAGGGATTATTATGGTGGGAATTTACACTCACCTTGGTATCACCCCATTGGGCCTTGTGATTTTGGTCAATGTTTTGATGTTCGTGGGAATTTTCTCGCGCATGATTCCGTCACAAACTTTGATGTCAGGTATCCCTTCAGCATCTAATCGAGGGGCCTTCATGTCTGTCGGCTCGTCCATTCAGCAAGTTGCCGGTGGATTTGCATCTATCGTGGCTGGTCTTATCGTCGTCGAGGGACCTAGGGGAGTGTTAGAGCATTACGATGTCGTCGGTTACGTCGTGATTGCAAGCTCTCTTGTAACTTTATTTATGATGTGGCTTATCGCGAAGTCATTGAAAGGAGATGCTTATGCAGCAAAGTGATTTACAAACTTGCACAGCATTTAGCAGTTCACACAAAATCGCTAGCGGCGGTATTAAGGACGTCGCTTTAAAAGTGAAGGAGCATCTAGAGAATCACCCGCAAGCAGCGATTCTGATCTTTGATAATCAAACCAGTCAACAGGTGGAAGTCGATTTTCGAGGAACGATAGATGCGGTTTTAAAAAGACTTGAAAAATCAGGATTGTTAAAAGAAGAAGAACCTGCCAAAGGCGGTCCCGGTCGTCCTAAGCTGGGAGTCACCTCGAAAGAAGTGACTCTCTTACCCCAACACTGGGATTGGCTTGCAAAGCAACCCGGTGGAGCATCGGTGACGCTGCGAAGACTGGTCGACGAGGCGAAAAAGAAAAACGCCGCGAAGGATCTGATTCGTCAGGCGCAAGATGCGACTTATAAGTTTATGACGGTGATGGCCGGAGATCTTCCTGACTATGAGGAAGCATTGCGAGCTCTTTTTGCCAAAGATGCAGAGAAGTTTAAAAAGCTGATCGCGAAGTGGCCTAAGGATGTTCGTACTCATATTCAAATGTTGGCGAATCCTGCTTTATAAGAAAATAAAAGGGGTCTTTCTTAGACCCCTTGCTTTTATGGCGAACTTGTAACGGAAACTGCGTCCGAAAAATTTGGCTTTAAAATCAGCCTGTGCCATAACCCGGGCATGACAAACAAGATCAAAAATCCCTCTGCATTGGTAGAAGCCGCTTTAAAACTCGATAACTATCTTTCTGAGATTGTTCGCCTGGGAGCGAAGATCGATGAGATGGAGTTGAAATCTGATTTTGATTTCGAGCAGGTTCAGCGCTTGATGAATCGTTTTACAGAATGTGGCCTCGGTGTTTCTGATGAAGTAGTTCGACTTTCGACTTCATTAAATGAAGCGCGCGCCGAAGCTGAAAAAGCAGCCGCCTTGGTCGCCGCAAAAGCTGAGCAATTAGAAGCTCGTCAAAATCAGCACCAACAAAAGATGGAACAATTTCGTGCTTTAGGTGAAAAAGTTCGTGAATTGACGCTGTCATTGAATGACTTGAAACGCCCTGAGGGCGAACAGATTTCAGATGAAGAGCAAAGCAAAGTGGCAATGCGTTTAGCGGCATTTCAATTGCAACTAGAACCGCTTATTGATGAAGCCAGAAATTTGAAAAAAGAAGCACAAGTATCTAGATTGAAAACACTAGAACAGGGTGCCGATTCATTAGAGCAAAGCCTGACAGCAATCGGTCGTCGTATTCATGCTTTCAACTCTGAATTCACGTCTCACTAAAGTCTCATCACATCCATAAGACATTCCGGCTTTCCGTTAGAAAGAGCATGATTTTCAACGACGAAGCTAAGGAATGTCTTTAAGGATGCATTTGTATTTTCATTTTCCCAAAAAACGCTGACCGGCAAATAAAGTTTTTTAATCGGTACGAAACGAGTTTCTGTCGGTGCGAAATTTTGAGTCGCGGCGATAGTCAAAGAAACTCCTTTTCCCGTGGCTACAAGAAGAGGACAGCTTTCGTGATCCTTTTTTACGTAGGTCAGAGGCTTTATGCCCGCCTGAACAAATAAGTACGAAATCGTCTCGTAGAAATCCTTATTGTCTTTCTTCGGATGAAGAATGATGGTTTCATCTTTCAGCTCTTTAAATTCAATTTCTTTTCGTCGGCTCAGCGGATGATTTTTCGGAAGCAAAACCCCTAAATTCTCGTCTTGGACTGGGTGGAACTGAAAATTTTCTTCTTTGAGGCTGCCTTCCAAAAATCCCGCGTCAAATCGGCCGCTTTTTAGACCTTTAACAATGGCGGAACGGGTTTCTTGTTGAAGCTCAATTTTAATTTTGGGGAATCTATCCTGAAACTCACGGATAATTTTAGGGAGGTTTGCCAAAAAACCAGTGGAGGAAAAGGCGATGCTGATCTTTCCGGCCTTCATCTTACCTAAAGCCCTGATTTCGGATTCTAGTCCTTGCGCCCGATTCAGGATTTCTTTTCCTTCTTTAAGCAAGAAGACACCCGCACCCGTGAGCTTGACGTGCCGAGTGGTTCTTTCAAAAAGAGATGTCCCCAGTTCCTCTTCCAACGAGGCAATAAGGCGAGTTAGAGGAGGTTGGGACATCCCCAGAATTTCCGCACTTTTACGAAAGTTCAGTTCTTCGGCCACAACGACAAAGGCTTTGAGTTTAGATAGATCCATAACTATTGATACCAAAAAAGTATCAATAATTCAATCGTATTAGCAATTATCGTTTCACCCTGATTCTATTACAATGAAGGGTACGGAGGTCGCATGAATAAAACTCTAGAGGTACTTATTATAGGTGGTGGTCCTGCGGGCTTAAGTGCCGCAATGTCTTTAGGACGTATCGGTAGAACGGCTTTGGTGTGTGACGATGCTCGACCTCGCAATGAAGCTTCCGAACATCTGAACAACTTTCCGACTCAAGACGGAGTTCATCCAGCGGCCTGGAGAAAAGAAGCGCGTCAGGATCTTGAAAAATATAGCACGATTCAGTTCTTTTCCGGTTCCGTCATTTCGGTTGAAAAAAACTCAAGTCATTTTCGCGCTCGTTTTTCTTCTGGAGAAGTGAAGGACTTCAGAAAAGTGATTCTTGCATACGGTATTCAGGACCGTTTGCCCCCTATTCCCGGCATAAAAGAGTTGTGGGGAAAATCCGTCTTTCATTGTCCCTATTGCCATGGCTTTGAAGTAAGAAATCAAAAGCTAGGAATCATCGGTAACGGCAAATTTCTTGCGCACGGTATTCCCATGTTTTCCGCGTTGTCTAAAGATGTGGCTGTGTTTACAAACGGCCCCGCCGATTTTTCAGAAGATTTAAAAATGTTGATGAAGAAAAATAATATTGAAATCGTTGAAAAGCGGATCGAGAGATTGCTTTTTGAGGGAATGAACCTTCGAGGCATCCGGTTTGAAGATGGTTCTATAAATGAACGAGAAGCTTTGTTTGCAACTCCGCTTCTTCCGTTTCAAATGAAATCGGATATTGGTCAAAATCTAGGATGCGAAAAAAATGAAATGGGACTTTATCAAGTTAACGAAATGAAACAAACATCCGTCCTTGGTGTTTTTGCGGCCGGAGACAATATGACGATGATGCAATCCGTGCTGCAAGCAGCGGCAAGTGGTTCCATGGCTGGTGCGGCTGCGGTATTTGAACTTGTAAACGAAGATTTTTCTAGGGCGGACTAGAGCCATTAATTTACATATTTGAAAAAAGCAAAAAATTGCCTGAAAAATGTATGAGTTCTTTATTTTCTTGGCTTTTGAGCCTAGAAAATTGATCATGCACTAAACTAAATCTCGTAAAGGAGTTCATCAATGGCTTATGTCGACGGCTTTGTAATTGCGATAAAAAAATCGAAACTTAAAAAGTATCAACAGGTGTCTAAAAAGGCCTCTAAAGTGTGGATGAAGTACGGAGCATTGGAATACATTGAAACAGTGGGCGACGACTTGAACGTGAAAGGAGTCATGCCTTTTACAAAACTTGCGAAGACGAAGCCGGGCGAAACAGTTGTGTTCTCATGGATAGTTTATAAATCCAAAGCGCATCGTAATGCCGTTAACAAAAAGGTCATGGCGGATCCTTTTATGACGAACTTCGATCCCAAAGACAGCCCTTTTGAAATGAGCAAGATGGCTTATGGCGGATTTAAGACGATAGTTTTAGCTAAATAAAGAAAAGGGGAGAACATCCCCTTTTAACTTAAGCTGCGTGCAATACGTCGGCGATCACGATCTCTTTGAGGGACGTCTAGATAGTTCTCGACGTCTTCAACCCCTGGAAGCCCATCAATAATTTCTTGAGCGAGTTGGCGAACCCGGCGAGTTTCTACAGTGCCATCTAAAAATACAATGCCTTCACGCACTGAAACTTCAATCTCGCTGGCATCAATGTCAGGATGTCGAGACAAAACTTCACAGACATCTTCATAGATGCGTTCGTCAGTACGGCGGTAGTTTTTCGGTCCCACTCCTGAATAGTCGCGGTCGCGGCGGGCAAGATCTCGATTGCTCTCTCCTGGAACGTAACGGACGTTCGGATTCATGGAACGATCCCACTCATAAGATTCAGCATCTGAATAGCTGTAACCTGAAGACGGGTTGTGAACGGCGTTGGTTCTTAAACCATAGTCGACGCTATCAGATGTGATATGGCGAAATCGTGGATTTGTATCTCTCATGAAAAAGCCTCCCTGCTCTGTAAATTCTGAAATAAGAACTTGAATTTACAGAGCGAAAAGCGGAGGCTGCGAAAAACTACACGTTGCTGTTAATTCCCAAGAGACCTAGCCGGCGGAATTTAACGGAAGCAAATCTTCACTGTGTGAAATCGAGGGTCTAGTGGATGTCATTTTCACGGACGCTCTCGCCGGTGACTTGCTGGCAGGCACTATTTCAGGGTCTTCGGATTTGCCCTTAACAACTTGGACAAGTGTGGAAATCACATTCTTCAAACTATCGGCCTGTGCAGAAAGTTCTTCGGCGGATGCCGCGGCCTCCTCGGAAGATGCCGCATTCACTTGTGTCACTTGATCTAGTTGATTCATGGCTTTACTGATTTGGGCGATGCCGTTGGATTGTTCAGTGCTAGCCGCCGAAATTTCTTCATTCAGTTGCGCTACTTTCGTCACTGCTCCCAAAATTTCTGTTAAAACAGCACTGCTTTTTTCTACTTGTTCGCTACCGTATTCAATACGCCCGACACTGGACTTGATGAGTTCTGCAATGTCTTTTGCCGCAATGGAGCTGCGTTGGGCTAGAGTGCGAACCGCTTCGGCGACCACCGCAAAACCTTTTCCTTGTTCCCCCGCACGCGCGGCTTCGACGGCTGCGTTCAATGCCAAAAGATTTGTTTGGAAAGCGATATCATCAATCACGTTTATGATGTCCGAAATTTTCTTTGAGTCTTGTGAAATCTCTCCCATCGAAGAAATTAATGAAGTCATTTCCTTTTCGCCGCGAGCGACGATTTCACTGGCTTGTCCTGAAAGTTTCGAAGCTTGTCCGGCGTTTTCCGCGTTGACCTTCACCATGGAAGAAAGTTCTTCAATGGTGGCCACCGTTTCTTCCAATGACGAAGCTTGTTCAGTGGTCGCCTCGGACAACTCAACAGAGGCAGAGGCAATTTGTTGGGAAGCGGCCGAGACATGATTCGAAGATGCCGAAAGATTTTCGATGATTTGGTTGATGGACTTCGAAAGTGATCGCAAGATCAGTCCACCGATAGAGAGGCCTAATAAAATCGTCACGATGCTGGCAGTGATCATCAGCGTTTTGGCTGCTTCATAATCTTTCTCTGCCTGAAGAGCATCATTAGACATGCGCTCTTCATTTCTTTGCACATTGCCGTTAATAATGGCTTCACTTGTTTGGCGAATCTCGTGCCCGACGGATTGACTTTGATATAAAGCTTTACCTTTATCGCCCGATGCGACAAAGGCTTTCACCTCCTGAGTATTTTTCCACCATTCTTGATAAGCGGCCTTAAACTTGGTGGCTTCTTCTTTACCTACTTCGGTAGATACCGAATAAAGCGCGTCTACGCGTTTAAGAATTTCATCGTGGCGTGTTTCCATCAGCGCATCGATTTTTTTCATCTTCTCTGGATCGCTTTCAAGGATGTAGTTTTTTTCGTTCATCAACTGCAAATAGAAAATAGAACGAATGTCCTTAACAATAGAGACTCGCGCTGACTTCTCTTCCACGATAGAGTGAAGAGCGTCATTGATTTTTCCCATACGGCTCAGGCCTATAGCGGCAATGACAATTGATCCTGCAATCAGGATGCCCATTACAAAGTATATTTTAAAACTAAGACTTCTGTTTTTCATTTCCCCATCTCCGTGGAGTTGTTGCCACTGTTGGTGCTGTGGCGGAAGTGGGCAATTTTTCGGGAAGAATTTCAGAATGCTGCAAACAAAAAAAATTAACTTCATGGAATGCACCCTCGGTGGATGCTGCGTTTAAAAATAGATTCTGATTTGCACCTTTAAGATCAGAGTGAGAGTCTAATCGCGGTAATGAATCCTGTCGAAGGTCGGCAAGAATCTGAACCGCAGTCAGTTACGAAGGAGTTCGCTATGAGTACTGGTTTTTATGCTTTCACAATGAAAAACATCCGCGGTGAAAGCACACCTTTGGAAAACTTCAAAGGCAAAGTGGCATTGGTGGTGAATGTGGCATCAGAATGCGGACTGACGCCGCAGTACGAAGGCTTGGAAAAGATTTATGAAAAGTACCAGGAAAAGGGATTTACGATTCTTGGATTTCCCGCAAATGAGTTCGGCGCGCAAGAGCCCGGCAGCAACGCTGAAATTCAAAGCTTCTGCCAAAGCAAGTTTGGTATTAAGTTTCCAATGTTTGAAAAAATCGTGGTGAAAGGCGAGGACCAGCACCCCCTTTACCGCTTCCTTATTGAAAAGAAGCCGACGGCCACTTTGAAAGACGGTGTTAACTTTGAGCAACAGCTCAAAGAGTACGGCATCGTGCGCGAAAAGAAAGAAGACATCCTTTGGAATTTCGAAAAATTCCTTATCAATCGTGAAGGCGAAGTGATTGCTCGATTCTCTCCGGATATTACTCCAGAGGATCCCATTATTATTAAGGCTCTTGAAGCCGCTCTATAGGTGTTTCAGCGGCGCTGATTCAGACAGGGTCTGGAATCGGCGCCCAGTTCGCGCGAACACACTGGCCCTAAGACCTTTGCGCCTGTTCCTTCGTTGACGGCCTACTTTGTTTATTTCCACAATAAAAACATGAGTCTGTGCTCATAGATAGGTACGTTCTTGTGGAAAAGATTCCTTTAAAGTGGCGCTTAATAATTAATATTTTTATTTTCACACTTCCCATCGTTGTCTTAACGGTTCTGATGTACAGATCGGAAAGTGTGAACGTTGACTTCTCACTAAAAGAGTATGAAGGAAATGAGCTTCAGAAATCTTATGAGACTTTGTGGCAAGAGCTCGTGCATCTTCAATTAGGTACGGAAAATAAATCTTCCGAAGAAGCTCTGCAGAAGTTAGAAAGCCAATATCACATTCGCAAAGACCTATTGCAGTTTTCAGATGCTGAATTGGCAAAAAGGAAACGCGAGAACGCAAGCCTGCAAGCGCTCTCTTCTTTGATCAAAGAGAAGAAATGGAATGAAGCCATTTCATCGGTAAAAACAGCGATCACACACTTAGGCGATACTTCTAATTTAATTCTGGATCCGGATCTAGACAGTTACTACATGATGGACATTTCGCTTTTGGCTTTGCCGCAAATGCAAGATCGTCTTGCGAATATCATGGGAAACCTGGACGCGCTTTATGTCAACGGAAGTGATGTTGATCGTCGTATTCAGGCGGCGCTTTATGCCACTCAATTAGAAGAGTCCGATTTAAACCGCATCATTGCTGACAGCCAGACGGCGATCAACGAAGACCCGAACTTCTATGGGATTTCTTCGTCTTTGCAGGAAAGGATACCGGCTGAAGTATCTTTATTGTCCGGCACTGTGAAAGAAGTGATTAATAAATTAAGAGCGCTCTCGCGCGGTGAAAGCGTTGAAAGAGCAGCTCTATTTCAAAGCAGCATGAAGGCCCTCGATCAAAGCTTCGCATCCTGGTCCGTAGCAAATGCCGAATTGGAAGTACTTTTGAAAGTCAGAATCCAGACACTGCAAGACGGTCGGGCGAAATCTTTGATTTATTCTGGTCTAGCACTGTTAGTGACGATTCTGATTTCCATTTATATTGGAAACACGATCGGGCAAAGTCTGACGTCGATTTTAAAATCTATCACGCGATTGAAGCAATCCGCAGATACGTCCCAAGAAGTAAGTGCCGTCTTGCAAAATGCTTCTCAAAGTGTTCATCAGAAGGTGACGGAGCAAGCGGCCGCCATAGAGGAAACCGCGGCATCCATAGAAGAAATCAATGGCATGTTAAAGGTGAGCACGGAAAGTTCGCAACAAGCCGCCGCTGTCGCTACTAATGCAAACGCCTCGGCGGTGAATGGCCAGGCCGAAATTCTAGCAGTTCTGAATTCGATGAAAGATATCGCGTTGAGTTCTAAAAAAATCGTCGAAACAATCACAGTGATCGATGATATCGCGTTTCAAACTAATCTTTTGGCTTTGAATGCCTCTGTGGAAGCGGCTCGGGCAGGGGAACAAGGAAAAGGTTTTGCCGTTGTCGCCGACGCCGTTCGCAGTTTGGCGCAAAAAAGTGCTACTTCGGCGAAAGAGATCAATACTTTATTAAAAGAAAACGTCACTCTGGTCGATTCAAGTCAAGCCCGTGCTGATCAGGCCGCCAAGCTTCTTCATGATATTGTTTCGTCCGTCCAAAGGGTGACGGTTTTAAATACCGAGATCGCAGGAGCCACGAAAGAACAGGCCGTCGGTTTGATTCATATTTCCAAGCTTATTAACGATTTTGAAAAAGCTACGAATGAAAACAAGGACAGCATGAAGGAAGTGTCCGAAGCATCGGATGAGGTCTTTGCGCAAGTTCATCTTTTAAATGAAATCATCACGCAGTTGGAAATGGACGTTCGAGGTCGCTCGACTTCGCACTCAAGCTTGGCTTCGTCTCAAGAATTAGCCGAAGCCTAAGTGCCCCGTGGCCACGTCTCTGGAATTTCATCCTTCTTAAAGTCTTGTTTAAGAGGGGTGAGAGCGGTCGTTTTATCTATGAATATGAAAGCATCATAACGTTTTGAAAGAGATGAAGGCACGTAGTTGCCGAAGCGCTCATGGGCGGGGTCATACACGACTCCGATGGCTCTGTGTCCATAGGTTTCGGCCAAAACCTCGCTGTTGTTAAGCCAAATATAAAACGAATCCTGGCGCAAATGTTTTGAGGCTTCGTGAAAATAGGCTTCATAACTTTTTTCTCTTCCTGGCGGAACTTGCATCACCTGGATCGGACCATCCCATGCATGTGAAGCGATGACTTCACCTTGATAGGTGCCGAATCCGACAAGGGTCACTTGATCCGCGCCCCATTGTTCTCGTGCTAGGCCTCCGATATTCACCTGTCCCTCTGTCAGCATTGGAGTGGCGCGATAGTCACCAATATGTGTGTTGTGTGCCCAGACAATGGCTTTGGAGTTTTCACCGTGTCGATTTAAAAGAATATCCAAGGTTTCTATCATGTGGCGATCGCGCACGTTCCAAGAATCCTCATCCCCTTGAATCATCGCGCGATAATATTTTTCGGCATTCTTAACAATGCGTGCGTTTTGTCGAGCGTCGAAATATTTTTCAGAATGACGGGTCATTTTTTCCAGACGCACGTTCAGAAGATCGGTCAAAGCTTTTAAAACCTGTTTTTCGCAACCCTCAGGAAACTGCACAAGAGATCTTGCGTAAGTTCTTTCATCCCTTTGAAAAGGATCAAAACAGGCGTATTGCGATTGGATGTGATTTGCAAGATCCGGATCAATGCTGGTCAGCTGTTTTATAATTTCATCGATAGATTCAAACAGAGAATACACATCCAGACCAAAAAAACCGACTTTCTGTCGTTCTTTTTTATTAAAGTCTTTCAGCCAGTGGGAAAGACGAACGATTTCGGTGTTAGCCCACATCCAAGTAGGCCATCGTTGAAAACTTCTAAGGGCGTCTTCAGGCGCTTTGGCGCGAGTGCCTCCATGGATGTAGCGATTCAATTCCGCACTAGGCGGCCAATCACCTTCCACTGCAATAAATGAAAAACCGTGGCGTTGAATAAGTTCCTGAGAAATAATTCTCCGCCATTTATAGAACTCCTCCGTGCCGTGACTAGATTCGCCGAGCATAACGATTTTTTTGTCGGCAATGTTCTGAATGAGTTCTTGTAAGTCCTGATTCTCTTTTAATGGAATAGCGTTCTTTTCAATCTCTTGAAGAATGCGGGAAGAGCCGTAAAATGAGGAGGTATTTTGTGACGGGTGATTCATGGCCCGATATCATCATAGAAAATATCGAGCCGTGAAAATAAATTCTGAATTTTCGTGAAGAAGCAAAAAAGACCTTAAGCCTTTTTTACGAATTCGGACTTTAAATTGATCGCGCCAATGCCATCAATCTTACAGGCGATATTATGTCCATCGGCACTGTCAACAAGACGTATATTTTTGGCTTTCGAACCGACTTTAACCACCAACGAAGACCCCTTCACTTTTAAGTCTTTGATGACCGTAATAGAGTCACCATCGCTAAGGACGTTGCCATTCGCGTCGCGAATGCTTGTGTCTTCCACTTTTTCGCCGGTGGACTCTGCAGCAGCAAAAGAGCTCCATTCGTGCCCGCATTCAGGGCAAATCCATAAATTTCCGTCGGCATAAATATTTTCTGAGTTGCATTGGGGACAGTGAGTTTGATTTTCCATTCTTGCAACCTATCATAGATCTTTGCGCTCTGCACGGGTTTGCAAAGCGTGTTCAATGAAAGTTTGGACCTTTAAAGAAACAAAGCGTTGAGGAGGATAGACGAAATAAAAGTTCGCGGCACCCCATCTCCATCCCGGTAGGACGCGCACGATTTTACCCGCCTTTTCTTCCTTGTCCGCCAATGTGCCGGGAAGAGTGCCGATACCATCTCCACCCAACACAAAAGCCTTCATTGTTTCCATGTCGTCGACGAAAATTCGGCTGGGCATAACGAGCTTTTCAGCGTCTTTGTCGCTCATAGTTTTGAATAGCCGGGGGCTGGAAGAAAACTTAATGAATTGGTGTTTCTTAAGATCTTTCACGGCTTTTGGTATGCCGTTCTTTTTTAAATAAGCCGGAGAGGCCCACAGTCCCAATTCATCATTATAAAACTTCTTCGCTATCAGAGTGGAGTCCTCCAAATTGCCGGTGCGGAGTGCGAGGTCTATTCCTTCGCCGATTAGATCCACTACGCGAGTTGTAAGAATAAGCTCCACCTTCATTTGGGGATATTTTTTCAAATAACCGCGAATAAGATCCGGCATCAATGAGTGCCCAAGATCCGCGACCGTAGTGATTTTTAAAAGTCCTTGAGGTTCTGCCTTAATCGCAGTGAGTTCACTTTCGCCCGCTTCTACTTCCTCCAAAGCTTTTACGCATCTGGAGAAAAACTTGCTACCGGCCTGAGTTAGATTGAGTTTGCGGGTGGTGCGCTGAAGTAAAGTGACACCCAGTCGCCGCTCTAACTGGGCGACTTTTCCACTGACAGTCGTCGTCGGCATATTTAATAACTTCGCCGCTGCGGTGAAGCTTCCTGCTTGAACTACTTTTACGAAAACGTCTATTCCATCTAAGTTCATTCCCACATTATACGGATATCCGCATAATATTTCCAGATTTTACTGTCTAATTGTGCCCGCGAAGATAGTTCATACTGAAGGTGTCAAAAGGAGATAAATATGAACTCAGGAAAACTTATTCTTACAGGCGCTTCCGGAAATTTAGGTCAATTGACTTTAAAAGCTCTTTTAAAGCGGGTGCCAGGAAATCGCATCATCGTCACTACGCGAACGCCTGATAAATTGAAGGATCTGGTCCAACAAGGGGTGGATGTGCGTTTTGCAGACTTTGATGATGTGAACTCGCTAGAGTCGGCTTTTAAAGGCGGGTCCCGCTTATTATTGATTAGTACAGATCGTATTGGAGATCGTATCAAGGCTCACAAAAATGCAGTCAATGCAGCCAAGAAAGCCGGAGTGAAGCATATTCTTTATACATCTCTTCCTCAGGCAGAAGTCAGTCCTTCCGTGGTAGCTCCAGATCATTATGCGACAGAAGTAGCGATTAAAGAAAGTGGACTGACCTATACATTCCTTCGCAACAATCTGTATATGGATAACCTGCTATTGTCTTTAAAAAGTGCGGTGGCGATGGGTACTTTATACGGCTCTGCCGGCGCCGGTAAAATCGCTTACGTCAGTCGTGCAGATTGTGCCGAAGCCGCGGCGGGGGCACTGGCGGAGGAGATCTATGAAAATAAAATCATCGATATCACAGGTTCCGAAGCTGTTAGTTATGAGGATCTTGTGAAACTTTTGAGCGAGGTCTTAGGTAAAACGATTCGTTATCAAGATCTTTCAGATTCAGAATTTGCGGGAGCTCTTATCAAATCCGGACTTCCAGAAGCTTGGGCGCAAGTTTTTATGACCTTTGATGCTTCCGCAAGAAAGGGAAGTCTTCAATCCGTAACGACAGCAGTGAAAGATTTTGCGCACAAAGAGCCTGTTCTTTTAAGACAGTTTCTAAGTGAAAATCGCTCAGCCCTGCTTAATTAGAAATAGTTTGAAAGTATCTTTTTAAGGAATCAAATAAGGCGTCAAAGGCTTTCGGATCATGAAGGCCTTTGAGCATTCCGTAAAAGCCTTCATGAGTCATCACAATGAAATGGGCGACGTGACGAGTGTTGACGTCATTTTTTAGATAGCCTTCTTTCTTAGCTCTTTTGATATGAGATTCCATCTCATCAATCCACAAAGTTAACGAAGCCTCTAAGCGGTCACGAAAACCAGCATCGACAGGAGCCATCTCTTGTACCAAATTATTCAAAGGACAGCCCAATCGCAACTCGTCGGGTGAAGCTTTGCCAATCAAAGTTTTCATCTGCTTCAAAATTCCTTCTAAAGGATTTTCGTAGCTCTCTAAAGGTTTAATCCACCTGTCGATGATCATAGGCTTAATAACTTCATCAACAAGGGCGTAGCCCAATTCCAACTTAGTGGGGAACTGATGATAGAAGGCCCCTTTTGTCAGGGAAGTTTGATTAACAATATCGTCAATACTGACACCTTGAAACCCGCGGGCGAAAACCAAGGGAAAAGCGGCCTCCAGGATCTCTTTTCGAGATTTTTCAAGATTTCTTGTCTTTTTTGGGGCTGCGGTCTTCTTTTTCATAAAGAAAAGTCTAACAAAGTTCGATACTATTTACAACATACTATTTGGTATGTTAAGCTGAATTCACATTTAACTTATGAGGTTCTATATGTTGAAAGCCGCAGGTTTAGCAGTTCTGGTTCTTTTGGTGGCGTTTCTTGGTTATGTTTCCACACGAGAGGGGAAATTCAAATACGTTCGTAGCGATTTGATTCAGGCTCCCAAGGATAAAATCTATCCGTATATCAGTGATTTAAAGTTGGGGGCCCAGTGGTCTCCTTATGAAAAAGCGGATCCTACGATGAAAAAGTCGTTTTCGGGACCAGAGGCCGGCGTCGGCGCTACCATGAGTTTTGAAGGAAATGATCAATCCGGTTCCGGAAAAATTGAAATTGTGAAACTGACTCCTCAAGAAACAGTGGAACTCAAATTAACGATGATAAAACCTATGCACGCCGAAAACCTAGTCACTTACACGTTGACCTCCGAAGGGGATGCGACTCGATTCACCTGGTCTATGGAAGGTGACGGCGGGTTTATGGGAAAGCTCGTCCATGTTTTTATCGATGTTGAAAAAATGGTCGGTGATCAGTTCGTTCAAGGTATTCAAAATTTAAAAGCACTTGTTGAAGCGAAAAACTAGAAAGAGGCAATTATGAAAGTGACAGACAAAGCAGAAATCATTCAATGGCCGGTAACACACTATGTTTACATAGAAAAAATCGGACCTTTTCAAGAGACAGCACCCAAAGCGTGGCAAGAGTTGCACGCCGGCTTGGCTGGAATTGCTAATGATATGAAGCTTAAGGGGTTTATGAGTCTTTATAAGGTGCAGCCTCAAATGCTTTACTGTGCGGGAGTCGCCGTGCAAGAGAAACCAGAAAAACTGCCTGACGGTTTTAAGTACATGCGATTTGAAGGCGGTAAATACTCTCGTTACACGATGACGGGATCTTATGCCAATCTGCCTGAGGCCTGCGGGATGATCTTTAGCTCTTTTGAAAAGTCGGCGGCCCCTATGCGCGATGACTTCTTCATTGAAAATTACGTGAATGATCCCAAAACGACTCCGGAAGAGCAGCTTGTGACCGAAATACTAATTCCTACGAAATAAGCTGTTTTCCTACAAAATAAAATCATGTTTCTAGATGCCGCCTCTGACTGACACTATTCTTAGCGAAATTGTCATAAGGAGGCGGTTGTGCGTCTATTTTGCAGTCTTTCAATTTTCTTTCTTTCCACGCAACACTTGGCGCTTTGTCTGCCGCCGTCCCAAGAGCGATCTGCTGAATCAACGGAAGTTCAATGAAGTTTTTCTTATTCGGAATGATGGTGGTAGTTATGTTTGAAATCGCTCAAGCGGATACGACGAAAAGATATATCAAGGTCAGTGGCGGCTACATGATGGTGTTGCGCGAGGGCGATCAAGTATTTAAGCATCTAGAAGAATTAGCGAAGAAAGAAAATATTAAAAGTGCCACGTTCAGCGGTATCGGTTTTGCCAACGTAAAATTTGGATTCTTTGATTTTAAAACGAAAGAGTATGTTCCTAAAGAATTTAAAAAAATCGAACTGGCAAGTTTTAAAGGAAGTATCGCCTGGGAAGAGGGAAAGCCCTCGCTGCATGCGCATGGAGTCGGGGCGGGAGAAAATTTTCAGGCGGTAGCCGGTCACATTCTTGAAGCTACGGTCGACACCGGATCTTTGGAAATCCGGGTGGAACTTATGGATAAAAAGTTGAACCGTAAGATGGATGAGTCGTTAGGAGCAAAGATCTTAGAAATCCCCTAATTAAAAAGCCGCTTCTGCAAGCGGCTTATTTACTTAAATTCCTTTTTTGACCAGTTCGACCAGTTGGTCAACGCAAATACCCCAACCCGTCATAAACCCCATGTCCTCGTGAGTTTTTCTATCCTCTTTATTTTTGTGAACAGCGTGAGCCGTGTACTTTGTTCCTTGAGGATGATCTTCAAGGGTGATGATCGCTGTCATGAAAGATTCACCCGTCGGGCGAAAGCCTTCACTCAATGCGGAAGTAAAGGCCAAACGTTCATTTTCGATAACCTCTAAGACACAGCCTTGACTTGGATACTCTTGTCCCTCGGGGGATTTCATCGTGGTATTAAATGCGCCGCCAGGATAAAGATCTAAGCGAATTTGGGGCGTCGTCCAAGGGCGAGGTGCAAACCATTGTTTCATAAGTTCAGGTGTTGTCCACGCCTTCCAAACAAGATGTCTTGGCACATCGACGACTCGTTCTAAAACTAAATCCAGTTCCGGGTTTACAGGATGCTTCTTTGCTTTCACGTTCTACTCCTTATTTCGCTTGTTCGTAGGATACGACTTCCCAAATATGTCCATCAAGGTCTTCGAAACCATGTTGATACATAAATCCGTGATCTTGCGAAGCGCGGGGAGCAGTTCCTCCGGCTTGCTTTGCTTTAGCCACAAACTCATCCACCTGTTTTCGCGTGTCGGTTGAAAAGCAAACTAAGACTTCCGTGCTATTCTTTGCGTCGACAAGAGGTTTGTTAGTGAAGGTTTTGAAGAAGTCTTCTGCTAAAAGCATCGCATAGATATTTTCACCAATGATTAAACAGGCTCCTTGGTCATTGGTGAAATCCATATTGAATTCAAAACCCAGCTGAGAGAAAAAGTTCATCGATTTCTTTAAATCTTTTACCGGTAAGTTTACATAGATTTGTCTAGCCATTGCTTGCGCCCTTCTTCTTTATTGAGTGTTTTTTCGAATTTATCAAAAGACTGTTCCCAACCTTCTTTGCATTGATCGGCCATTTCGCCGGGGGGAAATCCTTCATGCTTCAACGTCATTTTGGTTTTTCCGTTTACTTCTTCTAGCGTCACGGTGACTAACAACTCTTTTGGAATTCCGGGCATTCCATAGTACTCGGAAGAAACAATGTTCCCGTTTTCATCCGCAAAAGAATCGGTAAAGGCAAGTTTGGTGTGAGGAACTACTTCTTTATAGGTTCCTGTGCCCCAATAAACTTTTTTTTCGGGATCTTGCATGGCAAAGAGGTAAACGCCACCGACTCGGACATCACATTTAGCTGTGGGAGCGGTAAAGGTGTGGGGCCCCCACCATTGTTTGATTCGTTCAGGGACGGTCCAGCTTTTCCAGACATCGTCGCGAGAAGCATCAAATAGGCGAGTGACGATAATAGGTTCTGAATGTGTTTCCATAACAACCTCCAGTTCATTTTTAGTTCTACTGTACTAATTGGTACACTTCAAGTCTAGAATAGAATAAGCCTCGTTTTGGGACGTTTCCATCCTAATTCTTGCCACAAATTCATGTAAATCTTGTACTATATAGAACAGAATGATAGAGGTTTAGTATGGCCGTCAAATCTGACACCCGTTTGCGAATGATTAATGCTGCTTTAGAGTTGTTCCACCGCCAGGGGGTAAATGCTACTAGTATTGATCAAATCTTGGCCCAGTCTGAAACGGGGAAAAGTCAGTTTTCTCATTACTTTCGCAATAAAGATGGACTCATCCATGCTGTTTTACAGTTCCTTCACGAAGTGATTCGTTCGGGTCAAACACCGACGGGCTACAATATCCAAAGCTGGAAAGATCTCGAAAATTGGTTCCAGACTTATATCGATTTTCAAAAAAGTGTGAAATTTGAATGTTCTTGTCCCATTGGCACTATCGGAGCAGATATTTCTAATGAACAAGAGCTTCTTCGTCAGGATGTGCGTCTGTTTTTGGAGTGGAGCCGTGGGCAATTGACTCGTTTTTTTGCCGAAAAGAAAGCGGCCGGGGAGCTGGTCTCATCCGCAAAACCGGAACCACTGGCGGACTTCTGCATTTCGATCATGCAGGGAGGCATGCTTCTTACCAAAATGAAGCGGGAGCCTGACATGTTCGAAAATGCCGCTGCTCAAGCATTAACTTATATAAAATCTTTAAGAACTAAAAAATAACCAAAGAAAGGGTTTAGCACGTTATGAAAAATAAAATCGCTATGGGAGCGCAGATTATTCTGGGTTTGATCTTTTTTGTTTTCGGTCTGAATGGATTCCTTAACTTTATTCCGGCTCCGGCAACTCAGCCGGAAGGTGTGATAAAGTTTTTTGAAGGTGTGATGTCGACATCCTACTTTATGCCAGTTCTAAAAGGGACAGAAACCATCTGTGGCGCTTTGTTGCTTTTGGGATTTGCTTCACCAGCGGCTTTGGTGATTCTGGCGCCGATCACTTTGCAAATTGCTTTGTTTCACGGTTTCTTAACGCCGGGATTTCAAAACTTCATTATGCCATTGGCGATGATTATTCTTCATGTTCTAGCGGCGAGCGCTTATTGGCACTTGTACGCTCCACTATTTAAACGCAACCCGCGCGTCTAAATTAAAAGAGGCAGATAAAATCTGCCTCTTTTTTTATGCCTTGATTTTGTAGCCGGTTCTAAAAATCCACCAAACAACGGTCATGCATATTGCAAAGAACAAAAACGTCAGTCCCAGACTTGCGCCGATACTGACGTCGGCTTTTTCAAAGAAACTCCAGCGAAAACCACTGATAAGGTACACTACAGGGTTGAATAAAGAAACTTTCTGCCAGAATTCTGGCAGCATATCGATAGAATAGAAACTTCCACCCAAAAACGTCAACGGCGTGATAATCATGAGTGGAATCACTTGAAGCTTTTCAAAGCCGTCGGCCCATAAGCCAATAATAAATCCAAAAAGACTGAACGTCACTGACGTAAGAATTAAAAATGCGATCATAACCAACGGATGGGCAATGGTGTAATCCACGAAGATTCTTGAGGTAACTAAAATGATTGTGCCTAGAATAATAGACTTTGTCGCGGCGGCGCCCACATAACCAATGACGATCTCAAAAGCAGAAATAGGCGCAGAAAGAACTTCGTAAATCGTCCCGGTATAGCGGGGAAGGTAAATACCGAAAGAGGCATTCGAAATACTTTCCGTTAATATCGAGAGCATAATCAGACCCGGAACGATAAAGGCGCCATAACTAACGCCGTTCATGTCGTCCATGCGAGAGCCGATCGCCGCTCCAAAAACGATGAAGTAAAGGGACGTGGATAGAACGGGAGAAGCGATACTCTGAAAAAGAGTCCGAAAGAATCTTGCAAGTTCGTGCCAGTAAATAGCGCGGATCGCATAGATATTCATTTTTTGCCTCCAATAAGTTTGACGAAGATTTCTTCCAGTGAGCTTTCGGATGACTTTAGATCTTTAAAATCAATGCCGTAGTTTCCGAGCTTTCTTAATAGCTCAGAAATTCCAGTTTGTTCTGCTTGCGTATCAAATGTGTAGACGAGTTGATTCTTATCTTCAGAAAGTTCCAGATGAGTACCCTTGAACTCAGCGGGAATTTCGGCCAAAGGGCTTTGCAGCTGCAAGGTCAGCTGCTTTTTGCCGAGTTTTTTCATAAGGGTGTGTTTATTCTCGACCAGAATCAGTTCGCCCTTGTTAATGACGCCGATTCGATCCGCCATTTCTTCGGCTTCTTCAATGTAATGGGTCGTAAGAATAATTGTAACACCACTTTCGCGAAGCTTGCGAACCATGGCCCACATATCGTGGCGAAGTTCCACGTCCACGCCTGCGGTAGGTTCGTCTAAAAATAAAATATCAGGTTCATGGGAAAGAGCCTTGGCAATCATAACTCTTCTTTTCATTCCACCTGAAAGAGTCATGATTTTAGAATCTTTTTTATCCCATAAAGAAAGGTCTTTAAGAACCTTTTCCAAGTAGCTTGCGTTTCGAGGTTTTCCAAAAACGCCGCGGCTGAACTCGATTGAGTCCCACACCTTTTCAAACATATCACCTGTAAGCTCTTGGGGAACTAAGCCAATTTTTCCGCGAACTTTGCGATATTCTTTTTGAATATCCAGGCCGTCGACGGTGATAGAGCCTGAAGTGCGATTAACAATGCCGCAAATGATATTGATCAGCGTGGTTTTGCCAGCGCCATTAGGGCCTAGAAGCGCAAAGATTTCTCCACGACGAATTTGCAGTTGAATGTTTTTTAAAGCGCAATGGCCAGAAGAGTACATTTTATTCAGCTCAGAAATATTAATGACGTCCGACATCGTAGTTCCTTCTTTAAATTTGATTGTTTCAGAACTTCTCTCGAGTGGCCATTCTTTTTACCTCTGATAATGATTGTGTCCTGACGCAAAATCTGGTTTTCTATTTTTTGCGGAGGCAATTCATGATTAAGGAACTCAACGAAGAACAGATCCATTCGATGACTTTGGAACAGAAGGACGAGTGGTGGCTTAAGAACGTTTACAAAGGCGACATGCCACAGCTGACACTTCGTTCAGCTTTAACGGGAATGATTCTGGGTGGAGTTCTAAGTCTGACAAATCTCTACATCGGAATTAAAACCGGATGGACTTTGGGCGTCGGTATCTCTTCAGTGATTCTGTCTTTTGCTTTCTTTAAGTTGATGGATAAGTTAAAGCTCGGCACGCATATGTCGATTTTAGAAAACAATGCGATGCAGAGTATCGCAACGAGTGCGGGCTATATGACGGCGCCGATGATGGCTTCGATCCCGGCCTACATGATGGTCACTGGGGAAGTTATTCCAATGTGGCAGACTTTCTGGTGGATCGTTGTTCTAGCAATTCTAGGTGTGTTGTTCGCGTTTCCTTTAAAAAAACGTTTTATCAATGAAGAGCAGATGCCCTTTCCTGAAGGCTACGCAGCGGGCGTTGTCTTAGACAGTCTTCACTCCGAAGACGGTAAACAGGGAATGTTTAAAGCGAAGCTTCTTATGAGTGGCGCGGGAATTTCCGCCCTCATTGAGATCTTAAGGGCGGACGCGATACTGACGGCGATTAAAATGCCATTTCTGGCTCTTCCTCACTATTGGGATGAGTTCGTTTATAAATTTGCGACACCAAAAATCTTAGGCAGTCCTCTTAAAGATCTTACTATCCAGTTTGATACTTCAATTGTGATGATGGGAACCGGCGGTTTGATGAGCATGAAGACAGCAATGTCGATCCTGCTGGGTGGATTTTTAAATTACTTTGTTCTTGCACCGATCATGATTAGTAATGGGGTGATTCCAGAAGCCAAGTTCAAAGCCATCACAATGTGGGCATTGTGGGGTGGGGCTGCGATTATGACAACATCTTCGCTATATTCATTCTTTTCTAAACCACAAATCTTGATTGAAACTTTCCGTAAAGGTTTTGCCAAAAAGAAAGATAAGAAAGCCGACCCATTGGAAAAGATCGAATTGCCCATGTGGATTTTTGCGGTGGGTATTCCTATTGTAGGAGCCATCACCATCTATCTAGGTCATGTGTGGTTTGGAATTCACTATTGGTTAGGTCTGTTGGCGATTCCGCTAGTCTTCGTCTTTACATTGATTGCCGTTACTTCGACAGGGTTAACAGGTATCACTCCTGGTGGAGCTTTGGGTAAGTTGACTCAGATCACATATGGCGTGGCGGCTCCTGGTAATGTGACCACGAATCTAATGACTGCCGGTATCACTTCGGAAGTGTCTTTAAATGCCAGCAATCTTTTGATGGATATTAAACCCGCTTATATGTTGGGCGGGAAACCTCGTCATCAAGCTGTCGGGCATGTTCTGGGAATTTTTGCCGGCGGTCTAGTGGCTGTTCCTGTTTTTTATTCTTTATTCCACGGTGATGTTTCGCTTTTCACTTCGGAAACTTTGCCACTTCCGGGCGCTTCGATCTGGAAAGGTGTCGCCGAAGTTTTAACAAAAGGTCTTAGCAATCTTCATCCTACCGCGCAGCTAGCCGCGGGCATTGGCGCGGTTGCGGGTATTGTCATTGAAATTTTAAATAAGAAAACCAAAGGCCGCTTTCCACTTTCGGGCGTGGGTTTGGGTTTAGGATTCGTTCTTCGTTTCGTGGATGCGTGGTCGATGGCCTTAGGAACATTGTTATTCTGGATCGCAAAAAAGCGTTACAAAGATCAGACCAGCTTTGGCTATCGTGCGTTTGTAGAAAACCAAGAAACATTGGCTGCCGGCGTGATTGCTGGTGGTTCTATCATCGGGATCATTTTGATTCTTTTAGAAAATGCGGTCGGATAGGAAGTTACTTTGGAAGAGCTGAATGAGTTTTCAAAAAATGTGATCAAGCTTATTCAGCAAATCCCTAAGGGAAACGTCGCAACGTATGGACAAATCGCGAAGCTTGCAGGGAAACCTCAAGGTTCGCGGGGAGTGGCTTGGATATTACATTCTTCCTCGAAAGCTTATAAGCTACCTTGGCAAAGAGTGATCAACTCGCAAGGTAAAATATCTTTTCCTGAAGATTCTTCGTTCTTCAAAAAACAAAAATCACTGCTTTTAAAAGAAGGCGTGATTTTCACAGAGAAAAATAAAATTGATCTCAAAAAATTTCAGTGGAAAAAAGAGCCAAAAAAAAGCAAATCAGCTCGTTCACCACGTATGTTTTCAGAGTGAGTCTATTCTGAGAATTCTCGTATAATCCTAGGAAACCTGCGACCACAGCGGTTTTAGCGGGAGCCCTTGGTCCATATATGGTCCAGAGCTAGGCCATCGGGGTTTTAAGTGACAGGCTTGTAACTTAAGACTTAACCAATGCAAAAACACAAGACACTGACAAACAAAATTAAAGGCGGTCTTTCAATTTTATTAATCTCTTCCGCACTTCTAGGTCTAGGATGTGCGCAGGCTTCAGGAGATGGTGAATGGGCATCAGGAGAGCCCGACGACACCTCACAAGGAATCTCAGACGGCGGTGGTAACGATACCGGCTCAGGCACAGTAACTACTCCGACAGAGCCACCTATCGCTGGATTGTATTTTTCTTTTAAACCAGGAACGACACAGCTTGCTTATGGTCCAGGTAAAACTTGGAATGGTTGTGATTCGGCAGCGATTGTTCGCGGCGGTTATGACAGCGATACAAAATGCGGTAACGGAACTATTCATCCGAACTATGCGACTCACTTGAATAAACACTTCTTTGGCTGTGTAGAAACGGCGGCGTTAGCAGCCAACTATCCGCAACCTGAAAGAGTTTTCATTCGTCACTGGGGAACTTATGTGAATCGAAATGCCAGAAACTCTTCGAGTTTAAGTATGCATGCTTATGCGCGCGCCATCGACATCGTCAAATTTCTTATTTACGATAGAACGGGTGGAGTGACTTCAGTAAGTACTCATGTTCGTGACTTTAAAGGTACAACGAAGACGTTTTACAATGCCTTCCGGCAGTGCTGGAAAGACACGATGCCTACAAAGTGTAGACCGGGTCAGCGCGAATACGCGGGGTCCATTGGAATTCCGGGTTCGGCTTTAGGCGGTAATGATCTTCACAATGACCATATCCATCTTTCATTCCCATTGTGTGCGGGGTAACTATGAAAAACTTTAAAAATTTATTAGCTCTTTCGACATTCATCCTTTCAGCAAACGCTTTTGCAGCGAATGATGTTGTCGGTGAAAAAACCGTCACTTTGCCTAATGGAAAAGGTCAGGCTTTGGTTTCTTCGCGTATCGTAGAAGAAAAACTGGGACGACCTTATGCCGTGGAACTCAAAGTCAGCTGTGGAGCCGCAGCTCCGAACTGGCAAACAGTGCAAGTGGCAGATTCAGAATCAGTCTGTGATGTGAAACCGCAGTCAGCAAAATTATCTGACGACGGAAAATACATCACGGTCTTAGTGCGTGAAACTGATGCGGATTCTTTTAACAAGCTTTCTACGATGGCGGATGCCAGACAGTTGGGTGATATGAAGCCGAAATGTCAGAAGGCGGGGAAAGAATTTAAATTCTCGGTTGAACAATATTGTCAGAAGTAAAAAAAAGAATATCCCCGAGACTATCGGGGATATTCCACTGAAAAACCTAGATCACTGCACGGTAATCCATACATTGCGTACTCCGTTCGCTCGCACCAGGCGATTGAACGTATATGCGTTGTCGGGATGCATGCGGATACATCCGTGCGATGCCCGGGTTCCTAGCTTAGGCCAATTCGATCGTGGAGTCCCGTGGAGGGCAAAACCACCTCGAATAAATACGGCATAAGGCATATTACCTAACCCATTATAGTCTCCTCCAGGGAATTTGCTAGAGGTGTATCTGTCATAGATACGTCCATCTGGATGTTTGTCGAAGTTGGGTGTTCCATGTCCGCTAACTCCAGTAGAAACAGCCCAAGAACCTCTTAGACTTCCATTCACATACAAGTACATTCTCTGAGTATCTTTTACAACTTGTGCCCAGACGGCGCAGTTTGCTCTTCGACAGGTATCTAAGCCAATGATGTCGTTAATAAAGGCATCGGGAAGATGCGCAGGTTTACCTGTTTCTTCTTCATAAATTTTATCGTAGTACTCTAAGGTTTCTTCGATGTTCGGATCGAAGGGGTCGAGTTCCTCAATCATGTTGGGAATGCGTTCGTCTTCCGCCAAGGCTTCTGCAGTTTGTGCGTTGGCTTGGAAATTTATGCCAAAAAGTAGTGAGAAAACGAAGGTTGTTATCTTCAGCCCTGTTTTCATAAACACCTCCTGTGTTTGTGTTGTTGATAGTTCCGAGTTCAATGTTACTGCTCCGGTACAACACGGGAGGGCCGTCTTAAGACGCCTGACATGCAATTCGTGAGATTTCAGCCTTCTGCAGAGCCCGATTTCTGGTTCTTAAGAAACATTTGCGCACCGAAGTCGGGAGGCTGTATTTGTCAGAAATCTATGTTAGATGTCTTAAACATATGGAAAATAATGTCTGCTGTTCATGCCAAAAACCGAAAGCGACCCTGGAATGCGGTCACTGCAAGAGCGCCGTCTGTAAGAACTGCGCGCAGTTCTTAGAAAAAGACACTTTCTCTTTCTTGCAGGTTCTGTCTGAAGAGCTGTCTCACAGCACTTACTGTGGGGCTTGTTACGATAATCACGTGGCTCCGCAGCTGGCGGACTACAGCGAGACGATGGAAGAAGCGAAGAACGTGGCTGTGTTTTTCAAAACGCAGACAAAGGAAACTCGACTTTTAAAGCGCAAAGAAAAGCCTTTCAAAGTGAAAGATTGTCCTGATCGCGAAGAGACTTTGTTAAGATTGGCATTTTTAGCTGCCAAGGCGAAATTTAACGGCCTGATTGATGTGGATATCCAGTCGGAAAAAGTCTTGCAAGGTCGTTATCAAAGTACGAAGTGGAGTGGCACGGGTATTCCCGTTCAACTTGAATCAAAAAGGCTTTTACCAAAATGAAGTTAACCAAAGCGCAGGCTCGACGTTTGTGGATTCATGCACAAAGGCTGGACTCTTCTGCGCCTTTTGGAGCAGGCCCGAAAGCGACGACGGCCGCCGTGGATCACTTAGGGTACGTGCAAATCGATACCATTCATGTCATCGAACGTTGTCATCACCACATTTTGTATTCACGCATTCCGAAATATCGAAGACAGGATCTACATTCAGCACAGACGACAGAAAAGTCGGTGTTTGAGTATTGGACCCATGCGCTAGCCTATGTTCCAACCAAAGACTTTCGATATTTCATGAATGATATGAAAAGACGACGTCTAGAACCTTCAAATTGGTACAAGAGTGTAAAAAAAGAAGATCTGCAAAAAGTCCTTAAGTTAATTAAAAAAGACGGCGCAATTTCTATTCGTGACATCGAAGATGATGTCTTAATTGAAAAAGACCATCCATGGGTCAGTCGGAAGCCTTCAAAGAAAGCCCTCCAACTGGCTTTTAATGGCGGTCTTTTAACTGTGTCTGAGCGATTGGGTATGCTGAAGAAGTATGAACTTTTAGACCGTCATTTTGGCTGGAAGAAAAAACCAAAAGCAGCTTCCACGAAAGAAGTTTATAATTATCTTTTAGATCGCGCTCTTCGTTCGCAATCTTTTGTCAGCTTAGATTCTGTCTGTCACTTATATCCTAGTCGCAAACCAGAAATTCGTCGCCTGATCGATCAAAGACTTAAGAAGAAAGAACTTTTAGAAGTCGAAGTGGAAGGTATTTCAAAGTACCAGTTGTGGATTCGGCCTGAAGATCTGGACACAAACTTAGAATCGCAGCCGATCGCACACATTCTATCTCCTTTTGATCCTTTGATTATTCAAAGAAAAAGACTGCAAGCTATTTTTGATTATGAACATCGTTTCGAAGCTTATATCCCGAAAGAGAAACGAGTCTTCGGATATTTTGCTTTACCCGTTTTGCTGGATGATGAAATTGTTGCGGCTGTAGACTTAAAAACCGATCGGGCCAATAAAGAACTTCTGGTGCAAAAGTGGACGTGGTTAGGAAAACACAAGTCAAAGAAGAATAAAGAGCGTATTGAAGAAGAACTTCATCGCTTTGAAAAATTTCAGCTGGCTAAAGAAGAAACCCCTTAACTTCTTAAGGGGTTTAAATTCGATTAATGATTAAAAGGAAGTTTTCCTAGGTAATCGTTTTTACCTACATCCACACCATTATGACGTAGGATCGCGTAAGCCGTCGTCACATGAAAATAGAAATTCGGAATAGCGTGGTTGACGACGTAGTCATCGCCTTTCATCCATTTGCCTTCCCAACGAGGTTGAGTCACTTGTTTTGCCGAAGCCTCGGAATAATCTTTAGATGTCAAACCCTCTAAATATCCAATAGTACCTGCAATTCGTGCTTTCAATTCCGGGAAAGTCTTTTCTGTGTCTTCATTAGAAGGTGCTGTTTTTCCTGTTAAACGAAAACCGCAAAGCTTCGCCGTATCGCAAGCGATCTGAATTTGGCGAGCCAATGGAAATTGGTCCGGAGCCAAGCGAGACTGAACCAAAACATCTGTTGAAAACTTTTTCGCGTCAGCATGCTGGGCTGCTTTATCTAATAGGCCATCCAAATTACGAAGCATTTTAATAAACTGGGGAACAGTTAGGTCAAAGATCATTTCTTTCTCCTCGGTGATGAGTCCGACTTATTCTTAAACGATTGTTTTTAACAAACCACCATCAACGCGAAGCGCAGACCCCGTAATTGCGGAAGCTTCTTCACTGCTTAAATAGCTGACGAAAGAACCGATCTCTTCAGGACGAATAAAACGTTTTAAAAGGGATGTGGGACGTGCATTTTTAAAGAAATCTTTTTCAATCTCTTCTTCGGACATCTTTGCTTTTTCAGCTAACTGTTTCAGGAATGTGCCCACTCCTTCAGATTTGGTAGGACCCACCAACACGGAATTCACGGTGACGTTTGTTTGAGCGGCGGCTTCTGCCAAACCCCGCGCTAAAGAAAGCTGTGCCGTTTTAGAAACACCGTAGTGAATCATCTCTATGGGGATTTGCAAAGCGGACTCGCTGGAAACAAAAATGATACGACCATAATTCTTTTTCAACATGCGCGGGAAATAGTGTCTTGCTAAACGTGCGCCGGAAAGAAAATTGGCATTCCACATTTTGTTCCAATCTTCATCCGTGATATCGACAAAATCTTTGGGTTCAAAGATTCCGAAGTTATTCACAAGAACATCCACATCGGCAAAAAGATCGGTGATGGTATTAATGCCGTCAATGGTAGTTAAATCCGCCGCCACACCCTGCAAAGAGTTTTTGGCAGCCCCATTTTCGATTAGCTGATTGATCGCGTGGTTCACACGGGCTTCACTGCGCCCATTGATAATCACGTCAAAGCCTTGCTGAATCATTTTTTCTGCAATGGCAAAGCCAATGCCGGCTGTGGAACCTGTGACTAAGGCTATGCGTTTTTTCTTCATAAGGCCTCCGATTTTAATTCCATCTCACTTTACGCTATTTCTGATTCACTGATAATACATTGAACCAGAGAAACATTTTTTCTATTATGGAAAATATGAAAATTCAGAATTTAGAGGATCTCGTTGCTTTTTTGCAGGTGGCAGAGCTTAAAAGTTTCTCTCAAGCGGCCAAAACTCTTTCCGTCCCTGTCTCTGTTCTAAGTAAGCGCATCGCAAGATTAGAAGACGTGTTGGGCTTGCGACTTTTTCAGCGCAGTACGCGTGCGGTGAATCTCACTGAAGAAGGAAAGATTTTAGTACCGCAAGCGCAGCGAATCTTAGGTGATATCAAGGAAGTCGAAGAACAGTTTGCCGACACGAATGAATTGAAAGGCCCTGTTCGTTTGACTTTGCCATTAACATTAGCTCAAGGACCGATTGCTAAAATCCTGGCGGACTTTTCAAAGAACCATCCGAAAGTGGAAGTCAGCGTGCACTTCAGTGATAAACTCGAAAAGCTGGTGGAGTCAGGTTTTGATTTGGCGATTCGCTTTTCAACGCTTGAAGATTCTTCTTTGATTGCCCGCCGTTTAGGCCCGAACTATCTAAAGATTGTTGCCTCGCCCTCATACTTAAAAAAACACGGTACCCCCAAGACGGTGAAAGATCTTTTGAAGCATCGTCTGTTCTTTCTTTCAATTCATCGCCAAAGAAAGTTTATGAAGTCAGGGCTAAGTCTGGGTGAAATCAGCAAAGAACCCACCACTCATTCCAATAACGGTTTGTTCCTTACGGAGCTTATGAAGCTCGGAGCGGGGATTGCCGTTCGATCTCACTGGGATGTGGCTGATCTCTTGAAGAAAAAAGAGGTCGTTGAAGTTGTACTCAATGATCGACTGGAAAGCGGACATGACGCTTACATCGTGACCCCATCCAACCGTTATATGTCTCGACGGGTGCGGGCGTTGATGGACACTTTGGTGCAGGAATTTCCAAAGTTCCTCGAGTCCGCAAATTGACATAGAATCCACGGGGCAAAATCACCCAGAGATGAGGAGAAAAGGGAGCGCGATTTCGTTCACATTCAATACGTAAGAATAGAGGTCTGGCACTGATCCTGCTTATAGAAATCAGTGTAATCCTTTTCCAGTCCCTGCATGGGGGCCCTGTCGTGGGGCCTCCTTATTTTTTTCTAAAATCCTTGCGCACTTTTTTCAGAGCGAAAGGATTCACGCATCTCGCGTCTTAATTCTAAAGCTAATTTGTCAATTTCTTCGGGCCGACCATGGAAGGCGGCCGGAGTATTCTGAAATATTGATATTCGCCAGTGATCATCGTCCTTCACACTGACAAGCGTTTGTATGGCCGTCAGTTCAGGTAAAATATCCGTCTTACCAGGCGGAATCATGCCGGCGACGGCGTTTAACACAGCGACTTCTGGAGCGATAAAGCGCACGTTGCGAACGATGTTTACGAAAGATCCTGTGGGATGATGAAAGAAAATCGTAGCCAGATGCTTTCCGATCTCTTCTTGACCCATCAGATGACTGCCATCAAAACCGATCATATTCGCATCTTCCGAAAAAAGATGAGCCATGTCGGCGGCACTGCGCTTGTTCCACGCACTTAAAAGGTTGTGATACAAAATGCGAATCTGCGATTCTTCGCCTGTGTGAGGATGTAAATCCACGACCACCTCCCGCTAGAGTGCTTGAGCAAAGTTTGCGAGAGTTTTAAAAGTGTCGCAAGGCTAGGCCGCAAATGACATCACGACCTAGGGACTTATTTCTTAAGAGCTAGATAAGGAAGATAACCCGCGCCTAGAACTCCGGCGTGGTTTTTAGTTTTCGCAATTTCAATCTTGCACTCAAACATAGGATTCATTTGTTGAATCATTTTTTTGTAGTGAGATTTTAGATCATTGAAATAAAGACCTTTAATCTTAATCAGGCCACCGCTTAAGAAAATTCTTTCCAGGTTATACCCAATCGATAGGTCATAGCACAGACAAGCCAGCGCCCAGCCCATCTCTTTGAACAGCACTTGGTATTTGGCGTCTTTGGATTCTACAAGTTCTTCAACCGAGTTCCCGGTGAAGCCAAGTTCTTTCGCGCGACGAAGAAGTCCGGTACCTGAAGCGACACCTTCTACTGTGCAGTGATGAAGTTTATCCGGAGACTCTTGAAGTTTTTTGAAATCAACAATGGTGTGACCGTATTCAGAACCCATGCCGCGGCTTTGTGCGGGGAAGCCATTGAAAATCACACCTGATCCCACACCCGTACCCACGGTGACGACCGCATAAGAGCGCATGCCTTTACCGCCACCAACCCAACCTTCCGCTAACGCCGCGGCTGTGCCGTCGTGTTGGAAATGCACTTTTGTCTTAAAACCACGAGCATTGATTTCTTTCGCAACCAGATCCCGGATAGGAACGATCTTCCAGCCTGGATAATTCATCGGGTGAATCAGTTTTCCTTCTTCCGCATTGAGGGGGCCGGCACTTGCTAATCCGATACCTAAAAAATGCTTTCCGGTTGTTTCTTTCGGAAAACGTTTTTTAAAATCCATCGCGATATCTGCCATCAGATTGATCACACGCTTTTGAGTTTGTAACGCCGACTTTTCACGTTTCATATCCACAGGTACTTTAATAAAATCCAGCATCGTGCCACTATTATCTAAAAGGGCTGCTGCTAATTTAGTACCGCCAAGATCAAAGCCGATAGTGTATGTCTTTTTCATGGATTTACTTTTTTCTAGTTTTAAATGGAGAAGTTTTTAAAAGTACGACAGCAGACATCGCCGGAATCGTCGCATGAACATATCCACGATTCGTCACCGTCCAAGAATCAGTGCAAGTTTTTGTGCGCGGATTGTAGTCCGAGCTTACTATATTGCAGTAAGTGCCTGGGGTCAGTGACGTCGCAAAATCGCGTTGCATCTGTGAATCAGAATAATTCATAGCTACAAAGCCGAAACTGCCACGACTGAAAGACAATTGGTCTTTGCCGTTAGACCACCAATTAGAAATATAAAATGCCTTGTCCGTTTGGTTTCTAAAATCCACCATCGCGGCGACTTCAGGTAAACGATGTTCACAAGTCCAAGGGGCCACGCATTTGCCATTCTGATCAAATACGGGCTGGGATTTCATTTCTGAAGTCAGGGGAGGACCTTGATCAAAGTTATCAAATTTAAATCCCGAGAAGAGTTGTGGATAGCCATAGGGCCACGCCAACATGAAAACCTGAGCCAAACGGTACAAGCGCTGCTCAGTGCCGTTGTAACTTAATACCGAACTAGCATCGTGACGTTCAAGATCGTGATTGGTTGCAAAGACAATAGAGTCTTTGCTGTCAGGAAAACCTTCGGCAATACGGTGAAGACGTTCGGCATCTTTAAAGCGCAACCCACCTGCCAGTGCGCGAGGATAGTCATAGGCCATCACGTCGCCATAGGGAAGATACTCGCTGTATTGGATAGGGCCTTTGGGATCGTAGATGACTTCGTGATAAATATAAGCAGAACGCTTTAGGCGCGAGTAAATCGCCGCAAGATCTTGAGCTGGAATATGTTTGGCAGCATCGATACGAAAACCGGCAACACCCAAATCCAAAAGTTTATTCAAATAAGCCGCTAGACGATCTCGTACATATTCTGTTTCTGTTGCGAGATCTGCAAGGTCGACAAGTTCACAGTTTTGAATTTCGTAGCGGTCTGAATAATCAACGATGTTGTCATTGCCGTTACGACCACAGTGGTGAAAATCTTTGTGCGAATAAAGACCGGGATAATCGTAGTGAGTGAACGCCGTTCCGCCAAAACCAACGCCTCCGGGAATACCCGTGGTGTGATTAATCACAGCATCGGCATACACATCGACCCCGACAGACTGACAGCGACGAACCATGTCGGCAAATTCAGCCTCATTGCCACTACGAGAATTTAAATTATAGCTTGCAACTTGATAGCGTTCCCACCAAGGAGTGTTTTCCCACATGATGTGTTCGTGGGGAGGAGATACCTGAACCGCAGAAAAACCAGCGGGCCCCAGGTAATTTTCGCATTCATTGGCGACATCAGCCCAAGACCACTCAAACAGTTGTACAAAGACAGTGCGCGGAGCTGCATGCACCTGCAGGCTTGTCACAAAGATGGCAAAACAAAGAAGGCGTGCCCAAAGGCTCAAAGACATGCAGTCTCCTTAAAGTCGCTTATTCAGTCCCGTTTTTTTATCAAAGAGGTGGGACTTTGTCAGGTCGATCTTTAAACGAACCTTTTCATCTTTAGAAAAATTATAAGAAGAATCCACAAGAATTCTGACACTTTGGCCCTCTAAAGAGCCATGAAGCATCTGTTGGCCTCCCAAATTTTCAGAAAGCTCGATTTGGTAGCTTCCCAGCTCTAATTCATTGCTTTCCAAGTTCCCGTTGGAAATTTTAAAGGCCTCAGGGCGCACACCTAAAATGTCGCCGTCTTGGACTTCTTTCCAAGGAAGTTTTTTCAACAAAGAACCTTCAATAAAGTTCATTTCCGGAGAACCAATAAACCCGGCGATGAAAAGATTTTTAGGCTGGTGATAAATTTGCGTAGGAGTTCCAACTTGTTCCACGATCCCGTCTTTTAGAACGGCGATACGGTCGCCCATAGTTGTTGCTTCCATCTGGTCATGGGTGACGTAAATCATCGTGGATTTCAAGCTTTGGTGAAGGCGTTTGATCTCAACACGCATTTGACTGCGCAAATGGGCATCCAAGTTTGAAAGAGGTTCGTCAAAAAGAACGATCGATGTTTGGCGAGCCAAAGCACGGCCCAAAGCCACGCGCTGACGTTGACCACCGGAAAGTTCTTTAGGTTTGCGATCCAGTAAATGAGAGATTTGCAGAAGTTCAGCGATCTGGTGCACGCGCTTGCTGATTTCGTCTTTGGATTTTTTTTGCAGTTTTAAAGCAAAGCCCATGTTTTCTGCGACATTCATGTGCGGATAAAGCGCGTAGTTTTGAAATACCATGGCGATGTCACGATCTTGAGGTTCGCGCTTGGCAATAGATTTTCCGCTCACCTTGATGTCGCCGCCATCTAACTTTTCAAGACCGGCAAGCGTTCTTAGCAAAGTGGACTTTCCGCAACCGGAAGGACCGACAAGAACCAAGAATTCACCGCTGGTGATTTCAAGATCAATGTTTTTTAGAATTTGTGAAGCACCAAAGCTTTTAGAGGCTTTAGAAAATTCAATAGATGCCATAATCAACCCTTCACGCTACCCATAGTTAAACCAGAAACCAAATAGCGGGAGATACTAATGAACAAAATCAAAACTGGAACGCTGACGATCAAAGCTCCTGCCGCATAAAGACCCCACTGTGTCGCCATGCTCGCTTGGAAAGAGCGAAGCCCCAATGGCAGTGTATAAAGATGTGGATCTTGCAGGACCACGGCCGCAATCACGTATTCACTCCAACTGCTTAAAAAACTAAATAGAGCTGTGATCACTAAAGCCGGCGAAGAGACAGGCAGAATGATTTTATAAAAAGTCATCCAGCGCGAACAACCGTCGAGCAAGGCCGCTTCTTCAAGCTCTTTAGGAATCGTGTCGTAGTAAGCCTTCATCTGCCACACGCAGAAAGGAAGAGCCGTCGAGGAATAGATAAGGAAAAGTCCCCAAAAGCTATCGATCAAACGCAATTTTGAAAGAATGATGTAAAAAGGAAGAATAAGCATGGTCGCCGGGAACATTTGGGTCGCCAGCAGCGAAAAGAGCATCATGTTGCGACCGCGGAAGCGATAGCGCGAAAGAGCATAGGCGCTGGTTGAAGCGAAGGCCACGCCCAAAAGAGTCGTCATCGTCGCCACTAGCAAAGAATTGCGCATCCAGAGCAAGAAATCTGTTTTCGTGAAAAGATCCACAAAGTTTTTCAGCGTGGAAGTCGATGTGATGATTTCCAAAGATTGTGATTGGAAAGCATTGTCGCCACGTAAAGAAACGGAAAGTACGTAAAGGATCGGATAGACCGAAAACACCGCAAAAATAAGAATGCTAAACCAAGCCAAAGTTTTTTTAATCACTTGGTCTCCTTTCTGTATTGGCCAACTAAAGAGCCCAAGCTCCATACAGCAAGAATTAAGAAAATAAGAACAGAAACGGCCGCTGCATATCCGTAGCGATACAAGTTAAATGCCGCTTTATAAACGTAACTTACTAAAATGTGAGTTTGATCACCTGGTTCGCCGGCATTGCTGACAAGCCAAACGATGTTCAAATTATTAAATGTCCAGATAGAGCCTAAAAGGGCCGCTGGAACCATCACCGGCATCAGAAGCGGCAAAGTGATATGACGGAATCTTTGCCATGCATTGGCTTTATCTAAATAAGCGGCTTCATAAAGAGAGTGCGGAATGGACTGCAATCCTCCGAGTGCGACGATCATCATGAATGGGAAACCCAACCACACATTCGTTATAATACACGCCGTGAAGGCCGTGAAAGGCTGACTCAACCACTGCACTGGAGACAGATGCAAGAACTGTTGCAGGAACTGATTGATGGGTCCGTACTCTTGATTGAACATCCCGCGCCACGTAAGAGCTGTGATGTATTGAGGCACCGCCCAAGGAATAATGAACAGCGTTCTCCAGAAGCCTTTAGCAGGCATTACTTGATTGATGATAACTGCTAAGAAAACACCAATCGTAACATGGAAGAAGACATTCACGACCGTCCAGATAATTGTCTTTAAGAACAAAGAATAGAACTTAGGATCGCTCAACGCACTGACGTAGTGTTGAAGGCCCACGATCGACCAATCTTGGAAGGTGCGAAGACTGAAGTTCGAAAAGGAAATCGCGATATTATAGAAAAACGGATAGATAATAACGGCAAAAATTCCCACGAACGCCGGAAGCATCATGTAGTACACGAATCTTTGCGGGCCTTTGAACCCTTGAAAGAATCCAACAAAAGATTTACGCGACATCCAGGCAAGAGCTAGTACAAGAATAACGATGATCGCTTTAATAACAAACGCAGAAGCATCCTGCTGCAGGATCTCGTTCATGTCCGTGATTTGCGCTTCTGCAAGTTTTTGTGCGCCTTCCGCTGCCTGGTCTGGAATCAATGAGTTCGCCAAAAGTTTTTGGTACTGGATACGTAAACTGTCCCACACGCCACGAATTTCAGGAACCACAGGCATGGGAGTTCCTACTTCCATGATTTCTGAAGACACTTCAAGCAGGGGATTGTTTTTGACGACAGGATTGTCACGAAGACTTAAGTTTGATGGCAGGACACCCACACGCTCCATGAACATCAATTGCACTCGTTCTGAGGTCAGGTAGCGCAAAAGTTTGAGCGCGGCCTCTTCATGTTCCGGAGTTTGCATATTGACGTTCAAAGAATAGCCGGCTGTTCCCACCAAAGGACTTGGCCACTTTTTAGTCTCAGAAATCATCGGGATGCGAGCGATTCCGAAATCCATTCCGGCGTCTTTGTAATCGCCCCAAGACCAATCACCGTTGATGAGCATAGCGGCTTTGCCTTGTTTAAACAGAGCATTGGCCGTTTCGTAGTCACACTCCTTAGGAATGATCTTGTACTTGTCGCGAAGTTGCAGAATGAATTCAAAGGTCTTGCGCAAAGCCGGCGTGTTTAAGTTGGGCTTTGCGTCGTCTGTCATGAAGGCTTCGCCGAAGGCAGGGATAAACGGCGCAAAGAAGAAGGGTTCCGTGTAGTTAAAAACCAAACCATAGCGGTCGATTTTTCCGTCTCCGTTTAAGTCCTTAGTGTGCTCTTTACCAATCGCAATCAATTCATCGGAATTTTGCGGAGGCTTAGAAATTAATTTCTTATTATAGATGAGCATCAGATGATTACCGACGGCGCCACCAATCATATAATGTTTGTCGCGGTAAACGGGAATAGCCAAAGGATCAAATTGTTTGAAGTAATCAGGTTCAAGAACTTCATCCAAAGGACGGATGATATTCATCGTCGCAAAAGGCCCGATCTGATCGCTGGGCCCGAACACGAGTTCTGGACCCGAACCGCCCATGGCGGCTGCTTGATAGCTAGAACGCAACTCTTCAGTTTCTCGATAAGTTTCTTGAACGACGATACCGGGGTGTTCTTTTTCGAATTCTCTTAAGGCATCTGATAAGACCACGCGGTGGCCATAGATCATTTGATGCCAAAGCTGAACACGCAAAGGTTTTGCGGCCTCGGCGAAAGAGCATAAGAATAAAAGACAAAGAAATGCGAACTTACCAAACTTCATTAATAATTCCGATTAGCATTATTCAAGAGTTGAAGAATCACCGTCGTGCGACCAGGAATTTGCACCAGTCTTTGTGAAGGTTGTAAAACAACTTGAGACAAAAGTGGATCGACTGCTTCATCAAACAACGGATGAAGTTTCCAGTTATAACGAAGTTTTGCATTCGAAAATGTGCGCGCTTCGCGAGAAGCATTGAAAAGGACCAATAAAGCTTCGCTATCGTTTTTCAAAAGCATCGCGATCAGCCCTGGCTCTGCAGATGTTTCGTTATCGATGAAACTTAAGTGCTGAGCAATGGCTTCAGAAGTATTTAATTTAAATAACGGACTGCTTTGACGAACTCGCAAAAGACCTTTGAAATATTCTTTTGTTCTTTGAATTTGAGCCGCTGAAACTTTCATTTCTGGTGCCATCAGACGTGGTTGCCAGAAGGCCCAGTCGTTTAAATTCTTCCATGCTGGAGGAAGTCCTGCACCCCAATAGTTTGTCGTGCCTTTCCAATCAATGCGATTGAAGAAGTCGCCCGAATCATAACTGTCTTGGTCGCCATTTTTAGAACGTAGCAACTCGGTGCCGGATTCAATGAAAGGTAAACCCTGGCCTAACATAGGAATAGATAGTGCCAACTGGTGCATGCGACGACGTTCTTCGCTGCTCGCAATAGAAGGGGTGCGATTGTAGTTGTTAAATGGAGCTTTAGCCTGAACCGCATCCCACAATCCATAACCATCATGCGCGGAAACATAGTTAATAGTTTCCAAAGCTTCGTTCGCAAAGGCGACCGGGGCGCCACGGAATTTTAAATCATTAGCGCGAATCGTATGGCCCAAGTGTTCTTTAAATTCAAATTCAGCAATATTTCCCGCAAGCCCTACTTTGATCACATCGCCTAAATGAAGAAGTTTGCCTCTTTGATCTTCTAAGTAGATCGGTGTGTTGCGATTTGCGGGCTCTTCGTTAAAGTCGAAGTAAAGACCGGTCGCAAAACCTTGATCGGATTTTTCAGCGGCTGAAGTTGTTCCACCACGGACGGCGTCACGCAGGCGATCGTTGAAGAAGCCATACTCCGTGCCGTAGGAGTTTTCAATCGTCATGGCTTCTTTGGGATTTGAGTCGAAGAAAGAGCCAAAACTCCAGCCTTCACCGTAAAGAAGAATCTTAGATCCATCGACGCCATCGTTTTGCAGAGTCAAGCCACGAACCGCATCGCGAATGCGAGCCATAGTGCCACGCGAATGGAAAGACATTAAATCAAAACGGAAGCCATCGAGTTTATAAGTGCGCGCCCAGTGAAGAACACTATCAATCATCAGCTTTTCCATCATGCGATGTTCACTGGCTGTGTCGTTGCAACAAGAGCTCTTGAAAGTGCGACCCTCTTCATCGACGCGATAGTAATAAAGTGGCACGATTTTATCGAAGACAGAATAGGGTTCTGCGCCCCCTTGATAGGTGTGGTTCAAAACGACGTCTTGAACAACGCGCAAACCGATATTGTTGATAGCGGCGACCATTTCACGAACTTCTTTTACGCGGGAAGCGCCATCCGCATCCACTGCATAACTGCCTTCAGGAGTCAGGTAATGAACAGGATCATAACCCCAGTTGAAGGGATCGGAAGTTCTCATGCCGCCGATAAGGCTTTGGGGCTCTTGCAAGTTTGAGCTTGGACCTTGATAGTTGTCCCACTCGCTTTTTCTTTCATTCACGCTGCCAAAATCATTGAACGGTAGAAGATGAACGTGGGTTAAACCTGCATCTGCGAGGTCCTTCAGATGTTGAACACCAGAAGCACGCTCGAAAGTGAATGCCAAATATGTTCCGCGATAATCCGGGGGGATGCTGTTTTCATTGGCGCTGAAATCTCTAAGGTGAAGTTCATAAATGATTGAATCATTCAAAGAGTTCAGCGCTGGCTTTTGCAAAGACTCCCAGCCTTGCGGAGTCGTATTCGACGAAGTCAAGCTGACGAGTTGAGACTTTTCACCGTTGATCGAAAGAGATTTGCTGTAAGGATCAGTGACTAAATAAGTCTCGATCTTATTCGTCAAAGGCTGAAAGCTCGTCACTTCGTAAAGGTAGAAATAATTTTCGTAACTGCGAGAAAGAGGAAAATGCCACACACCTTGATCAAGGCGGTCTCCCTCTAAAATCGCGGCGGGGACTTCATCAGTGCTCGTGCGGAAAAGATGCAATCGCACGTTCTGAGCCGTCGGGGCCCAAAGTTTCACGTCACAGTGAGACTCGCAGTTAGCTCCTAAATCATCGCCTTCATAGAAGTAAGAAGAATCTAAAAGTCCTGCGTATTGCACACTTGTAGAATCTAAAAGTGTTCGGTTGTTGGCAGTGATCACGACCTTCAAAGGCTTACGAATCAAAGAGTCGATATTCGATTTTTTTATGTGAGCCGTACTAAGCCACGCATAGGCACCTTGTACGGAAATAACCGGAAGGTTGATGGGAGTGTTCTGTGCTAACGGCAAAGAGCCATCGACGAAATAGAATTGTGTGCTTGCACTGACATAAAAACCTGGAGGAAGTTTGAGCTTCAATTGAGTGGCATCAATCCACTTGGCACGTGCGTCGCCAGCGATTGCAGGTAAGCAATAGAAGAAAACTAAGCATAGAAAACTCCAAGACTTTTTGCGCAAGCATCCCCCTCAAGTAAAAGCTTCAGTCTCTCTGCGTAATGTGTAGTCAGGCGCAGACTTTATGGGTAAGCCTCAGCTTTTTCAAGAGGTGAGGGTGAAAAGTATTAAGTGGTTCGTAATTTGTATGTTGTCATCGTCCGTGAGCTTTGCCATGAACGCGGATTTTATTGGCTACTTACGTGGCGGAACGGGAGTGAATTTCGAAGGTGGAAAACAAGATTGTTTTTTCAATTCCGGAATCCCTGGTAATTTCCTACGTTTAGGTAATGAGTGCGGTTTCTATTCGGAACTTGCGATGGTGTTCCACCATAAAAAACCTGAGGAACAAGACTCGGTATTTTTTAGAACGCAGGTCCGTTTGATGTTCAATTCCAAAGGGACACGTCAGTGGGAAGCTGCGGCAAATAGGGACATGAGTCAAATCGAAGCCTTCGTTACGGCGGGTGGATTTACCGATATTCCTGGAGAATTCTGGGTTGGAAAACGCTTTTACCGTGACGTCGATTTGTACATTTTTGACTGGTACTACTATGCGGATATGAGCGGTGTTGGAGCGGGGATTGATAATATTCCTGTCGATGCCGGTGGAAAATTTGCGATCGCGCATTTGATTCAAGCAAATGATGATCTTTCCGCAACCACGGCAGGTCGTCCCGTGTTGCAAGCGGTGGATCTTCGTTGGAAAACGATTCCCGTTTTTGCCGAACAAAATTTAAATTTGTGGGGCGTTTACGCTTGGGCCCAAGCAAGTTCTGATGGAACAACATCGTACATCGATACGAATGGATATTCGATTTCAGCGCGCTTGAATGGTTCTGTGCTTGATGGAAATAACAATACGACAATCTTATACGGTAAAGGCGCGATGAAAGATTTAAATATCTACGCAAGCAGTGCCGTTCCTTCAACAGACGACAGTCAGAACAAAGCCTGGACGTTGCGTTTAGTGGAAGATTGGAATCACGATGTAACCGATCGCTGGGCGGTGATGTTCGGCTTTGCGGCTGAAATCGGTGACAACGGAAATGATGAAAACAATCACCGTGAATGGCAAGAGATCGGTATTCGTCCGATTTATTTTGTCTCGGATCGCTTTCAATGGGTTTTTGAAACAGGTTATTCTCGCTTCAAAGACGAATCAGAAGTGGATGGAGGCGGAAATCCCGTGGGAGCGCGCGAGTTGAGTCGTGTGTCGTTAGCTCCGCAGTTGTCTTTCAGTAAAACGATCTGGGGGCGCCCGGTAATGAGAGCTTTCGTCAGTCACTCTATGTGGTCGAACTCGAATAAGGAAATCATTGGCGGAGCAAATTCGGCCTTTAGAGATAAAACGGCCGGAACAAGTTTTGGTTACCAGTTTGAAGCTTGGTTCTAATGAAAAGGCGTCTGGATAAGACGCCTTTTTTTATTTTAAATCCGTTCGATCTAAAATGTATTTTAATAAAGTTTCGCGAGTGATGCCTCGCTCTTGCAAGGGCTCTTGGCTTTCGATCAGAGCTTTTTCTTTCACCCAGGATTTAATGCTACTTACAGTGGATTTGGATCTTGGCGTAAAACCTTGCACTAAATCAAGACACAGACCGCGAGCGGCCCCTTCGTTCGGAGAATAATCTCTGACGATGAGGTAGCTATTGCGACGCCATTCACTTTGGGTATTGATACTAGGATAGACACGGTTTTTTATTTCGGCCCATACGTCGCAGTATTCACTATTCGTCATCTCGGGCTTCATGCGATAAGTATAAATCTTCACGACGTCTAAAATCCAATCCGCTGCTTCAGGTGCCAACTCTTGAGTCAGCTCTTTTTTCAAGCCTTTAAATTTTAAATTACTAATACGCAGTTTTTCGTCGTAAAGCGATTGCGGAACGAGGCCCGGAAATTTATTGATGTTTTGCTTTTGCCAAACTTGGGTGGCTTCATAGTCGACGCAGTTCGCGAAGAAACTCACCGGAGAACGTCCCACGATACTTTGATAATAGCTTTGGCGACACGAGTTTTTAATGGCGTCTTTTTGCTCGCGAGAAAATGAAATTCCGGCATCTACTTGCTTTTGATACTGTGTTTTCAGTGTCGGCTGAGAGCACGCGGCATTAGAAGTAAACTCCAGTCCGTCAAAAACTAAAAGTTTGATCAGGTTGTATTTGCTTGATGAGGTTCTTTTTAGAAGTGTGGGATTAAAGCGATAAGCTGTCACGCTTTCCGCAAAATCTTCAAAAGGATTTGTTTCCCCATAGCGAGAGACGAAGGGGTGCCCTTGCTGGGCTTTTCTTTTCTGAGCTTCAAACTCTCCGTTAGAATTTTCTTTCCAATTACTTAAGGCCAACCAAGCATTGGATCTGTCGTAATCGGAAAAATGATTGTCAGAATAGTTATGAGCCACTTCATGATAAAGTGTGTACTGACGCATGATCGAAGACTGACGTGACCAACTGTCAAAAAGCTCTATCGAGGCATTGGCTAAAACCGTATCTCCATCACTGCCATAAGCGGCTCGAGTGTAGCCGCGCTTAAACTTGATCAACTGCTTATTTGATTGAAAGGGAATTTGCTCGGGACGGATTAATTCAAAAACGCGAATGACGTCTGCAATTTCCGAGCTGCTAAAAGCATCGGCGTTCTTGAAGGAGTAGCGAGAGGTGTTCACATCAAACTGCTCCATCAAGTACATCATTTGCGGTCCGACCGCTGCGCCGAAAATTTTCTGAGACGCACACAAGGCTTTTTTACACTGAGGGTTTACGTTAAACGCCTCTTGAAAGTTTTTTGGTGCTCCCTCAATGGTTTGTTCGCGCGCCGGCGAAAGAAGTTTCGCTAAGGCCAGAACAAGTTCGGGTCGTTCATCTTCAAGAAGAATTCCGCTGATGTAAACGTGACCGCCTTCGTATCCGGGGCTCGCGGGTTTTTTAGCGTAATAATCCAGAATATCTTTTGTTGCTGTCGGAAGCTTTACGCGACAAGTGGCTTTTTCGACCTGGGAGGCATTCGCCGACCACCAGTTCATTTCTTCAGCCGCAGGAATGCGTTCCTCGTTAAGCTGCAATGGAACCAAAGTGTCATAAGAAGCCTGAGGCTGGACTTTCGTCTGGAAGTGCGTGCACGAGATCAGAACAAAAACGGAAGCTAAAATTAAGGAAAAGAATTTCAAGCTGCACTCCTCGATAAGTCTAAAGACTTCTTCTCGGAGTTTTCTTAGATACCGTGAGACTCAAAGTGAGATTTTAAGACTAGAAACTTTCGAAAGTCCCTTTTTCTCTGTTCTTGCGAACGTGAGGAACCGTGAATACTTGGTTGTGAAAGGAAATGTAAAAACCAGGTTGCATAAGTTTTGCGGTCAACAGAGCTTCCGTGACGTTTTGAGCCGCATCGCTGTCTTCAAACCCCATCGGAATCATAGCTCCAGTAAACACGACGGGTACGGCAGGTGTTCCCAAAACCTGATAACAATGTTCCGCCGTGACACTCATAGTATCTGTGCCATGCAAAATAACGATCGGACATCCTCTTTGCATTTGATCTTTGATGGTGGCCGAGATTAAGGCACGATCGGCATCCGTCATGTACAAAGAGTCTTTGCTTAAAAGCGGATAAACCATGATGTTCGTGTAGGGAAGGCGCATTTTCGAAAGAATGCGGTTGCGGATGCTTGTTCCGCGATTTTCAAGTGAGCCATCGAACTCGTTGTAAGTTTTTTCGATGGTTCCACCAGTAGTGATGATAACGACGTCTTGAATTGCATTTCCCATGGATTTGGATCCTATGCTAAGATTTTTAAAACAGCAAGGATCGGCATTGGGCTCATTGATTTCTCATCTGACACAGTCGCAGCAAAAAGAACTTTTAGCAGACCTCAACTATCTAAATATGCAAGAGATTAAGAGGTTCTGTCGTTTGCATGATCTTCCCTTAAACATCCATGCGGAGTATAAAAAAGGCGTTCTAAAAAAGACTTCTGAACTGGATCGAAAAGGAGTGGTGTTAGACCGAGTCCGCACTTATTTGAAGTCCGGAAAAGTTCCAGGGCCTTCCGTTATTGCTAACAAAATGATCGCTCAAAAAGTTCCCGCAAAAATCGACGGCAAAACTCCTTTGTTATTTGGCTTGTATAAAAATCGTGAGGCAAAGGTTCTGAAGGTGCTCCAAGAAATCACCGGTGGAAAATTCCGTTTCGGGGCTTTAGCGCAAGAATTGTCTCGGGAAATTTGGATTCAGGGAAAGAAAATGAGTTTTGCCGCTTTCGGGAAATTGTGGCTCAAAGAAACGGCAAGCACTGACAAAGTTCATCCCGAATGGGCTTTTTTGACGGATTTATCAGCGGGTACAGCCGGTAAGGATTGGAAGGCTCTTCGTCAAAAAAAAGCAAAAGCCGTCATGGCGGAGTTAAATAAAATTCCAGTCCCTACCAAATATTGATGATTTCGTATTCGCGCACCTGATCGCCATTTTCGACAACGGCGATGTCTCCTTGGCGAAGATCTTGGAGCGCTTCTCCTAAAGGGCTGCTGGGCGTGACGATTTGAACTGTACGTCCCTCAAATTTGACGTTCACGCCACCGCCTTTGACGACGATGAAAAAGAAACTGTGTTTTCCGTTGAATTCAACTTCAACCAGAGCGGTAGAATTGATTTTGTCACCGGGACCGAAAGTCTTAACATCCAAGTGCTTAAGGATGACCAAAAGCTCTTCAATCTCAGAAATTCTTTTTGCTTGAGCCCCCGCCAGATAAGAAGCTTCCAAACCCCGAGTGTCATACTCATTTTCAGGTTTGCTTTCTTCATGGGTCGCGGCTTCGTAAGTGGCTAGTGCGGCCTGTTTGGCAACGGACAAATCGTTTTCCAGCTGTGTGCGAATGGCTTCTACCAGTTTCTTTTTATCCAAAACAGACCTCTCTGAAATCAGTATGACCGTTTGCCAGAAAGAGGGCAACCGCCTTTTAGAATGAAGAACCGGGCTGCTTTAAAAATTCAAGTTCTTCGGGCGTTGAAATGCGTCCAAGAGCTTTATTTCGGTGCGGGTAACGACCATAGGTTTCGATGATTTTTTTATGCATCAATTCAAATTTAAGACCGTTCTCGAGACCTTTTTGTGAAAAAAGTTTCACTGCCTCTTCGTGCGCTTGCAAGTCTTCACTGTGCATAAAGGGCATGTAAAAGAAATGTCTTTGTACGACAGGCAGGCGTTGATCGTCACCGACACGAATAGCTTCTTTCGCTAAATGCAGGGCTAATTCATCTTGTGCGAAAGCCTGCGAAGAATCGCGAAAAAGATTTCTGGAAAATTGATCAAGCACAATAATTTCAGCAAGACGACCTTCAGGTGTCCCACGCCAGGCATGAGTTTTTCCTGCGACGACGTCTTTAAAAACATCGAAAAAGCGGCGGCGGATTTGCTGATCAAAAAGTTCATCTTTCATGAACCACAGACTGGGATCAATTTCCTCGAACCAAAAATCAATGATGGCTTGGTAATTCATAATCTCAGTCTAAGGGAGCGGGGAGGGGTTGTCAAAAAAGAGAGGGCTCGGCGGGGAGCCGAGCCCTAGGGAAGAGGGATTAGTGAGCTGAGTTCGTAGAGGATGTGTCCTCACCCACTTTTTTAGAACCGATCAGCTTTTCAAAAAAGCCGCCGGATTTAGATTGAATTTCGATGCTGCGAGGTTTCGCAGCAGCTGCTTTAGGTAAATACATATTGAGCACGCCATCCTCGTAGTTTGCTTCGATTTTTTCGACGTCTACGGTTTTTGGCAAAGTGAATCTCTTCGTGAAAGATTCCGCGCTGTTACCGCGTTTTCTTTCGCCTGAGATACTTAGAACGTTGTCGTTCAGCTCAATTTTAAGATCTTCTTTTTTAATTCCAGGCAGATCGACACCTAGCAAGTAATGATCTTCTGTTTCAGAGACTTCAAATGCAGGTGTAAAACTACGCTCAGAATTCGTATTTGCAGACGTAGCAAAGCTTTCAAACATGCGCTCTACTTCGTCAAAAAGATCTGTGGCAAAAGGTCTGCGATTTGTCATATAGGGTGTGAGTGTTCTCATAAAAACCTCCTTTAAGAGTCTTTGAGTTCTTACACTTCAAACATGGGATTGGAGATTTTCTTGTCAAGGCAGTGAAAGTCCTTAAAATAAAAAACGTAAAGCCCCATGTGTTCGAAAAAAAATTTGTCAAGGTGCTGGCTTTAGGTCAGAAGGAGTTTTTTTAAATGAAAATCGCCGTAGCGGGAGCCAGCGGATTTGTGGGGAAAGCTCTTATTCAAGAGCTTAAAAAGAGCCATCAGGTGATTGCTCTGAGTCGCTCCGCAAAGAAAGCTAAATCTGACAGTGAAGTTGAATGGCGGGCCTGCGATCTTTTTAGTTTGCTGGACGCGGAAAAGGCTTTAAAGGATGTGGACGTCGCAATTTATTTAGTCCATTCCATGCGTCCTTCCGCGCACCTGACTCAAGGAACCTTTGATGATTTTGATTTGATCGTGGCTGATAACTTCGTGCGCGCGGCGGAGAAAAATCATGTGAAGCAAATCATTTATCTGGGCGGAATGCGCCCGGATAATGCTCCGGATTTATCGCGACATTTACGAAGTCGCTGGGAAGTGGAAGAGGTTTTTAAAAACAGCACTATTCCCGCAACCGTTTTGCGGGCGGCGATTATTCTGGGACCGGAGGGGTCTTCATTTCAAATCATGGCTCGCTTAGTAGCTCGACTGCCCTTGATGATTTGTCCCTCGTGGACGAACACTTTGAGTCAGCCCGTCGCTTTGAAGGACGTGGTTCAAAGCATTCTTTACTGTGCTGAAAACGGTGATACCTATAATAAAGTTTTCGATATTGGCGGAACGGCGATTAGTTATCGAGAGATGATGCAGAAAATAGCCGATCAAATGGGATTGAAGCGCTCAATGCTTCGCTTTCCCTTTTTAACTCCGCAGCTTTCAACGTTGTGGGTTTGTTTGATAACTCAAGCTCCTTGGTCTTTGGTGTCACCTTTAGTCAAAGGTTTGCGATATGATTTATTGATTGATCCCAAGCGCGCCTTGGTAATTCCCAATCATAATTTTGCCGATGTCGACATGGCCTTAAAAGAAGCGTTGATTGACTACGATCCGCATAAGAAACCGTTGGCATTCAAAGGCACTGAAGTCGGTAAGCACGTCGTGCGTTCTGTCCAACGCTTGCCTTTGCCGCCCGGAAAAACAGCAGAGTCGGTGGCGCACGCCTACTTGGATTTTTTACCGACACTGCCGGCCTTTTTAAAAGTGGATGTCGAGGGTCGTTGGGTTTATTTCCGTTGGCGTTTTCCAGATACAAAACTTTTGGTGTTGGAATATGCGCCCGAACGAAGCTGGTCTCATCGTCAGCTCTTTTATGTGCGAGGCGGATTGTTAGCGGCAAAAACGGAGCGGGGCCGACTGGAGTTTCGCGAGATCCTTGGTGGTAAAGCCGTCATTGCCGCCATCCATGATTTTGTTCCACGCATGCCTTGGTATGTGTATCGATGGACACAAGCTTACTTTCATCTTTGGGTGATGAAACAATTCGGTCGCTACTTAAAACGAAATAAAAAGCAGCGTCCGAATAAACGTCAAATTCCGCGACCTTCGTAAGCTTCTTCCATTTCCGGATCGCGCGTGGGAAGCAAGGCTCTTACTCTCTCAAAAGCCCATGCTAAACCGGCCGACGACCAGATAATAAGGACCGCGTCGAAAGGGACGCGAAACCTGTTTTCAGATTTGAAAAACCACACAGTGAAAAATAGGGTTAACATCAATAAAGCGGCGACTTTCGAATAGTCGTCATTCTTTCTTGCGTAAGCTAGAGCCCCGATCACGGTGAAAGGAAGAAGGAAGAAGTGAAAGAACTCTTCCCAGTCCAAGAAGAGCGAACGCATCGGCGTTTCACCTACAGGCCATAACATATTTCCGGCAAACAAATAGTAAACATAGCGAAAGCTTTCAGCGAGTACCCAGGGATTTTCTTGAATACATTTGAAGCCCTCGTTCCAAAAGTAGTTCTGATCTGTGAAAGGACGAGGCCACTGTTTGAAGGTTCTTTCGCCCGTCACCGTAAAAAGAGGCGACATCCAACGACTGCCTTGTGAATCTTGGTTGTCTTTAGAGGGACATTTTCCTTCAACAAAGTTCAAAGCGCCAGCGGTAGGTCCTAGGTAAGATTTCCCATAATGAGCCTTCGTCCAAACAAGATGGGGAATGGCGATGAGCATACAGCCCAATCCTAATGCAAACACCTTGGAGATTCCTTGAAGCAGATTTTTGCGATCACGATAGAGTAACCACAAAGAAAATGCCGGTAAGAAAAACGCGTGATTTCCTTTAAAGTAAAAAGCCGTCATTAAAAGGGCGCCGATAAGAAAGTAACCGGTCCATCTTTCTTTCTTTAAAGTCTTTAAAATAAAATACAAGGAAAGCGTGATTAAAAAGGCATAGGCATTTTCAGCCAGATGCAAGGACGCCATAGCAGCCTGAGGAATATGAATCGCTGCAAAGAAAAGACTGATGAATCCCGCCAGTCTTCCAAATCGTTCTCGCACCATAAGATAGATCAGTACGACGATGCCCCAAGAAAAGAAAACTTGAGTCCAATTGAAAAGCTCAAAGCCTCCAAGATCGCGAATCCATTGTGACCAAAGCGTGAATCCAATCGGTTGAAAAAGTTGATTGGCATTGAAGGAATGCCGTGAAATTTCCCATGCTCTTTGAAAATAAGCCGACATATCGGAAAAAAGACTGAACTCGGGTGGATAGGTAATAAACACAAACCAAAAGCGCAGAACGAAGGCTCCGCAAAGAGCAAAAACAACGGCGATACGTTCTGAATTATCATCGGCGGGAATAAGTGCGAAGAGCAGTACACTTAAACTCAGAAGGAAAAAAATAAGTCCACCCACAAGTTTTGGCTCAGACCAATCTTTATCTAAGATCACTCCGTGAAGGTCCCCGCGAGTGCTACCAGCAATATGCCATTGCGTTTCGCTAAAAAGAAAGGCCGCCGTTTTTGTCAGCGAAAGACCTTTTTTATTGTCACAAACTTTTGAAAGCTCGGTCGGGATATTCCAATCCCCTTTAGTTGTTGTAAGAGAATGAACGCAATTGCGGGTGCGAAGAAGAAGCTTATCTAAGGCAAAAATTCTTCCGGGTGTTGTAAAGCTTAACCAATACAGACCTTCCGGCGTCCCGCGGTGATTGAGAGTGGAAGGGGCTTTATTGTAAAGCTTAAGATCAGGTTGAATGAAGTTTGCATTGTAAGGACGAGGTGAAAGATAAAAGAACCACGCCAGTCCTAAAACCATGCCGGTTATGCCTATGAGTGAAAGTAAATGTGTGCGCTTTATCATGAGTGGGCAAGGGTTTAACCGTGCCGTGGACTCATTCACAAGTTACGAAAGATTTAGTGAACAAGTCGTAATAGTGAGCCGCTATGAAGGGTCACCAGCAGGCAATAAGGAAGTGTATAGCAGAAAAGAACTCCCCAAGGCTTGGTATTGTGAAACAAGTGCAAACCTGTAATTACAAAAAGTAAGGGCGCAAAAGCCGCCAAACTTAGTGGAACAGCAAAATTAATGATAAGAAAAATTCCGAAAACAATTTCGATCAGTTTCACTGCGGGCATGATGAATTTTGTTTCGATACAAGCCGTAACAAACTGATCTATCACCGGGCTTGCTGGCGGGATTTTAATCCATTGGAAAAATCCGTTCAGTCCCCAGAAGACCATCTGCATAGCGAAAGCCCATCGCACGGCGATCTCAAAGTATTCACTCATGTATGTCAGTCTATATGATTTTTGCTCCGGGGCAACCCTGTGATTCTTACCACTGGACTTCGCCAATACTCCCCCGAAACTTGCGCCCTTTGATAGCTTGAAAGCAACGAGAGGAGCTTGCATGGATATGGATCTCGCAAAATTTGATAAAGAGATCGTCAACAACGAAGCCTATGATCACTTGGCGGAGCGCTGGTATGAAGCGCAGGATGACCCCATCGCCTTGCTGCGGAATCAACACAAAGTGGAGATGCCTTGGATCTTGGAAGAAATCCGCCGCAACATTGGTTATCGCGCCGAGATTTTGGATATGGGTTGTGGTGCCGGCTTTCTTTCAAACGATCTAGCACTGGCGGGCCATTCAGTGCAGGGAATAGATTTATCGACATCCAGCTTGAAGGTTGCGGAAGACCGCGATGTCACTCACACCGTTCGCTACCAACAGGGTGATGTCTATGCAGTGCCTTTTGAGAAAGAAAGTTTCGATGTGGTCTGTGCGATGGATCTGCTTGAGCACGTATCAGATCCCCGTCGCGTGATTGCTGAGGCCACGCGCGTCCTGCGTCCCGGGGGACTCTTCTTTTTTAATACTTTCGCGAAGAATCCACTGGCATGGCTGGTTGTTATCAAAGGGATGGAGTGGTTCGTAAAGAACACACCGAAGGATTACCACGTGTATTCTTTATTTATCGATCCAGAACAAATGAGGGAGTGGGCAGATGAAAGCGGATTGGAAGTTATGCAGATTCGCGGAATACGTCCCGTCTTCGCGCAGAAAGCGATGTTTGAGCTTATTCGCACGGGTGTTGTCCCGAAAGATTTTCGTTTCAAATTTACAAAGCTCCCGCTTATCGCATACACGGGATACGCCAAGAAAATGCGTGAGCATTAAAGACTTCTTAATTTCAAAAAAGAAACTTGTGACGCTTTGACACGGAGTTTATAGATGTCGCATGAACGTTTCGGCACTTTTGAGATATACCAGTCTTCTGCTGGTGGGTCTGATGGCAGGAAGCTCTTTTGCTTTCGTGCTGGGAATGGGACCTGCCATGGAGAAGCTCTCTGCGGCTGCGTATATCGAACTTCATCAAAACTTGGATCCGGCATTCACAGCGTGGAATCCGTTTCTTTATTTCGTGGTGACTGTCACCATTGCTGCTAATTTGTATCTCATTCGTCACGAATGGAAGTCTTTGGAATTTCTTTTGGTTTTATTTGCGCTGATTTGTGTGATTGATGAATTACTCATGACGTGGACGGGAAATCTGCCGTTAAACCGTGCCGTTCATTCTTGGCAGATGCTTGCACCTCCGACGGATTGGGTGGAGGTGCGTTCGCAGTGGCTAAGATTTATGTACATTCGCTGTGCTCTATTAGTAACTAGTTTTGGGCTTCTGCTGGCGTCCAGCTTCTTTATGAAACGGTCTCTGCCTTCCCCGCAAGGTGTCTTTGTTGTCTCTTCGGAATGGCAGAAGTCACCTCTTTAGTGCCTGTCTTTTTTACTAAATTTTCTTTTAAGAATTTCGGTAAATCGGTTTTACCAGTTAAAGAATAATCTTCCATAATCAAGGCTTTAGCTTCGTCGGCAGGCCATTGCAGTTCCTCTTTTAGATAAACATAGGCCGATTCAAATAAACTCAGCTGAGAGATTCCAAACGACTGGGCATATCTTTGCGTAAGGAACGTATTAAATTCAAAGAATTGCCAGAAGAAGGACTTATCTTCTCGCGCCTGCGCTTTTTCACGAAGGACGTTGACGAATTTTTTAAAGCTTCCGCTATTAGCGTAAAGATCCCAGTACTTTGCAAAGCGATTCATAACCTGCAAGGTATCGAAGTTCATACTCTTCGTGCGTAAGATCTGAAAGGGCGGATGATCCGAATAGACCATTTGCCATTCTTTATCATGACGAGCAATCGGCGCCCCTTTAAGGCGTTTTAGAATTCCCACCTGAATTTCATGAGGACGTAAAGCCGCTAGAATATCAAAACCTTTGGCAAAGCTTTCAAGGTCTTCTCCGGGAAGGCCCGCAATCAAATCGGCATGAGTGTGAACACCTGTTTCTTCTGCAAGGAAGCGGAAATTGTCTTTTACTTTCTCATAGTCATTGCGACGACTCACCAGACGAGCGACTTCGGGATTCCAGGTTTGAATTCCGATCTCAAACTGCAATGCTCCTGCAGGAAATTTTTTAATCAGATCGCGAATTTCCAAAGGCAAACGATCTGGCACCATCTCAAAGTGCAAGAACAAACCTAAATCAATACGATCCAAAAAGAATTGCAGGATGGTTGTACAAGTTGTCGGACTTAAATTGAAAGTTCGGTCGATGAACTTAAATTGACGGGCGCCGCGATCTAAGAGCTTTTGCATCTCTGTTAAAAAATCGGCAAGTTCAAAACTTCGCACGGCCTTATCCAGCGAAGAAAGACAATATTCACAACGGTAAGGGCATCCTCTTGAGACTTCGACATAGATCACGCGGTTTTGGATGTCTTCATCCGTATAAAGCTCATAAGGCGATTTGATTTTTTTGATATCTGGAAGAGCGCCAGAGATAAACTTTGTTTCTGGAAGAATCCCGTTATCTAAAGCATTTTTGCAGAATTCATAGAAAAGAAAATCGGCTTCACCCTTGATGGTGAAATCCGCTATTTGACAGATTTTTTGCGTTTCCGATTCGTGACTGACCTCAGGTCCCCCCAGTACTACGATCGTGTCGGGACTGATTCTTTTCAGTAAAGAGACGAGTTCTAAAGACTCTTGGGCGTTCCAGATATAAACGCCTAAGCCGATGATCTTCGCATTTTGACGCAGTAAAGCCTCGGCGATATCGCGGGGATCCTTTTGAATGGTGAACTCCATGATCTGAGCGCGTTCTTGCAGATCTCCCAGATTGGCCATTAGGTAGCGCAATCCAAAGGAACTATGGGGATAACTTGAGTTCAGAGTAACCAGCAAAATGTCTTTGTTCATAGGGCGCACCTTACTGCATGTTGAAAAAATAAGCGAATTGTCTTTGCCAACCTGAGGACAAATTCGATACGATTACGTGACGGTAATTTATTTTTCAAAGGATTGAATTATGAAAACTGCCACGATGGCACTTTTATTCGTCGCAGCGACGGCTTCGGCCCATGTTGCGCCTCTTGAAAGCTTCGAAACCAAGCCTATTCTCGCAGATCTCAAAGATCTTAGAGCCTTGAACATTCCGGTTTTAGCTAAAGATGAACGTATCGAGGTGGGTTACGCGATCGTTACTCCCATCATGCAACAAAGAATTCAAGAGCGCGCTCACCAAGTAGGGAAGTGCGGTGGATTTGAAGATCTCAGCCAGGATGTCATGTTGCATTCAAATGGCTTTGATAAAATGTTGCAAAGTCTGGCCGATATTCAGGAGAAAAACGAGCTTTACGAAAGAGCTCCATTTAAAATCCTGTCTTTAACCAAAGATGCAAAAATCGAAGCGGCATTGACGGAAGTTAGTGAAAGCAATCTTCGCAGTTATGTGACTTGGCTTTCTTCTTTTCCGAACAGGAACAATCGCGATCCTCAACCCAACCGCCACGTTGACGAAATGAAACAACGTCTGGAAGCAATGCTAGGAAACGCGACGATTCCCTACGAGATTTCAATCATCAGTCACACTTCGACAAAACAAAATACGATCCGGGTTCGTTTGCCTGGTTCCGAAAGACCTAACGAGATCGTTGTCCTGGGTGGTCACCTTGATTCGATCAACCAATCTTGGGGCGGAGATAAAGCAGCACCGGGAGCGGATGACAATGCCTCGGGTTCAGCGAATTTGATCGAAGCTTTGCGTATCTTGATGAATAAGGAGCAACCCAAACGCACCGTCGAGATTTTCTGGTACGCGGGTGAAGAGTCAGGACTTCTAGGATCTGCGGAAGTTGCAAAACAGTATAAAGCAGAAAAGAAAGATGTTGTGGCTGTTCTTCAGCTGGATATGACTTTGTTCCCAGGCTCTGGCGAGCTTGTGATCGGAAGCATGACTGATTTTACCAGTGCTTGGCTTCGCGACTATCTTAAGGCGATGAACGAGACGTATCTGCATGCACGTGTTGTTGACGACAAATGCGGATATGGCTGTAGTGACCACGCCTCTTGGAATCGTCAGGGGTATCCCGCTTTGATGCCGTTTGAAGCAACATTTAGAAATAGCAATCAGAATATTCACACGGCAAAAGATGTGATTTCTCCGGCGTCGAACTTCAAGCATTCTGCGGTTTACACAAAGATTGCGTTGGTCATGGCAATGGATTTGGCGAACAGCCAGGCTCGCCAACCGTACTAAAGATTATTCTGAAATTTTAAATTCATTAAAGGCACAAGGGCTTCCTTTGTGCCTTTAATATTTTTCAAGTCTCTTGATGCTGTTTTTCACTTCTTCCACGGTGTCATCGTAGTGATCATCCTTACGGCCTAAAAGATAAAGACTGTGTTTCCAGTAACCTGTTTTAGGCCCCAGTAAAGTGATCGTGCCGTTATTCACTTCGTCTAAAAGATAAGGCACGGGCATAAATCCGACACCAGCGCCATCGACAATGGCTCTTCCGACGACAGAAATAATATCGCTTTCAAGCACTACTTTTTTTCGCGCTTTGATTTCCTGAAAGTACAGATCCGTTTCGTGGCGTAATTTCATTTTGTAAGAAGGAATAATTAAACCCCAAGGAACCGCATTTAAAAAATCCACCGCAGAGGTGTTTCGGGAAGTGCGGATCTTCATGTCTTTCAAGTTCTTACTAGAAACCATCAGATTGACCGGCATATTCGCCGAGGCCAACTCTTTCACGTCTTCTGCATAGATGGGTTTATTCGTTAATACCAAATCAATTTCTTCACTGCGCAATTGGTTGACCAAAACTTCAGAGGGCGCTGAGCTGACAAAAAAAGTTTTTTCAATGTTTCTTCGTTTTTCGCGAATCAGTGGACTTAATAAATCGGCGATGAAGGGACGCTCTACTTGATCTGTGACACCGATACGGATTTTCTGACTTTGTTTTTCAGTCGGTGAACGCAGACTTTCAGCAAACTCATTGGCAATGTCGAATATCTTTTTAGAATAAGCGTAAGCCTTTTCCCCGTCGGGAGTGAGCTGTAAGTTGCGACCTTTTTTTTCGAATAACTTTTGATCAATGGCAGATTCAAAAACTTTCAGCTGCGAGCTGAGCGACGGCTGACTGATATGTAAGTACTTAGCGGCATTACTAACGCCACCTAGACGAGCTGTTACATAAAAGTAATAAAGATGGTTGTAGTTGAACATGAAACTGGACCCCCGGATGACAGCGTTTTCTTGGCTCCTTTTTGGAACTGGTTTTTCGACGTGTCACTGTAAGTGTTGAAGTTCCCTCAAATTTCTATTTTGCAGCCCTGCAAATATATAGTTTTAAACTAAGTAAGTCATCCAAATTATATATTTAAAGAAATCATGGTTGTTAGCGATAATAAAGGCAGAAGGAGGTAGATATGCAAACAGACATCTACTACAGAGACATCACTAAGACTGAAAACCTAGAAGCTTATTTGTTGGAAAAGGTGGAAGGTACAGTCGAAGACTTCTTTAAATACGATAGTGGTGCTCATCTCACAGTGCGGGTGGAAACAGATCGCCATCGATCGCAGACTCGTAAGCCCAGCTATATCTGTGAGGTCATTCTTAAAGCTTCCTACATCCGTAAAGTCATTAAAGTGCGTAAGACGGATGAGAACTTTAAGCGATGTGTAGCTAACACCGTAGACGCTTTGAAAGTAATCTTAAGTAAACAGTCCTCTTTAAAATCTCAGCACCGCCGTCGTGATCCGGCTTTGAATTATCAACCGGAATCATGGGAAGACGGTGTGGCGTAATTGAAAATTTGAACTGAGACAGAAGGAGCAGCTTATGAATACTCTTCTTAAGAAAAACCATGAAGATTGCGAACTAGCTCAAAAACTACGTGAACGGATTAAATGGGATAAGAGAGTAAGTGAAGCTGACCTCGATATTGTCGTCCGTGGAGGTGTAGTCATTGTCAGTGGCTGCGTTGATACCTCATACAAAAAGAATGCTGCACTGGAAGCGATCTCTGACACCGAAGGCGTTTGGGCCGTGGAAGATCGAATAGTAGTTCCAGTAGATTTTCATAGAACGGATGGCGAAATTTCGGAAATCCTGATGTCGGAGCTGACGGAAATGATCAAGATCGATGGAGAGCATATTGAAATCGATGTGATGAACGGAGTCGTAAAACTTTACGGCGAAGTCTTCCGTCCTCGACTGAAAGCGATGGCCGATGCCTCAGCTTGGGAACTCTCCGGGGTGAAGGACGTCATTAATTTCATCGAAATTAAAGACCCACCTCGCCGAGTTCCCCTTACTACCGATGAATACCAACCTCTGTTCCACAACCCCGGAACAGATTTTGAGGAAACTCTGAAGGAGGTTTCTTGATGACGAGAGAAACAACATAATTGCGGTCCTTTTCCCATCCCTCCATAATGGGCGCCCTTTCTGTGGCGCCCTTCTTTTTTTCTTTGATCGAAGACGGAAATTTATTTTTGGAAGCAGAGTTGGGTGCTGGCGCTTCGGTCGGCACGCCTTCCGGGCTCGGTTGCCGCCGAGGCTGCGCCTCGGTTCGCGCCATCGTGGCGCCGGCAAAGGCCGACCTTCGCATCAGCACCCAACTCTGCTTCCAAAAATAAATTTCCTTCGACAGAAGAAAAGAAGAAGGGCTACAGACGGAAGCTTGGTGGGTTGGTTTAAAAGTTATTGTGGTTTTCTGGCGGCTTCGCCGCGTTTTCTGCTTGCGGCTGGCTTTCGGTGGGAGTTGAGTTGAAATGGTTGGTTCTTTTTGATTGCTTCTTATGGTGGATTTTTCTTTTCAGCTATGGTGCTTTGTTTTTGATGTTTGTTGTTAAAGTCGGGATACTTTTTGTATGAAAAAGATTTTGGTTTTTAATGGAAGTCCGGCTGGGGATGGTGGGAATTGTGCTCGGTGGGTTTCTTGGATTTTGAAGTGTTTTAAGAAATTGGGTGTGGATTGTTCTGTGGAAGTTGTGCATTTGAAGGCGGCTTCTTATGGGGCTTCTTTGAAGAAGAAGATTTCGGCGGCGGATGGGTTTGTTTTTGTTACGGGGACTTATTGGGATTCTTGGGGGAGTCCTTTGCAGAAGTTGCTTGAAGAGATGACCGAGCTTGAGGGGACTTCTTCTTTGATGGGGAAGCCTTGTGCGGTGTTTGTATTGATGCATTCTGTGGGTGGGAAGTCGGTGCTTTCTCGTCTTCAAGGGGTGTTATCAACTATGGGGCTTTTGATTCCGCCTATGAGTGGGATGGTTTATTCTTTGGTTTCTGAGGTGGCGCTTCGTTCGAAGTCTTCGCATCGGGATGACTTTTGGCAAAAGGAAGATGCGCTTCTTATTCTTTCGAACTTAGTGAAGGCTTGCGATTATCGCGTGGATTGGGAAACTTGGCCGGTCGATAAAAAGGATCCTCGTCGGATCTGGATGAAAAATTAGATTTGTTAGAATGTTTGTCTCGCAGGAGCGCAGGAGTCTTACTGATTGCGCTTAGCAGTGCAAAAAAGAAGCAGGCACTTCTAAAAAAAAGGCTGCGCTAGGCAGCCTTTTTTAAGAAACTACGTCATTGATTTCGTCAAATCGCGAACTTTTTTGGAAGCATAGTTTTCTGAAACGAAGTTCCAGTTGATTTGATTCCAGAAAGTCTCAAGGTATTTTTGACGAAGATTGCGGTAATCAACGTAGTACGCGTGTTCCCAAACGTCAGCAACCATCAATGGAGTTGGGCCGTTGTTTGTGAATGGAACTTGTGCGTTTGAAGTTGATACTAGGCTTAATTTGCCAGAAGCATCTGTGCAAAGCCAGATCCAGCCTGAACCGAAAGTCTTCATACCGCCATCAACGAATTTTGCTTTCAACTCGTCCATAGAACCGAAGTCGCGTTTGATCGCGGCATCAAGATCTGCAGAAGGTTGACCGCCTTTACCTTGCGGAGCCATGTTGAACCAATAGAATGTGTGGTTCCAGCCCTGAGCTGCGTTGTTAAATACGCCGCCAGAAGAAGAAAGTACGATCTCTTCTAGAGATTTACCTTTCAACGATGAGTCTGTTTCCATCATCTTATTCAAGTTGTCCAAATAAGCTTTGTGATGTTTGTCGTAGTGATAGTTCATTTGTTCTTCATTGAACAAAGGAGCTAAGTCAGTTTTTGCGTAGGGAAGTGTTGGAAGTTTGAACATTATTACGCCTCCTGTTGTCTAATGAAAGTATAATGAAAACAGGAGGCGGTCTATTAATTAAGCATTTTCGCCAAGCATCGTTCTGACGAAGGTTGGCAAAGTGAACGCAGCAGAGTGCAGCTCTTCGTTGTAGTACTTCAGACCTTTGGCTGAAGAGAATTGGCGCGCTTTGTCTTTGTTGAAGTCTTTCGCAGGGTGATAGTTTCCTTTTACACCGACTTGCAAGCTCCACATTCCTGATGGGTACGTTGTGGCGTGGAAAAGCATCGTGTGGACGTTGGATTTTCCAAAAATGCCTTTTAAGCAAGAGTTCAGCTCAACGAAAGTGCCTTCATGGAACATCGGCGATTCACCTTGAGTGATGATGATACCGCCTTCTTTCAATGCGTTTTTGCAGTTGTTGTAGAAGTCGGCCGTGAAAAGACCTTTTGCTGGACCTACGGGGTCCGAACCGTCAACGATGATCACGTCATAAGAGTTGGCGGCCGCGTCTTTCACGAATTGAATGCCGTCACCGATAATAAGATTCAATTTCGGATTACCGAATTCAGATGCGATTTTTGGAAGATGTTGTTTCGATGCGCGCACAACAGCTTCGTCGATTTCGACCATCGTCACTTTTTCGATGTGATCGTATTTGAAAAGCTCGCGGATTGTACCGCCGTCACCGCCACCGATGACTAGAATATTTTTCGCGTTTCCGTGGGCTTGCATCACGGGGTGAGAAATCATCTCATGATAGTGGAACTCATCACGCTCTGTACACATCACCATGTTATTGATCGCCAAGAATTTACCGTGAGAATAAGAATCCAAAACGCGCACGCGTTGGAACGGATTTGTTTCGTCGAACAACACGTCACCTGTGTAGCGCAAAGACAAAGCTTGGTTTTCATCTTTATCCGTAAACCATACGTTGCGCTCGATTTGGAAACCTTTCTTCAAATCGAAAGAAGGCTCTGTGCGCAAATGCTTTGGTTGGAAATCAGATTTTTGGATCACGTGCAAAGATCCACGATTCATTTCGATCGCAGAGTAATTGGCTTGGAAAGCTTTTTTCAAATGCTCAAAAGAAACCCAAGGATCTACAGAATCACCGCAAGTGAAAAGATCGACAGCGGCATATCTGTATTCAGGCCATGTATGGATGGCCAAATGGCTTTCCTGGATCACCACCACACCACTCACACCCCAAGGAGAGAAATGGTGAAAGGTCGAATTAATAACCGTAGCTCCGGCAATTTGAGCGGCATCAATCATGCTTTTTTCGATGATCGATACATCGTTCAAAACCTCGGCGTTACAACCACTGAACTCAACTAAAATATGGCGACCTAAAGCTTTCAATTCCGTGCCCTCCCAGGGAAAATTGGTATTTTGTTGGAAAAGGGGGGTTCTAGGTCCTTTTGACCCCCCATGCAAGAATTTTCTTCAGAGAATTTCAGTCGGTCAAACTTAGATATTCTGCTCTAAAGCACGAAGCGCGCTCAGCAGCGTTCAGAGCGGCTTTCGACAGGGAAAATCTGTTTTATTTGTGTTTTATCTCGAAGCAGTTGTGAATTTTTTTATCGTGAAAGTCTTGTGGAATGGATTCTTCGGTTAAATCTTTCACGGTGTATTTGGCCTGAATTTGTTCTGACAGTTTAAACTTTCTTTTGTTGTTGGAAAAATAAAGGACTCCACCGGGCAAAAGTAGACTCATGCACGCATTCACTAGGAAGTCCTGATCTCGCTCGACCTCAAAAGTGTCTTCCATTTTTTTTGAATTCGAAAATGTCGGGGGATCCAAGAAAATCATGTCGTACATAGGGTTGTTCTGGTTCAGTCGTAGCCATTCCAAAACATCGGCATTCACGAAGGTGTGAGCCTCGGGATCAAGGTTATTCAGGGTGAAGTTTTCTTGCGCCCAGCGAAGATAGGTTTGCGACATATCAACACTCGTGGTTTTTGCTCCTGCCAAGGCTGCAAAAACGCTGACGGATCCCGTATAGCAAAACAGGTTCAAAAACTTTTTATCTTTGGCGTTTTTAAAGACCTTCTGGCGCATCGGACGGTGATCCAGGAAAAGGCCGGTGTCCAAATAGTCATAAAGGTTCACTTTCAAAACGGCTTGGCTTTCTTGAATTGTGAAAGTCTGACTTTTTTCGCCTAATTTTTCGTACTGTTTAAGCCCTTCTTGGCGCTCACGCTTTTTGATGACCATGTGTTCGTCATCACTTTTAAAAAGGGCCTTCAAAGCCTCTGTGACGTGAGGAAGGTGGTTTTTGTCTTTATCGCGAATGGGATCACTTTTGTCGTAGATCACATAGAAGTTTTTATAGATATCGACGATAAACGGGTACTCAGGAATATCACGGTCATAAAGACGGAAGGCCTCGATTTTGTTGCGGTCGGCCCAGCTTTTTAGTTTTTTATAGTTCTTTTCAAGACGGTTCTTAATCATATCCATGGTGTGATTCCTGTAACGGCGGTTTTAGACAAAAATACGTCTTTATGGTACCAATTCTTTATGTTGGCGCAAAATCGGGCGGAACACCTAGCATTTTTACTTAAAAAACCCGGCTTCGAACTCGCTTTTGTCGAGCACGAAGGGTCTGTCTATTTTGCCCACTACAAAGAAAGCTCCGTTGCGCCGTCCTCTGCTGTAGTAAAACTCCTCCAAGGGCTTTTTGATCAGTTTATCGATCACAGTTTTTTTATTCTTCGTAATCGCATTTATACAACAGCTTCACTGACGGAAATGTGTCGGGGAATGATCAAAGTGGTCGCCAAAAGAGCCACCGCAGGAATTATTCCCGTCGATCACAAACTGGATGGCCCGTGGCAGTTTCGCGAAATCGGTCCAGCTGACATGGAACTATGGAATTCAATGTATAGAGTCGATTCCAAATTGGCAGAGTCCCAAAAGCTCAATAAAGGCCTTCTGTCATCGTCACAGTATCTATCGGAATTGCGCGAAACGGCTTTATCTTTGGCGAGGCAAGTTCCGCGTGGCGATGTTTTGCATGATTATGACCGAGATATTGCCGCCGTGCTGGTCGATGCTGAAGGCGCCATTTTAAGTTATGGCGTGAATTCCAACTCCAAAAATAAAACTCTGCATGCGGAAGTGAATCTGCTGCAAAATCTTTATCGCCAAAGCTCAGTAAAAATTCCGGCAAACGCCGTTCTTTATTCGACTCACAAACCCTGTAAGATGTGCGCGGGCATGATTTATCATTGGTGTGAAGACCCCGCGTCCTTGCGGGTTTATTATTCGGTGGAAGAAAAAGGCTCGCTCTCCCGAGAAACAATTCTGGATAAGCTGAGCCTTAATAAGCCATTTCCTGCTCAGTAAAAGTTTTTAAAATTGTTTTTAACAAAGTGTCTTTGCGAATAGGCTTAGATAAATGCTCGTCACAGCCTGCTTGCAAACTCTTTTGTACGTCTTCGGCAAAGGCGTTTGCTGTACAAGCGAATATCTTAGTCAGTGGACGGTGCATTTCTTTTTCCATCGCCCGAATGCGACGGGTGGCTTCATAGCCATCCATTTCTGGCATTTGCACGTCCATAAAAATAATGTCGAAGTGTTCTTTTTGTACCAATTCAACCGCTTCCACTCCGCTTTCGGCATACGAAATAGAATGAATTGTATTTTGTAAGTAAATACCAAAAAGAGCTCGATTGTCGTCAACGTCGTCGACAATAAGAATCTTCAGTCGTTCTTTCGCCAGACTGTTTCTAAGTTCATCCACTTTTCGTTTTTGCGGAAGCAGGGCGAAGTTGTTCAGTTTTTCCAGAGTCGGTTTCAAAGTCGCTGTGAAGTAAAAAACACTTCCCATGCCGACTTCGCTTTCTAGCCAAATCTGTCCCTGCATCATCTCGACAATGTTTTTTGTTATCGAAAGACCTAAGCCGGTGCCGCCATAACGACGTGTTGTCGTGGGGTCGGCCTGAGTGAACGGTTGAAAGATGTCTTTAAACTTCGAGCGAGAAATTCCAATGCCTGTGTCGGCGATACAGAAAAGCACGTTCCCTGGGCGCGATGTACGATTGCGAGTCACGCGCAAAGAGATCTCACCACCATGCGTGAACTTAATGGCATTGTTTAAAAGGTTCATCAATACCTGACGAAGGCGATCCGCATCGCCCATATAGAATGAATCGACGTCGGGATCGACTTCAATAGTCAACTTCAAGCCTTTTTCTTTAGCCCGGAAGCCTAAAACGGAAGTCAGATCATCCAAAAGTTTTTGTAAGTGAAATGGCAACATTTTTAGTTCCACTTCTCCGGCTTCTACTTTTGAAAGATCCAAGACGTCATTGATGATAGTCATCAATTGATTGTTCGCGCGTTGAAGAATCTCGACAAACGAAGCCTGTTGGTTGTCGAGTTTTGTCTCTGCCAAAGTATCTGTGATCCCAATAATAGAATTCAGTGGAGTGCGAATTTCATGGCTCATATTTGCCAAGAAAACAGACTTCGCATATGTCGCCGCTTTGGCTTTTTCTGCTGTCGATGCCAATTCCTTATTTTTCTTTTCTAAGTTTTCAGCCAGGCGTTTTTTTTCGGTGATGTCGATCACCATTTTGATGATTTTCATCACTTGGCCGTTAGGGTGACGAACTGGAGTGTAAGAGCCCTGAATCCAAACTTCTTTCTTACTTTTTGTAAGACGTTTGAACTCACCGATCTGTGTTTGCCCTTGTGCAAGTTGGTACCACATTTGTTGATAAGAAAGTTCGTGCTGCGATTTTTCGGGCAAGAACATAGAGTGGTGTTGGCCTACGATTTCTTCTAATTCGTATCCCATGATGTTCAAGTAATTACGATTTGCCCAAAGGATGAACCCCTGTGCATCGAACTCGATCACCGCGTTTGAATTTAGTAAAGCGTCATAGACTTGATTGGTCATGTGACAAGTCTACTTGGTTTGACATTGCTTAATAAAATTACAAAATCGCCTGGGAATTAAAGTTTTGTAATTTCACTTGGCGATTTCGTAAATTTCATCTGTGCGCTCGCACATGCCGAATGACAACAGACGATGGGTGTGAATGAAAACTGACAAAATCCTTCGGATTCCTTTCTTCATCTGCGTATCAGAGGGAAAATAGAAAAAAGGGAGGTCGATATGGCTATGAATCAAATCCAAGATAGCGACACGGCCAAGTGTATAAACAACTGCTTAGCCAGTGTTCGAGTATGTACCGAAACTCTTCATTATTGTTTGCAACAAAAGGGGACCGCCTTTTCCGGCAAGCATATTGCCCTTCTTCAATTCTGTGCGGATGCATGCAGTATCTCGGCTAAGTTGATGATCGCGGACTCGGAATTTCATCATCAGGCGTGCGAGCTTTCTTTTGAACTTTGTGATGCTTGTGCCATTGAGTGTGAACGCTACGAGGACGACGAGGTTTTTGCCAATTGCGCGGAAGTGTGTCGTCGCTGTGCTGAATCCTGTCGTGGCATGGCAGGCATGACCGTACGAATGCCGATGCAGGGGAGAAGCGAAGGGAATCAAGCTCGTATGTGAAAATAAAAAAGCCCTTTGCGGAACAAAGGGCTTTTTATTTTTCTAAATTTATTCGAAAAATTATTTCGCTGGAGTTGCGAACATCGAAGTCGCAAAGAAACTCTTACGGAATGTAGACCAGTTTGCATCAGCAACGGCTGCCACTCTCCAGTAATAGTGTTTACCAGCTTCCAAACCTGTGGCTTCGAAAGAAGTGCCTTTAACGTGGTATTCGTTTGCTACCAACCATTTGAAGTTTGGATCTGTCGCTAATTGCACGTGGTATTCAGAAGCGCCTTCAACAGCTTTCCATTGCAAAGCCGCTTTATCCGCTTTCACTTCAGAGAAATAAGCTGGTGAAGCGATTTGCGGAGTCGCTGGAACTTCACGTTTCGCAGGAACTGGTTGTTTCGGTGGGAACAAAGCATTCATTTTTTCAGCCAGTCCACCGTGACCGCCGCCACCATGGCCTTCTTCCGCCAAAGACGGAGACGTAAGAGCTAGAGTCAAAGCGAATGCGAATAGAGATACAGCGATCTTCATGATAAAGTCCTTTTGTAAACGATGCTTAGAAATTAAAATAAAATAGGGGCGATGAAAACCCTCTTGCGCTTTTTGCTGGGGGGTGTTAGAAAACCCCTTCGGTTTTGCGGATGATCGCTCTAGTAATACTCTAAATTGCTGAAATTAGAGAGGAAAGTCCGGACTCCAAATGGCAGCGCAAGGGGTAACGCCCCTCGACAGTAATGTCAGGAACAGTGGAACAGAAAGAATATCCAGGACTATGATCCTAAAGGCGGGAACGGGAGCCTTCTGGGGAGTCGCTGGAGTGAAAACAGCCAAACTCTGCGCGGAGCAAGATCAAATAGGGAAGCATTAGTAGGACGGCCAGTCCGTAGCTTTCGGGTAAGATCGCTTGAGGGTGTTAGTAATAGCACTCCCAGAGGAATGATCATCTACGATTATCGGGACAAATTATGGGACCTGGTGATTGGGACAGAATCCGGCTTACAGCAAAACCGTGATCCCGCCTTCCTTCTTAGGGGCACCAAATTTTAGAAAATTTCTAATTTCCGGGCCTTTCCTTGGGAAATAGAGCTTTTTCACTTAAAAAGCTCTTCATGAAATCAACGATTCTTTTAGCTCTCTTCTTTTTCGGTTTTTCTGCCCAAGCGGCTTTGACTCTTCCTACTCTGGCAAATTACGAATCCGGTCGCACTCTCTGTCAAAAGACTTACGCCAGTTTGATTGCTCATGAAAAGGGAACCTACGTCACTGTTCCTTTTGATTATTCCAACCCTGCTTTAGGGACTACAGATATTTATTCGTACTTTGTTGGTGGTGTTTACGACTCGAGTAAAGAAACACTTCTGTATTTCACTGGCGGTCCCGGATCCACAGCGCACTGGGGACTTTTCCGTCAAGCGATGCCTTACAATGTTCTGATTATGGAACAAAGAGGGATTGGTTGTTCTCGTCCAGCGACTTTGGCTCAATATTTAAATCCTGCCTTTTACTCATCTGAAAACGTCGCCCGTGACGCGGAAAGAATTCGTCAGCATTTAGGAATTTCCAAATGGACAGTGTACGGCATTTCTTATGGAACCGTTCCGGCGACAATTTATTCTTCACTTTTTCCACAAGCGACTCGCGCGACTATTTTAGAAGGTGTCGTCTTTGATGGCGAATCGGGATTGTGGGATGCGCCTCATCGCCGCAAGCTTTTACAGCGTATGTTGGGTACTTTGCCGGCGGATCTTCTTAAGAAATTAGATCAAGTTCATACACAGTATGGTGTTCCTGCGATCTGGCTTTCAAATTATGCGCGCACGCAGATGATGTATGACGATGGATTGAACAAAATCAAAGAACGTTTCTTAGGTTTTACCGACGAAAAAAAATATCAGGAGTTCATCAAAGAAATGGTCTCGATGTTTGAGCCCATCAACTACACTCCGCATGTGCTTTTTGTCTCTAATGATATTCCTTATTTTATGATTGCTTGTCAGGAGCTCGGATTGGCGCTGCCAAACATGAGCACTGCAGATGTATATAAAAACGGAGTTCTTACGCCGGTTGTGGATATCGAATCACAAGGCAACTGCCGCCAGCTTCGTGCGGCGACAAAGGCGACCTACAAAGCAGAACGTTATCCTCTTACGGTTCCAGTGACTTATTTTCAAGGTGCCGATGACAGTGCGACAGCTTCACCGCAAGCGATCAGACATTATAAAACTGTTCCCAAGGCGTCGAAACAGATTCTGATTCAAGTGCGCGGGGGCCACAATCCTAATCTGCAGTTGGTGAACATCGAAAATGTTCGCCAAACACAATTCTTCGACCTTGCTTTTAAGGGACAGAAAATTCCGAAATCCTTGGTTAAAGAGTTTAATGACAATGAAGAAGTATTTTGGGCCTTTACCAGTAATTAATGTGGACATACATAAGGAATAAGCGCAGCGCCGAAGGTATCTTCGGCGTTTTCTTTTTGAGGGGCGTGAGATACGCTTTCCTCTATGGAAAAAATGGCTTGGAATATCGAATCAGAATACCCTTCGTGTACATCTCCGGAATTTCAAACGGAGTTTACTAACTTTGCCAACAAAGTGTCGTTGCTGGAAGAACTTGTTAAGTCAGTTCAAGCGCCACTGGCGGAATCGTTAGAGGCAAAGACAGATCCGGCGGCGGCTACTTGTGAGCAGCTACAAAAAATTCTTTTGGAAAGAGACGCCGCGATCGTTCTTTCGATGAACATGGGTACTTATTTGAATTGCACACTTTCCGTGAACTCGGCAGACGATGTCGCTCAAGGAAAGTATTCTGAGCTTCAGTCCATGAACTCTCGCTTCTGGCAATCCACGATTCCGGTTAACAATTTTCTAAAACGCTGTTCAGAAACTTTCTTAAGCAAAGTTCTGGCTCATCCTGAATTACAGCCTGCGGAATTTTATTGGAAAAATGAACGAAAGAACGCTGACACACTTCTGGCTGATTCCGAAGAAGCTCTTCTAGAGGCGGTATCAAATCCGGGATTAAGAGCCTGGGGAGAACTCTACACTAAGCTCAGCGGTTCTATGCGCTGTCATCTTCAGTGGGGTGATAAAACAGAAACTGTCGGCTTGGCACAGGCGAGCTCTTTAACTCGCAACGTGGATGAAAATACGCGCAAGGTGGCATGGCAAAGCATTCAAAATGGTTGGGCAGAGCATAAGCATTCAGCGGCGTTCATTCTGAATTCGTTGGCAGGATGGCGCCATGAGGTGAATAAGAAGCGCTCTTATTCTAAGTCTGTGCATTTCCTCGATACGTCATTGCACAACAATCGTATTGAAAGAAAAACCTTGGATGCTTTGATGACTGCTTGTCATAACAATCTCAGCGAGACTCGCAAAGCTCCTTTGATGATGGCAAAATTGATGGGTAAGCAGACCTTGGATCCGTGGGATTTGTTGGCGCAAAGCCCGGTTTCGGGCGGTAAGAAAGAACGCTCTTATGATGAAGCCTTAAAGCTGATTCAAGATTCTTTCGCGCAAATTGATCCGCAAATGAGTGATTTTGTGAAGATGATGGCGGACAACCGTTGGATTGAAGGCCGAGTTCTTCCGAACAAACGCAATGGCGCTTACTGCACGGGATTTGCGAAACGTCGCGAGCCACGTGTATTTATGACGTACATGGGTTCAAACAGTGATGTTTCTACATTAGCGCACGAATTGGGCCACGCCTTCCACTCTTGGGCCATGCGTGATTTGCCAAGGTCACAAACAGGTTATCCAATGACTTTGGCCGAAACGGCCAGCATTTTCGCAGAAACAGTTTTGCACGATGTTCTGATTGAAGAAGCTCAAAGCAAAGAAGAAAAGATCGAATTTGCCTGGGGAGAAGTGGAAGGAGCGACAAGCTTCTTGATCAATATTCCGGCACGTTTTGAGTTCGAGAAAAACTTTTATGAACAGCGTTTGAAGCGCTCTTTGAATGCTGACGAGCTTTCGCAGTTGACGGACGAAGCATGGACGAAGTGGTACGGACCGACATTGACATCGAATGATAAAATGTTTTGGGCGACCAAACTGCATTTCGCAATGGCCGGAACCAGTTTTTATAACTATCCCTACACCTTTGGTTACCTGTTTGCGATGAGCATCTATGCTCGCCGTAAAGAGCTAGGCAAAGACTTCATGAAAAAATACGTCGAGATTTTGCGTGATACCGGCAGAATGACGGCGGAAGACTTAGTACAGAAACATCTTGGCGAAGACATTCGCCGTCCTGAGTTCTGGCAGAAGTCCATCGATGTTATTAATACCAAAGTAAAAGCATTTGAAAAGCTAGCGCTCGGCTAGCGTTTCTTTTGAAGATAGAATTTTAAAAGTTCGGAAGTGCTTACGAAGCTTCCATCTTTGAATTGGCAGCGATCTAGGGCAAACCATTCGTTGCCGGCTTTGAATTCCAAAAGCTCAGGTTTGCCGTCAAGCTTGCGACAGAGGTTAAAGGCGGGGTTGCTGTTTTCGTCGTGCAGTTCTGAAAACTTAAAAAACTTTCGATCGTTGAAAGCTGCGGGACACTTTAGATCCTTGCACTCTTTGGAGTAAAGCTGGGTTTTGTCAGAGTTATAACAATAGTAAGCTTTGGTCGTTGATACGACTCCGTTCGTTGTTGAACGAAAACTACCATCAACGCAGTGAAGCTCCGATTGTGCGAAAGAAGAACTCATAAGAATAAAAAGAATATTACTTAACATAGTCTAAGAATTTCCCTCTTTGCATAATGTCGTTTTTGGGAATCCAGATATTCCCTTCTTTGCACTCGTAGGCAGTATCATAACTGCAACCACGTCCCCACGAATTTCTAAGAAGATATTCGCACTGTCCTGATTTTTCATTAAAGCGACGTCCGACGATCACACTGGCATGCATCTGCGTTTTTTCAGTATCTCGACGATCCATAAGATTAGAAGCGTCGTAGCCTAATGCCACAGGATTGCTTTTATTCAGTTGTTCATCCAGATCACGAATCATCGCCTTCTTGTCAAAGATATACATATTGGATTCAGTTTCTAAATTTGCCTTGATCCGGGGATTGCAAGTTTTGTCGGCCAGATTATCAATGAAATTGCGTGACGAACTTTCTCTTAATAGCTTTTGTAGGTCCGGCATCTTCACATTAGGAAAAAGAACTTGCGACGCCTGGTGAAGTTGCACGCAATCGGCACCGGCTATACCTAGCTTTTGTCTTCCCAAAGAATCAATTTCTTTTAAGGTGTTTTTTAAGTTTGATCGAGAGTTGTCTTCGCTCGGAAAGTCCTTTTCTAAGCAGAAGCCTTTTTTGGCGGCATCGTCGATAGCGGAAGCGGTGAAGCCGCCTTGAAATTTTTCGGCCGTCGATCCAAATGTTTTTTGGATGTCACTGATAACACCGTCATTGTAAGTGACAGCCATATCCGCAGCAGAAACTTTCTTTTTTAGTCGGTACGAGACAAGATCCGCGCCCGCGAAAGCATAACACCAACCAATAGAGTCTTGGTTTCGTACCGGGCCCATTTCTTTACTCATGTCCACGCCCGTACAGGTCTTTCTTTCACGTGCTGCCGATTTAATACCTTCTTCTTTGTATCGCTTCAGAAAAGCATCGGTTTCGGCCTGACTCAAGCCAACTCTCTTTGCGTAGAGGCGATACTCTGTTTCAAACATTTCGACGCGTCCGTTTTCCGAGAAGTTTTTGATGTCGTCTTTGATTCTTGCCATCTCGGCACGGGTGGACGCAGTTTTAAGTGATTCAAGAAAATTATCTGAAACACCCATGCTGCGATTGTCGATCTTGCAAACTTGCAGATCTTTTTTGGTCATATCGATGTATCGAGAGACATCACGATAAGTATAATTCTGAACGATGAACTTCATTTGTTCGCGGACGGCTTCGCGATTGCACTCTTGAGCGTGCGAAAGACTAGACAAAAGGGTATGAATAAAGAAAAGTAAAACCATCTCCAATTACATCGGCGAAACCACCGATGTAATTGAGTATTTTTGAGGTTTTACTTAGGGAAATGGCGCATTTCTGCGACTTTCTTGAAAGCGGCTCGCTGCTGGAACTCGCCCATCCATTTTTGTACATTTGGATAAGCCTTAAGGTCATACTTAAGTCCTAATAGAATATTCGTGACTGCGCCTACGTTCACGTCCGCCACAGTGAAGCGATTGCCCACGAGATAAGTTTTCCCCTCAAGGCCGCGGTTAAGAACTTCTAAAACTCTTGGTAAAGCTTTTTTGGCGTTCTCAATGATCTGATGATTTCGGTGTTCTGCGGGAACGAAAAGCTCTTGAATCATCCAGTTCACAGCAGGCTCTTGAAAATCGATCAGACCCCAAAGGCTCCATTGTTGAATCAAAGACTCTTCTTGTAAATTTTTTGCTGCCAGCGGGCTTTCGAATTTTTTTGCAAGGTAGTTCGTGATGGCCATAGACTCCCAAAGCACGAAGTCTCCATCTACGATCACCGGAATTTTTCCGTTTGGATTGAGCTTAAGAAATGCTTCAGACTTATGCTCTTTTTCACTCATGTTTAAAGGCATTGCTTCGTAAGGAACACCCAATTCTTCAAGCATCCAATAACAACGACCGGCACTAGACATCGGAGAACCGTAAATCTTAATCATAAAAACCTTCCTTAAGAGCTTGCACTTGAATAAAAGCGCAAGGCGAATTTCCAAAACTTGTTTGAAAGATAAATTAAAATGCCGGCTAGGGCTACAACCCAGGCAAAAAGGCCTAGTTGTGGGGGCTCTAAAAGGGCGCGTGCGGGAACACTGGCAATCACGCCCACAGGCAGGGCTGTTAGAAGAACCCATTTAAACCAAGGAACATAAATGGAATCAGGACGCATCCCGAGCTTATAAATCTGATACCAGATGAATTGCAAATTTTCAGAGCGAGCAAAGATAACGGCCGTTGAAGCCATAAAAAATCTCATCGCATAAAGTGCGACCAACCCGCAGGGAATCAAAACTACAAGCCATAAAAGACGGAACCAATTAAAATCAGAAAGCTGCAAGAGACTGTAAATGAACCAAGCCAGTCCCAAACCCAGATTTCCAATCATCGCGGTCGATGCCTTTTGCAGACTGAGCATGAACTGCGAGTTCACGGGCTTTGCTAAAAGCAAATCCAAGTCGCCCTTGCGCACTTTTTCGGAAAACTGATCTAAGTTCTCCGAAAGGATGATCATATAAAGTCCGTCGACCACAAATACAATGCCCAGGAAGACACGCATCTGCTCTAAATTCCAGTCGCCAATTCGAGGCGTGTGATGGAATAAAACTTCAAATGTTATAATCTGAGCCGCATACCAGAAAATATCTGTCATGATTCGAGTCAGAAAGTTCACACGGTATTCAAGATCGGCAATGAAGCTGGTTCTAAAAAGAGCAAAGTACAAAAGAAGATATTTTTTAATATTCTTCATTAAGCACCCGTTCCCGCATAAGTTTTGATTCCCTTACGCCACATCACCATGCCAATTAAATTTACGACGACAATGCCGATCGTGACCGAGATAAATGATTGCCATACGGTCGCTATTTCTAGGCGACCCGTAATATATCCAACCGGAACATAGACTCCCGCACTGAATGGCAGAGCGATAGCCCAAGTTCTGAAGGGTTCTGGCATCAGATCTAAAGGAAAAAGTTCTCCGGTGAAAAGCCACAGAGCTAAATTCTTTGCTCCAGTTAAGGAATAGACCTTATTGAAATAAAAGGCGATGGATGCGACGACAAAGCTGATCGAGTGAACCAGGATGAGATAGTAAAACTCTAAAGCAAAGGCCATGGGAAGTCTTGAAAGCTGCGTCGGTAATTTAAAAATCATCACGACACAAAGAGGAATCAACATCGAAACAAGTGTTGTGACGAATTTGTACCCCATCAACTGCGAAAAATAGTATTCATAGAAACTCATGGGACGAACCAGCAGACTGTTGATGGTGCCCGTATCGATTTCTTGAATCATTCGGTATTCATACATCCAGCTCGTGCAAATGCGCGCAAAGAAAGCGCCCCAGAGAGCATAAGAAAGATAATACTCGCGGGTGAAACCGGCAACTTCGGCTGTGCCAGCACCGACAAAGACCGCGTACCACAAAAGCATCTCGATACCCGTGGTGATCGTCGGTTGCAAAATCGCATCCACGAAATAGTTGAGGCGATATTCAAGATTTGTCACGACCGCTAGTTTAGCGAACGCGAGATTCCGTTTCCAAAAAACGGCGGATGACATCTTCAAAATCGACCTCTTCATTTTCAGCTAACTCACTATTTGATTTTGCCACGAAATCAGGAACCGTGCCCTGATAGACGATATGCCCTTTACTAATCAGAAGAAGCTTGTCGGCAAGCTTGGCAATGTCATCCATGTAGTGGCTGGTCAGAATGACGGTCGGGCTTTTTTCTTTCACATATTCATCCAAGAATTCGCGAATCGTTTCTTGGGCCACGATATCAAGTCCTATAGTAGGCTCATCTAGAAACAACACCTGGGGCTCATGCAAAAGCGCGCCGATGATTTCCATCTTCATGCGTTCACCCAAGCTTAAACGACGTAATTGCGTGTGCAGAACGTGTGAGCACTGAAGCATATCTGCCAAGTGTTCAACGCGTTTACGTGCTTTCACTAAATCTAAATCATAAATACGAGCCAGCAATGCATAGGAATCTGCTGGGGAAATATCCCACCAGAGCTGATTTTTCTGACCTAAAAGAATGCTGATCTGACGAAGAAACTCGTTTTTACGTTCCCACGGTCGGAAACCTAAAACTTTAGCGTCGCCACTTGTCGGTGTTACCAGACCTGAAAGCATTTTTAAAAGAGTCGTCTTGCCAGCACCATTGGCGCCTACAAGGCCGACAATCTGCCCGGATTCAATCTGGATGGAAGTACTATCAAGAGCGACACGATCAATGTGCTTACGATTCACAAAGCCGCGAAGGGAATTTAGAAATCCTTCGGGCTTTTGATAAGTTTGATAGACGCGTTTTAGATTTTCAGTTTCGATTGCTATCGCCATGTTGGCGACACTATAGACTAGTCTTGGACAAAAGAAAACTCAGCGTAACGTTCTTCGTCGCTGAAGTAGGTCTGAGCGTCAGAGGAAACATAGCTTCCCTCAACAATGCGACCTTCTTGGCAGCCCTTCAAAGAATTGCGAGTGCCGTCAAAATCGCAATCGCCAGTGTACCAAGCTTTTTCAGAATACTGGATTTTGTAGCCGATCAGTTCTTGTCCTTTATAGAAAGCCATTACTTGATCCAGACGTGTGCGTCCGGAAGCGTAATAGTCTCCTTCAAGAATAGTGTCGCCCCAGATTTGCGCTTGATCTACGGCGACCTTTTTTAAAGTTTCGCGAGTTTCAGCTGAAATTTTAGTGAACTTTGCTTTTTGATCGTAAACCAGAACGCGGCTGTAAGGCCCTTCACAAGGCTCCGTACGGCAAGCATGTTCAAAATGAGCAGCCTCTTCGTAGAATTTATCTCCGTTTGGTCCCATTTGATCAGCGAATGCGGTCGTGGAAGCACACAATCCCAAAAGTGCTGACATGATTAGTTTTGAAAACATAGTGGCCTCCTTTACAAAGGAGACTATGCGCCTAAAACGAGAAAAATTTTAATACATAGACAATATGTTATTATACGAAAAATGAATCTTACCCGCTCTGGCAGCGGGTCTTAAGAGTATGAATGCGACCTAAAAAGTCTATTTCAGGCGAAATGCTGCGGTTATCGGAGCATGATCGGAACTTTTCACGTCCGGATGCAGGGTGGATGAGTGAGTCAAAAGACCTCGAACGAAGATATGATCCAGTTTCATTCCGCGATCATCCTTGTCCAAAGGAACTTTTTTAAGCCCTAACGGAGATAAAATCTCATTCAGCGCACTGGTGCGGTTGCCGTTCCAGCTATTAAAGTCTCCGGCAAAAATGATGGGGCCTTTATGCTTTTTTAAGAAGTCCGCGACAGCCTGAATCTGGGCGCGATTGTTTTTGTCCTGTACGAAGTTGAGTGCATGAATATTTGCGACCATCAGGGTTTCACGGCTATTGGCGATGGCAAACTCTGCAACCAAGGTCATTTTAGGGGTGCGAGCGATAGGCTCGCGTCCCGGACTGCGCAAGAAATGAGTTTTTAAAGCTGTAATTGGTGAACCATTCATCACGCCAGTGGGATCATTGTCGATAAAGCTTGTGGCGAAATCCCAACAGAAGTTTTTTTGGCGAAGAGCAATGGAGGTTACGAAAGTATCGAGCATGGCCTCTTGAATAAGAACCACGTCGGACTTCGGCGCAAAGCGCTCAAAATCCAAAGCCCATCGAGACTTGGCCTCTGCCTTTTTAATATTCCAGACGAAAATTGAAAAATTAGAAGGTAAGAATTCCGCTTTGCAGTCCCCGAAGTGAGTCATCACTTCGCTGTCGCGCGGAATTTCATATGCGTATACCGAAGTGCTTAGTAGCACTGTGAATGCTAGGATCCATCCCCGCATCATATATCCCCCAAAAAAAGCCCCTGCTTCTTTTTTTAGATTTTCTTTTCAAGAACTGTGAACTCCAGTCCTTGAACTTTCGGGATGCCGAAACGTTCGTCACCATATGGAAATGGCTTTTTTTCCTTTGTATCGCGGAAACCGTGTTTCACGTACCAGGCAATCAATTCAGAACGCACCGTAATCACCGTCATATAGATGCTAGTGCAATCCCAGAATTGTGCAAGTGCTTCTGATTCGTCTAACAACATCTTGCCAATTCCCTGACTTTGCAATGACGGAGCGACGGTTAACATCCCCAAATAACATTTCGTGTTTTGTCTTTCCAAATGCACACAGCCCAAAAGGTCGCCGGTGTCGTCGTCTTCAGCAATGAGTATGATGGAATCTTCTTTGTTGATCAGCTCACGGATTCCTTCGGCATCAACGCGTTGGCCATCAAGAAGATCTGCTTCGGTTGTCCAACCTTCTTTGGAGCTATCGCCACGGTAAGCGGAATTAACGAGTTCAACGAGGTGATCGACGTGGCTTTCATCGGCTTGGGTGAATTCAATGTGCATGAGGTCCTCCGACCCAAAGGTGCCAGGTTCTTTTTTGTACTTCAACGCATCACTTTGTGCTGCGGTGAAGTACAAAAAAGAAGCAGGCACCTTTTAGTTTTTCTTGGTGTAGATGAAGAGTTCTTTGCCTTGGCGTCGGGGAATGGATTTTTGCCAGCGGCCCCAGAAGATGGGGTGGTAGTGGGATTTAAGGCGTTGGCGCAGTTCCCATTCGGTGCCGCCGTAAGGGGGGCCTTGGCGTTTTTCGAAAGTGAAAAAGACGCCCATCAGGTGGCCTCCGCTGACTAGAACGCGATTCCAAACTTTGACGAGTTCCTGGCGTTTTGCCGGATTGATGGCGCAGTAGCAGGTGTGTTCAAAGACGATGTCAAAAGCCTGGTCGTAGTCACGAGGAAGTTTGAAAAGATCGGCTTCTACGAATGTTAAGTTAGAAAGATGGCCGTAATTTTTTTTGGCTCTTTCAATGGCTTCCGGGGAAATGTCGACGGCCGTCACGAAATGTCCAGCGGCTGCAAATAGAGCGGCATCATGACCTTCACCACAACCTAAAACCAGAACGCGGGAGCGGGCGATTTTCAGTCGAGGAATCATGTCTTTCAAAGCTTCTGCCGGTTCACCCAAATTCCATCCTGGGTTGGCTTCTTCCTTGTAAATGCTGCTCCAGTAAGTTTCTTTTTCGACATTTTCATTCGAAGGCCAATAGTTAGGAATGTCGTAAGTCTTGCCTTGAAACTCGATGAAATCGTCGCCGTATTCATCGAGCAAATTAAAGAAACTGGCTTGAGCTTTGCGAGAAAAAACAAAAGGAATGTTGTTTGAAGTATAACCGTGAAAACGATCCCACTCATCCAGCGACAAACATTCTAATTGAAATGAATAGTGAACGCCGTAGGGAAGAGAGATTTCCCAAACGCCGTCTTCTTTCAAGTGAACTTGCGAGGCTACGTAAGGCTCGTCGAAAGCTTCGACGATGACGGGAGTTTCACCGATGGTGGAAAGCAAGGTTCCACCTTCATGAATTTTTAAATTTTGCAGAAGTTCTTGTCCTACCAACGGGTCTTGGATGCGAATATCTCGACTGAGTCCAAAACCCTCTTCATCAATCTGGATGAATTGTGTAGGAATGGACATTACTAGTGAGTCGCTTCCTGAGGAGCGGCCGTTGCGGCAGGAGTTGCCGTCGGAGCTGCCTCTTCTGTTTCTGGAGCTTCACCCGGAGTCAAAGTCGTGCCTTCTGTGAAAACCACGATGTCGTTTGTCGTTTTCACAGACTGAAGAACCCATTTGTCCGTGTTTGCATCTTCAGAAGGTTCACGGTGAAGAACGGCTTCGCCTTCGATGATTTGTTCAAGCTCTTCGCCCTCTTCAGAAGGTTCGATGAATTTGTAGGCGAACACAGCACGAACTTTGTTATCACCCAAAGATTCTGTCCACAGGCGCATGATAGAAAGGTCCTTAGCCTGAGGCTTCTTCGTTGTTAGCGTGTTGCCGATAAGTTCAGCTAATTTCAACTGGATGCCGGAGTGCGTCTCAAAACCCACAGCTTCAGAAGTGTGAATTACATTCCAAGTCCAAACCAACGCCACAAGAAAAACAATGAGGCTAACAATTTTCTTCATTCCTAGAGTCCTCTCTCCATTTACTCAGTGTGATAAAACTGACATCCTTATCCGAGCATGATATTCCGTTTTTTTCAACAACCGTGCAGAGAGGATATCTCATGAACCAACAATGGCTGACAATCTTAATGTCAAAGGGGATTGAGCTGGAGCAAAACCTGCGTCAGCAGTTGCAAACTGCGAAGGACGAACTGAAATCTCAGTTGGAAAGTCGTGGCATTCGTATGAGCGCTGCCGATTTTGCCGCCCTTTTAGAGGAGGTTTCTCCGAAGGCCTCGCATGCTGCTTTGAGTTATGCGCTGGATATCGTGAGACCTTTTTCAGCTGGCATGGGTTTAAGAATTTCTCGCCTTTCTGACACGCAAGTCGAGATGGTGATTCCGGCTCGCACCCGCAATATGAGCGAGACGAATCACATGCACGAAGGAGCTTTGACAACGGCGGCCGCCGAAGCGGCGAAAGTGTTGTGGATGCGCCACGCTCCGGTCGGAAATTTTGAGATTTCTGTTTCTCGTATCGAAGCGGAGTTCTTTAAAAACCAAACCGAAGATTGCCGTATTCGTATGGAGCTTCCTGAAACAACGCGTGAGTTGGTGCTTTCAGCTTTGCGTGATCATCGTGAAGCTAAAATCGAAGCGGAACTCAAAATCTTCGACGACAATGAACAAGCTGTGGCGGAAGTCCGATTGCAGTTAAATTTCAAACACACTCCCGCACTTGCTGGACAAGAATAGTTTTTAGGATTTATGGAAATTTTAGACAGTCACATAGATACAAATTCTGCCGACTTTAAAGCCAACCGCGAAGCGATGTTAGGCATCGTGAATGAATGGCGTGAAAAAGTGAACCTGGTAAAACAAGGTGGCGGTGAAGACGCGACAAAAAAGCACAAAGCCCGTGGTAAGTTGACAGCGCGTGAACGCATTGAAGCTCTGGTTGATGGCGGTACCGCTTTCCTAGAGTTCTCAACACTGGCGGCGTGGGATATGTATGAAGGTCAAGCGCCGGGTGCAGGTGTGATCACCGGGATCGCCGTGATTCACGGGACTGAGTGCGTGATCGTAGCGAATGATGCAACTGTAAAAGGTGGAACTTACTTCCCAATGACCGTGAAAAAGCATCTGCGTGCGCAAGAGATCGCTTTTGAAAATGGTCTTCCTTGTATTTATCTTGTGGATTCTGGGGGCGCGTTCTTGCCAATGCAAGCGGATGTCTTCCCAGACCGCGATCACTTTGGAAGAATTTTTTATAACCAAGCTCGCATGTCTGCAGCGAACATCCCACAAATTGCCGTTGTCATGGGATCTTGCACGGCGGGGGGAGCTTATGTTCCGGCGATGAGTGATGAAACCGTGATCGTTAAAGAAAACGGAACCATCTTCTTGGGGGGACCTCCTTTGGTTAAAGCGGCGACGGGTGAAGTCGTTGATGCCCAAGAATTGGGTGGTGCTCAAGTTCACTGTGAAACAAGTGGCGTGACAGATCACTTCGCGGAAGATGATCAACATGCGATTGAAATCACTCGTTCGATTGTTGCGCACTTAAATCACAAGCGTGCCGTGCAAATGAAAATGATGCCGGTCGAAGAGCCTCTTTTTGATTCAAAAGAAATCTATGGCGTGATCCCTAAAGACAGCCGCGTTCCTTTTGATGTGCGTGAAGTGATTGCGCGTATCGTGGACGGTTCTCGCTTTCATGAGTTCAAACCTCTTTTTGGTAAAACTTTAGTGACGGGCTTTGCTCATATCTGGGGAATGCCTGTTGGTATTATCGCGAATAACGGTGTTCTTTTCAGTGAGAGTGCGCAAAAAGCCGCGCACTTTATTGAACTTTGCGAACAGCGCGAAGTTCCTTTGATCTTCTTGCAAAACATCACAGGTTTCATGGTCGGAAAGAAATACGAAAATGAAGGCATCGCGAAACATGGCGCGAAGATGGTGATGGCCGTTTCTAATGCGCATGTTCCAAAATTCACCGTGGTTATTGGTGGCTCTTACGGAGCAGGCAACTATGGTATGTGTGGAAGAGCTTATCAACCTCGTCAGCTATGGATGTGGCCGAACGCTAAAATCAGCGTGATGGGTGGCGAACAAGCCGCGAACGTTCTTTTGACGGTGAAGATGGATCAGATGGCGGCAAAAAAACAAAGCATGTCGCCTGAAGAACAAGCCGAGTTTAAACGTCCTACACTTGAAAAATACGAGCGTGAAAGTTCAGCCTATTATTCGTCAGCGCGTATTTGGGATGACGGTATTATCGACCCCGCCGATACACGCCGTGTTTTGGCTTTGGGAATCGCAGCAAGTCTTAACAAGTCTTGGGGAGAAAAATCCCAAGGCGTCTTTAGGATGTAATTATGTCTTTTGTTGTTGTGACCGAGATGAATCAAGTCGCCTACGTCAAGCTTCATAGACCTGACGTGCGCAATGCTTTTAATCCTGAAATGATTGAAGAGCTGACTCAAACTTTTAGAAATTTAAACGGCCGTAAAGATTTGCGTGCCGTGGTTTTGCAAGGTGAGGGCAAGGCCTTCTGTGCCGGCGCGGATCTTAACTGGATGCGCGAAATGGTGAACTTCTCTTTTGAACAGAATCGCGAAGATTCTTTAAAGCTATTTCATATGTTTGAAACCATGGCTCAGTGTCTTTTGCCGGTGATCGGAATGGTTCATGGCGCGGCCTTTGGTGGCGCTTTGGGCTTGGTGGCGATTTGTGATGAAGTGATCGCTGAAGAGGGCACTCAGTTCTGTTTCAGTGAAGTGAAATTAGGAATTGCTCCGGCGGTTATTAGCAGTTTTGTAAATCGCAAAGCTGTTGCCGGTAAAGTTCGTCCACTGATGCTTTCAGGCGTGGTGTTTAATGCGCATGTGGCGCAACAAGCAGGACTTGTCACGGAAGTCGTTCCTCCGGGTGAGGGTCATACAGCTGTGCAAAAAGTGGTTCATAACTATTTGCAGTGCGGACCGGAAGCTGTTCGTGAAACTAAAAAACTTTTAAATGATTTGAATTTCATGTCTTGGTCTCAACAAAAAGATGCGACGACGCTTTTGATTGCGGAACGTCGCGTGAGTACTGAAGGACAAGAAGGACTGAAGTCTTTCTTGGAAAAACGTGAACCATCTTGGAGATCACAATAATGGCTAAGTTCTCTAGAATCGCCATCGCCAATCGCGGTGAAGTGGCTGTTCGTATTATTAAAGCTTGTGAAGAACTAGGGATTGAAACCGTTCTTTTGCATTCGGAAGCGGATATCAATACTCGCGCTTACAGAATGGCGACAAAAACCATCTGTATTGGACCCGCGCCAACAGCAGAAAGTTATTTGAATATCAAAGCGAATGTCGACGGAGCTTTGGCGGGAGGCGCTCAAGCCATCCATCCTGGATTTGGATTCTTATCTGAAAATGCCGACTTTGCTGAAGCTGTGACAAAAGCAGGACTCACTTTCATTGGTCCTTCTGCGGAATCTATTCGCTCTTTAGGTGATAAAGTTCACTGTAAGGAATTGGCAAAAAAAGCCGGCCTGCCATTGGTGCCTGGCTATCAAGGTGAAAACCAAGATGTGGCGCATTTGATTTTGGAAGCTGAAAAAATCGGTTTTCCCGTCATTGTAAAGGCCGCTGCGGGTGGTGGTGGCCGTGGGATGAAGCTCATCAAGTCTTCAGCCGAAGCAAAAGAGTTGATTGAATCCGCACAGCGTGAAGCTCAATCTGCTTTCGGTTCCCCGAAAGTCTTTTTAGAAAAATACTTGGACCGTGCAAAACACATCGAATTCCAAGTCTTCGGCGATAGCACCGGCAATGTGATTCATTTCTTCGATCGTGAATGTTCAGTTCAACGTCGTCATCAAAAGATTATTGAAGAAGCGACGTCTCCCTCATTAAGCGATGATCTTCGCCGCCGTATGGGAGAGGCCGCGTGTGCGATTGCCACTTTGGGTAAGTACAAAGGTGCAGGAACTGTTGAATTCCTTCTTCAAGATAACGAATTCTATCTTTTAGAAGTAAATACACGTTTGCAAGTTGAGCATCCGGTGACGGAAGAAGTTCTAGGTGTCGACTTGGTGAAAATGCAGATTTTGACGGCTCAAGGCGAATTCGTGCACGATCCAAAACAGGTGCGCGTACCTCGTGGTCATTCTATTGAATGTCGTATCTATGCTGAAAACCCGTTCATGGGTGGAGTTCCTTCGACAGGTCTTTTGGGACATGTGGAATGGCCGGAAGGGCCGGGACGCCGCTATGAGTATGGTTTTGATGCTGGCGACACCATCACGCCTTATTACGATCCCATGATTGCAAAAGTCATTGTGTGGGATGAGACGCGCTCGCGCGCGATTCAAAAAATGATTCGTGTGCTGCAAGACTCTGTGGTGTTTGGTGTTCATACTAATATTCCTTATTTGATCGAAATTCTTTCGCACAAAGAATTCGTCATGGGAACGATGACCACTCGTTTTATCGAAACATACTTTGCTGAAGCATTGAAAGAGCCAGAGCTTACAAGCCTAGACAAGAAAATTGCCGAGGGCGCACTACTGCAGCTTCGTGGTGGCGGAATGCAAAACCAAGGTGCGAGCAATTCACCGTGGGCATCTTACTGGAGAGGCATCTAATGGAAATCAAAGTCAGGGTCGACGGTGTTGACCATAAAGCTCACGCACAATTAATCAAGGGCACCTTATGGGTGCATCATAACGGCCGTGTTTTTACGATGGATGCGTCTACAGGACGTAAGTCTCGCAAAAAAGCGGGTGCCGGAGGATCTTCAGATCAAGTCGTGGCCCCCATGCCAGGTAAAGTGACTAAAATTTTAGTCTCTGCGGGTGCTTCCGTGGAAGCCGGCCAAGCCGTTGTAGTGATGGAAGCCATGAAAATGGAGTACACTTTAAAGGCGGACATTGCAGGATCCATCGACAGCATTTCCTGTGCGGTGGGTGAACAAGTGGCGCTAGGTAAAGCACTTATTAAAATTAAACCAGCTTCCGATAAATAGGATCTATGAAAAAGTCAGTCGTGATTGTTGAAATGGGATTAAGAGATGGTCTGCAAAACGAAAAAACCGTTTTGGATTCAGACACTCGTGTGGAGTTTGCAAGACGACTGATCGAAGCGGGTACGAAGCGTGTAGAAATTGGTGCCTTTGTTTCTCCGAAGTGGGTTCCACAGATGGCGGGAACGGCCGAAGTTTTAACAAAGACTTTTTCTTTGGTGAAGTCCGGTTCGATTCCAAAGAAGACGGAGTTTTCAGTTCTGGTTCCCAACGAACGCGGAATGCAGGACGCAATCGCCAGTGGTGTGAAAGAAGTCGCGATTTTTGCGGCTTGTTCGGAATCTTTTTCTTTAAAGAATATCAATTGCTCCATCGATGAAAGTTTCAAACGCTTTGAGCCCGTGATGGCTTTGGCGAAAAAGCACAAGATTAAGGTGCGCGGTTATCTTTCAACATGTTTCGGATGTCCGTTTGAAGGCAAAGTTCCTGAAGCTCGCGTGGTAAAACTTGCAGCACGCATGCATAAGCTTGGCGTCTACGAAATTTCTATTGGCGACACTATTGGTGTGGCAGACGCGGGCCAAGTCGAATCATTGTTTAAAAAGTTGAAGAAGGTTGTTCCCGTAAAAAAACTTGCGGGGCATTTTCACGACACTCGCGGGCAGGCCTTAGCCAATATTCTTGCGGCCTATAAGCTGGGTGTGATGGTCTTTGATACAAGTTTGGGTGGCTTGGGCGGATGCCCTTACGCTCCCGGAGCCACGGGCAATGTTGCGACTGAAGATGTCGTTTACATGTTCCATGGCATGGGTGTGAAGACAGGTTTGAATTTAGATAAGCTTTTAGAGATTGATCCTTGGATGGCTGAAAAGATTCAGCACCCTTTGCCTTCGAAAGTGGGTAAGGTCGGCAAATTAAAGCCTTTAGGAAAAGTCACTCGCGAAGCTTAAGAGCACTTGTTCTTTTTAACGGGAGTGAAGTTGTAAATCATCACTCCGCCGTTTTTCAATAGTCCCTTTTTCATAATATCCAAGTAGGGTGGAGTTCCCCCTAACTTGGAATTTCCTTTGGCCCTGGTATCTAAATTTCCCGCAACACCAAGACAGCCTTGAGTTGGCGTGTATGGATCCCATCCGTGAAGCAAAACTCCACGCCCGAAGATGTCTTGGTTTTCTGGTTCTAACCCAATAAGTTCAACACCGTCTTTGATGTTTCCGTTACGGGGAGGACGATAAGCTTTTGTCACGACAGCACCATTGGGAGTTCTCATCGTGCCACGTCCGTTTCCAAATCCACCTTCACCGCGAGAAACCCAGATGGGATTTTTATCAACGACTTTTGCTGGCGTTCCATCGGCATTGAGGAACCACATTTTCCCCATGACGCCGCCATTGGAAAAGTCGTTGAAGATGAAAATTTCCTGAGTGATTTTGCCGTCGTCTTTGCCTTTTCTGAAAGCGGCTAAGGCCTGTTCAACTCCGCATACTAAAGTTTTATCTCTTTTTAAATCCTGAGGCAGATTGTCGGTGCAGCTGGGCTCTAAGGGTTTTGCAAGTTTCGCATTGGTCTCGGTCACCGTTTTCTCTAGTGCTAAGGCCATAGCCTCTTTGGGAGGTGTTTTTTCGATGTTCTTAGACGGAGTCACCAGACTTGGTTGTTTTCCCATTCCAAAAAGATTTAAAAACCAATTTACGAAATCAAAGTTGCCGGTTTTATATACGGGAACATCTTGCGTGATCGTGCAGTTCGTAGAGTCACCTGAACTTGAACAATTCGAATTCTGTGCCGTAAGATCCCCGGTCTGTACAACCAGTTGTTGGTTCGTGGCGAGGGCTTGCAAATCCGCTGTGTCTGAAGAGGTGTCTTTTGTGGTGATGGATTTCACCTGCAGCAAGCCGGAGTTATCAACCTTTTGAAATCCGGTTTCAGTATTGTCACTGCGGACGGCGGGATTGAAAAACGAACCTGTCGGAACTGTTTTAAGTTCAATGGCCGAGTCTTTGGGAATAGCACCAATTGGCAGCACTGCTTGCGTAGAATTTTGGGCCCAAGAGCCGTGCAAAGAAACGGACAACAGAACGATTTTTAAAAGACTCATACTTCCTAGACTAAGCGATTGTATCTGTACAAATAAGACCAGTTCTCTGGAATTGATCCGCAACAATCCGGCTTCGTCTGGGCTTATGTTGAGCTTCAGTCCTAAACACATTCCGTTGTCGCTCATACCACCTGCGGCGTACGTTTAACTTTGGAGAATTCGCTATGCCTTCCTCGTTGAGTCCAGACGAATCACTACGCTATCGCACGATTGTTGAGTCGGGCGTTATTGGTGTTATGTGTACGACGGTGGAAGGGAAGATTATTGAGGCCAATGATTATTTTTTGAATATGGTCGGCTATTCTCGAAAGGAACTTCAAAGGGGAGAGTTGAACTGGAGAACTTTGACGGCCCCAGAAGACATTTCACGTAGCGAGCGCGCGGCCACCGAAATCCTAGAAACTCACACGGTCAAACGATTTGAAAAGCAGTATATACATAAAAATGGAACACGCATTCCCGTATCCGTGGCGCTGACCTTATTTCAAGACGGTACCGTGATCGCCTTAGTTCTGGATGCGACGGAAAGAAAACGCGCCGAAAAAGAGTTGGAAGAAGCCAAAGTGCGTCTGCAAGAAAGTGTGGCGCAACGAACTCAGCAGCTTCAGCAGTCCGAAGCTTTTTTTGAAGCTATTTTTGAAAATATTCCGAACATGGTTTTTGTAAAAGACGCCCGTGATTTGCGCTTTGTTCGGTTCAATCGTGCCGGTGAAGAATTATTGGGAGTTCCCAGACATGAACTTATTGGTAAGAATGACTACGATTTTTTTCCGAAAGAACAAGCTGATTTTTTTACCTCCAAAGACCGCGCTGTTTTGAATCAGAAAAATGTCGTCGACATTCCTGAAGAAGTGATCGACACGCGGAACGGTGTTCGATATTTGCACACAAAAAAAATTCCTGTTCTAGGCGATTCCCAAGAGCCCCAGTATCTTCTGGGGGTTTCCGAAGATATCACTGAAGAAAAGGAACTCGAAAAGCAGAAAATGGCGCTTTTCCAGGCAGAGTTCGCTAGAACCCAAGCTGAAAATCACGCTAGAGAAATGAGTTTTCTGTCGGATATTAGTTTGATCACTCAGTCCTTTGAACTTGATAAAATTATTAAAGCCTTCTGTCGTAAAGTCGTTTCGTTCAAAGCAGACCTTTGCATTGTCGATCTTTTGGATGAGCAAAGACTTGAAATTAATCTGACAGAAGGTGCGGCCCAAGATCCGATAGAAGAAAGTATGGCGCTGCAATGGCGACAACGTCATCCTTTAAGGTGGGATTCAAATACCGGTCCAGGAAAAGTTCTAAAGACCGGTAAGGCTAACATCATCCTAGGTGAAAACTTAGATTTTCACGTCGAAGAAGCTTATGGTACCGGTGCGCGTGAAAGCGAAAAGGCTGTCGCAGTAGGTTCGATAGCCTTTACCCCTATTAAAATACGTGATGAAAAACCTATCGGTTTTATTACCTTCTTAAATAAACCTCAAAGTCCGCGCTACACTGAAGCAGACTTGCCATTGCTTGAGGAAATCTCTTCGCGCCTTGGCTTGGCGATAGAAAACTCAAGGCTTTATGACAAAGCTCAGGAGGCGAGTAAGGCGAAGTCCGCATTTCTAGCCAACGTCAGCCACGAAATTCGCACTCCTTTAGGAGCGATGTTGGGTTTTGCAGAAATTCTGCAGGATGCCGACGGCCTGACATCAGAGCTCAAGGACTCGGTCGAAACAATTTATCGCAATGGCCAGCAACTTTTGCGGATCGTCGATGAGATTTTGGACATTTCAAAAGTGGAGTCTCAAAAAATCGAGATCGAAAAGCTGGCGGTTTCGTTGAAAGAAATTCTTTTGGATGTCGAGCACCTTCTTACTTTGCGCGCGGAAGAAAAAGGGGTGTCATTAAAGATCCTCTATGATGAGCTTCCGGATTACATTCGCACGGACCCCACTCGGCTTCGACAGATTCTTATAAATATTATTGGTAATGCGATTAAATTCACCGATCAAGGATCTGTTGAACTGCATGTGCACAAGCGCCCGGACCCCAACGATCAAAATCACTGTGTTCTTGAATTTCGAGTGATTGATACGGGCATCGGAATTTCTGATGAACAAAAAAACTTGCTCTTCCAACCTTTTGTCCAAGCTGACAGTTCGACCACACGAAGATTCGGAGGAACGGGACTTGGGCTCTTCTTATCGCGAAAACTAGCAAGGCTCTTGGGTGGTGATGTAATTTTAGATAAGAGTATCGCCGGAAGTGGCAGTGTTTTCTTAGTCACCGTGGCCTGTGACGTTGTTTCGAGTAAGGATGTCAGTCCCGAAAATTCGCGGGCTCAGCAAATGCATGACTTTCGATCGATCAATTCTGTGTTGGTGGTGGACGATGCTGTGGATAATCGCGAGTTGTTTTGTCACTATCTTTATAAATTTGGAATTCCACGATCGCGAATTGAAACCGCTGAAAACGGCGTCGAAGCTGTAAAGAAAGCTTCAAAGAAAACGTATGATCTGATCTTGATGGACGTGCAAATGCCTGTGATGGACGGATTTGAAGCCGTTCGTGAACTAAAAAAACGCCATTACCAGGGGCGCATTGCTGCGGTGACGGCGCATGCAATGAAAGGGGATCAAGAGCGCTGTCTTGCCGAAGGCTTTGATGGTTATTTGCAGAAGCCCGTTTCTAAAGAGGCCCTTCGTCAGGAGCTAATTAAAGTAGCGGATCTCAAAATGAGACCGGGCACTTCTTTTGAAAATAGAAGTCTTTAGAGGTGTAGCTATGGACTCTACTCGAAAATACTGGCATTTAACGACCGCGTTGATGGTTTCGGCCTCCCTTGTTTTGTCAGCCTGTCAAGAAACTAGCCGCAAGGCCTCTGTGCGTGCCGCCGGAAAAGGGACTGGTGCCCCCGTCACTGAATCTGTTTCCAGTAAAGCGGAAGTAGCTAAAAAATACTCTAAGAACATCAAAGATCCCCGCACTTTAACAGCCTACAACGCTCATCTTTCTGAAATTTTTAAAGCTTTAGAAAAATCCGGGCAAGTTCCTTGGAGTGGTTTGTTCTCATTGAAAAATTGGATCTTCGGTGGTGCTGACATAAAAATGATTACGGGCTTCATCGCTGAAGAGTATGAAGTTCGCCATCAACAAGCCGTCGTTCGTCAAACTCAATTTGAAGTTTTTGTCGATGATAAAGCCTTCGCTACAGTTGCGTCGGAAGAGCAGGCAAAACTTATTTTAAGACAATATCTGATAAGTCTTTATTCTCTTCGCAGTCTTTCAGGACAGGAGCTTTGCACACTGGCAAAACAAAGTCTGACAAGTACAGAATGCCAAGCTATTGCCGAAACGCCGACACCTGAACAAGCGGCGGCCGCTCGGGTGGAAGCTTCTAAATCAAAAACAAAAGTAACGAAGACAGTACCATCGGTGAATAGAAAGATTGAACGTGCGGATGAAAATCGTGTCGACCGTGTCCTTGCTCTAGTGATGCAAAAAGGGACGCAATTGACGGAAGCGGATCTTTTGAAGGAATTGACAGATGCAGGTTTTGATATGCGTTTGTTCTCTTTTAAATTAGGTAAAGCTTCCGAGGTCAGCAATCCCCTAAAAATGACGGACGCCCAGACTGAAAGTCTTTTCAAAGAAGTCGTGCAACTTCATGGTAAAGAGACGACGTGTTTTTCGTTGCGCCTTGATGGCAATTCCAAATGTCAGGTCAGTGTTGAAAGATCGGATCTATTTAAAGTTCCAGGCCACGCCGGGTATCGTTTGATTTCTTTGGCGGCAAAAGAAGCTGAAGCAGAGTCCGCTTTGTTGACGGAAGTTTTCTATGAGCTTAACGGCCAGGATATCGTAGAAGTGATGGACTCAAAAAACGAAAAATTGCAGCTTCTGCCTCTGATGTCCAAAGGTTTAGAAAAGCCTGAGGTAGGCACGAAGTATCGTTTGAACTATCTCGTGTTAAAGAAGTCTGAAACAGAAGGAAAAACTAACTTCGGCATTTCGGGAGTTCTATCTATCCCGGGCGTAATTAAAAAAGTGACGGTCGTTGATGGAAAAGCGACTTGCGAAGGTGCTTTGGCTGAAGGAAAAGATAAAGCTCAAGATATTATTCTGGTCGCTTCAGATGATAAGCTTGTGAGTTCTTTAAAAGAAGTGACAGCGAAGTCTCAACCGACAGCACCTTGTTGGTAATTTACTGAATAGCCGTGCAGTAGTATTCAGGCTGTGCGGCTCCCAAATCCTCTACTCCACATGCGATATTGCGCAGTTTGATTGTAGAGGATCCAATCTTATCGCGATTAACAGCGGCACCCGCATTCAACAGTGATAAAAAAAGCTCGGTTGCGGGGCGACCGTTGCATTCTACTTTAATACTTGGTTCACCTTCTTCATGCATATCCATAGAGCGGCATTCCAGTTGTGTCAGATAGAATTCATAGGCGTCCGGGCCAATTGATTTTTTATATTCGGGGAAAGTGTGTGACAACGCCCAGTAAACCCATTCGGCGTTCACTAAAGCCGCTTGGCGAGGTTTGTTTTGAGCAAACGAAGTCATGGGTGCAAGACAAATTATCATAGCAAACATCTTGAATTTGGACATAGGGTGTTCTCCGGGATATAGACATGGTTTAAAGAAGATGGCCCTTTAACGCAAGAGACGCCTCTATTTGTGACAGACATATAATCCTGGTCTCTTGGCTATTGAAAAAATCCACTCGACTGTGCTAATCTTATTCAGTCGGGCCCTAAACCCGACGTCTATGAGAAAATAAATCCGTCAATACTTCCTTATTCTAAGAACTTCTTAAGGCCTTTCAGGCTGTTGGACGGATATTACTATGCAAAACAATTTAATACAGGTGACCGGTCAGTCACTGAGCTTTGAGCTTCCTCAAGGCGATGTGCTGTTTTCAAACATTTCATTTTCGTTAAACTCGCTTCGCTGCGGATTGGTGGGCCCTAACGGTGTTGGTAAAAGCACGCTGGCAAAAATTATTGCTGGCGAGCTAGAACCCACCTCGGGAACTCTATTGCGTTCGCACCCGGTGATTTATTTAACTCAGTTCGCGGAAACTGCGGATATGTCTGTGGGTGAATATCTCATGGAGTTGTGGGAAAGCCCCTATGCGGATCCCGCAATCTGGGGTGCCCTCTTGCAAAATCTTTCATTAGAGTCCTCACTGAAAAATCTGAGTGGAGGTGAGTGGACACGTGTTCGAATCGCCAAAGCTTTGGCTTCACCCGCGGGACTTTTGATTCTGGACGAACCGACGAATAATTTAGACAAAGATGGGCGGCAGATGATTATTGATTTTGTGAAGGCCTATCAAGGGGCTTTGCTTGTCATCAGCCATGATCGAGAACTTTTAAACTATGTCGACAGTATCTGGGAACTATCAAACCAAGGTCTTTCCAGCTACGGCGGAAACTTTGCGCACTATCAAGAGTTGAAAGAGGCCGAGCGTGAATTACAGCAGGTGAAGATCGAGCGCGCCCGGAAAGAAAAAAAGAAGATTGAAAGGGAATACCACGAAAGAATGGATGCGCAAGAAAAGCGGATGCGCCGAGGTCAGCGAGTCGCTGACAAAGGAGGCATTCCCCGCATTGTGGCTGGCGGCTTAAAAAGAAGAGCCGAGGTGACGCACGCGAAGATCCACGTCAATGAGGAAAAACGTGCGGAAAACGCGGAAGAGGGATTTCGTACTCTATTGGCTCAGGCAAAAACCGAAAACATCTTGGGGCTAGAGCTTCCCGATGTGGCTTTGCCCGAGGGAAAGCTTGTCATTGAAGTGGATGAGTTCAACTTGCGCTATCCCGGTAAAGAGGATTTTTTGTGGACTGACGCTATTTCTTTCATCATGCGTGGGGCTCATCGATGGGCTTTGGCCGGTGCGAATGGAAGTGGAAAAAGCTCGTTGATACAGGCGCTATTAAGAAAATTTCCAGAAAACGTAGAACAGGTGGGGGTGGCGAAACTTGGCGCGGTCACCGTGGCGCTCTTGGACCAGAAGTACTCGTTACTTGATCCGAGCCTGACAGTGATGGAAAACGTGATGCAGACTTCCGCTTACGATGAAGTTGAAACTCGCAATAAACTCGCGCGCTTTCAGTTTATGAAAGAAAAAGTCCATCAACCGGTAGCGACGCTGAGTGGGGGCGAAAAACTTAAAGCCGGGCTGGCGAAAATCCTGCTAGCAGCACCGATTCCTCAGCTTCTGATTTTGGATGAACCGACGAACAACTTAGATCTGCAAAGTTTGGAAATCCTGGAGGCCGCTTTAAACGAATATCGGGGAGCCCTTTTAGTGGTCTCGCATGACGAAGTTTTCTTAGAAAACATCGGGGTTGAAGAGGTCTACCTTTTGCAATCTTAGTTAGTTAATATGCTGGCCCGTTGGTTGACCTCGCTCAGTCTTGTGTGTTTTGGCTTACTTAGCCTGATGGTTCTTCAGATGACGAAGAGGCCGATCTGTATTGATTCCAAGGTTGTCGAAAGAATTGACAGAGTATCGGCCGAATCTTCTGAAAGCATCTATCGCTGTGCTTTAAACAAAAACGTCCCCTTTAGTGCTTACTTCAATGAGCAGGTGAAGGACTTAAACTATCGTGTGCAACAGATGGAAAGGCTCCTCGAAAGCATGGAGCCTTTCTATAAGAAGGTTCAGCTGACGATTTTGGAAGATCGTCCTTACTTGTACCGAGTGCAAGGTCATCAGATTTATATCGGCGCTAAATTATTAGAAGCGCCAGGCCACTTAGAAAAAGCCCTGGCGAAGATCTGGTATCGGGAACGCAACGAAGCTCTTTTTGCTCAGCAAGTTTTGATGGAAGAAGTGATCACTGACTTTGTCGTCTATTTATTAAATGGCGATTTGGATCTAGGTGATCCCCAAACGAAGATTGCAACGGCACTTCGTAAAGTGCGTTGGCCTTTTGTGATTAAGTCAGTACCCGCCTATTGTGAATCGCCATGGAAGCAGTCTGAGCACTTTGCGGTATGCCTAGATCAAAAAGAGGATTTGTCGGTTGATCAACAAGTGGTGGAGTTGAGCCTTAGACCTCTTTTGGTGACGAGCTGGGTGAATTCATATAAAGGTCTTTCCAGCAGAGAAAGATTTAACTTTGTTCAGAATTTGCCGCGACTTTTGCGTTCTGAACACCAGCCCGCACTTCCTTTAATTGGCATGCACCGTTTGGCGGGTGTGCAGGAAACTACTTTGTTGAAAGCCGCCGAAGCCATGAAGAATATTAATTCCTTTGTCGCTTCATCACAGGCGATGAAGGATTCTGAAACTCACCGGGTCTTTGCTGCGAATTTCACGAACGAGCTGCGCAGCCACGGTTTTCAAGAGGCCTTTGCGGAAGCGTCTTTTGATCTTCTTTTTGTCAGTCCGGTGGCACTTTCCGAAAAATCCGCGATATTTGCGCATTTTATGAAGATCGCGAAGTCCTCACCCAAAGTTCAAATTGCTTTACGGGATCAGGATAATCTATGGATGTTACCGTCGCGTTTTCCTATTCCTTTGAAATCATTTGGTCAGATCAAAGCCAATCGTACGGTCGTTGAAAAGTGTGGCGGATATAACTTTAGCTATGTCATGGATTACGCCAATATCACTGAAAAACTTTTGGTTGTTGACCACTGTGATGAGAAAAGAGAACTCCAGTATTCACGCTTCTTAAGTGAAGGCGCTGAAGGTTTCGGGGCGCAAAACAAGGGTATCGCGTTCGTTCAGTTTCATTTGCCGTCTTTGCTAATGAAGAAAAACGAGCTGGAACAAGTGTCGAATGTGTTTGAGTTTATCCAGAAGCGCGACGTGGAAAATCCGTCTTTTAAAAGCTTAGGCTGGCGAGAAGTTCACTGGAGTGAACAAGCCAATGCTTACCAACCTAAAGCCTATGTTGACGCGATTGAATGGTTTCGCGTTCCAAACTAATTACTCGTCTAAACTAGGAAGCTCTTCTTTAAATCCTGTGATCTCGGAAAGTTTTGAATTTCTGTTGTTTTCAAGTTTCTTCAGATCGCTCTCTTTCCCGGAAATATCATGGTTCAAGGAAGAGATATCTGAATTTAACTGGCTGATGCGATTTTCGATATAACCGAGTTGTGCAGGATTGTTGTTCGCAACAAAAGCTTTCTGAGTCTCTAAAGAGTTCAGCTCGCCACGGAGTCCGGTCAAACGTCCTTTTTGAAAGTTAAGATCGGATTTCATCGAGCGCATGCGGTTATCCAGCTCACGCACTTCGCCTTCTTTGGTAGAGATCAAAGTTTCCACGTACTTCTTGCGGCCTCGGCGATACTCTTTAAGGAAAGCGGGTTCCATTTCTTTCGGACAGATGTTTTGATATTTCTTTCCGGAAGTGCCCGCCGTGAAACCATAAGTTTTATGGCAATAAGCCGCGACACCTTTTTTGTGTTCATTAAGAAGAACGTTAATCTGGGGACCTTCGCAGAGATCGCGGGAAAAGAAGTCTCCGCTTTTACCAACATTATAGGCATTCGTGTTGCTACAGTAGATTTGCATGCCGTTTTTGAATCCTAGATCCAATTGCGATTCCTGGATTTCCGCATCGACTTTGCGGCACTCGGTCACCATCGCATCTGCATTCAGCCATTTCCCGCTCAGCGCGACTTTCTTACCGTGTTCAAACCAGTTGATTGATTCACAGTCTTTGCGTTTGAAGTAACTTGCACAAGAAACCAAACTCAGGGCCAAGGCCAGCAATATCCATCTCGACATTTATGATCCTACAAGTTGTTTTAGTTCTGTCTCGAAGTTTTGCTGATCTTCCATCGCCTGAAGCATAGAAGATTCCAGATCTTCGATTTGACCGCTCAGCTCATGCAGCTCTTTTGCAAAGGTGGCCGCTTTATCGCCTGACGCCGTCATTAGTTTTTCATTTAAAGAATCTCGCATTTGCCCCAGTTGGGCAATCTTCTTGTCGCAATCTTCAATCTGCTTCTGAGCCTTTTTAACTAAATTCTCTAAACGTTTGCGTTCTTCTTTATAGTTAAACTTGGCGGGTTCGTCGCTTTTCGCGGTCGCCGCACCTTTAGCGTCTCCGGTTTCGAAAGTTCTTTCCGCCAAGAAGCCTTTTTGTAAACTCCAAACGTACTCATCATACGTCCCCGGATAAAGAGTCAAAAGTCCGTGATTCACCTCAAGGATTTTATTGGCGACGCGTCCGATAAATCCGCGGTCATGGCTCACGGTCACGATTGTTCCTTCGTACTCTTCTAAAGCTGTCGTCAGAGCTTCGACCGTGTCGAAGTCCAGATGGTTCGTCGGCTCATCCAGCAATAGCAACGGAGACTTCTGTAAAAGAATTTGCCCTAAAGCCACGCGGGATTTTTCTCCGCCGGAAAGGACCTTCACTTTTTTGTGAACGGCGTCTCCGGAAAAGAGCAGACTGCCAGCTATATTTAAAACATCCTGTTGAGTCACTTCTTTATGAGCTGCCGCAGCCATAGCTTCAAGAACCGTATGTTCAGGATTTAAAGCTTCCGGCGTATGCTGCGCAAAGTATGAATAGCTCACTTGGTGGCCCCATTTAATGGCGCCTTTGACCAGAGGAATTTGTTCGCCCAGTGATTTAAGCAGCGTGGATTTACCCGCGCCATTCAGTCCGACGATGCCAAGATGATTTCCTCGCTCTAGGCGCAAGGAAACATTCTTAAGAATGACTTTTTCCCCGTAGCCACAATCAGCATTCTCGATTTCCAAAATCATTTTTCCCGTCGGTTGCGCGGGGGGAATGTGAATATGCGAGTGAGTAGGGGCGGCCTTCATTTCGATGACTTCCATCTTTTCCAAAGCTTTCAGGCGGCTTTGCGCTTGGCGGGCTTTGGTGGCTTTGGCACCGAAACGAGTGACGAAGTCCATGATGGATTTTCTTTTTGCCTGTTGAGAAAGAATTTGTTTTTGCAAAATCTCATTCAACATTTGTTTTTGTTCAAAGTAATCATCTAAGCTGCCTGGGAATTTTACGATATCTCCGGACTCTACTTCTAAGATGTGGTCTGTCACGCGACGCAAGAATTCGCGGTCATGCGAAATCAAAAGAAAAGCGCCTTTGAATTCTTGAAGAAAGCTTTCCAATACAAGAAGTGTTTCGAGATCCAGAAAGTTTGTCGGCTCATCGAGAAGCAACAGATTAGGTTCCTGGCCAATCAGATAAAGTAGCTTCACGCGCATGCGATAGCCACCGCTGAGCTGTTTCAGGTGAGATTGAAAATGCGCTTCGGTAAGACCCAGCTTTAATCCGAACTGCTTTAACTCCCAAAGAGGTTTGATGCAGTTCTTATCTAGGTATTCTTCGACCTTTTCGTCGACGTTCCATTCTGCTTCTTGCTCTAAGTAGCCTAGACGAAGCTGCTGAGATCTTGTGACGATACCTTGATCCAGATGTTCCTGATCCACCAAAACTTTGAAGAGAGTTGTTTTACCCGCGCCATTGGGTCCGATGACCCCGACGTGCTCACCTTCATTGATTGCAAAAGTGGCGTTGTCGAAAAGAATCTTTGGACCGTAGGCCTTATGGCCGTCTTGTAGCTGAAGAAGCGTAATACCCATCCGGCGACTGTATCATAGTGAAACAGGCCTCGTAAATAGCCCAGAAATATTCATGGAATTTGGGCGTTTCCCGATAAGTCCCTTATGGAGACAGGGACGTACATGCGCATCAAGATTCTAATTGTTACGGCAACATTTGCTCCTGCGCTTTCCTTTGCGCAAACGACGACGGCGGCACCGAATCCGGCGAATGCCACCGCGATTTTCCAATCCATGCAAGCTCAGCAAAACTACATGCTTCAACAGCAACAAGCGGCGGCGCAAACAGCGGCGAATCAAGCTCTTGCGGCTCAAGAAGCTCAAGCTGCGGCTACACAAAAGCAAAGTATTTTTCAACTGATCATGGGTTTTTGTACGAATATGTTCAGCGGCGGCGGCAAGCAAAGCGCGATGGGTGCTGACAGCAAAAAGACTGAAGACAACTCGTACGATGTGATGGATGCGGCTTGGGCTGCGCGCGAAAAAGAAGGTTTCATTTACGAAAAGGATCTGGATCGCAATGTGGCTCGAGAAGTCGGATCTGATGCCAGCGCAAAAATGGCGAAGGGCTGTGATAACTTTATCAACAAAGAAGGTCAGCTAGGTTCGTGGGGATCTTACACTCTTCAACAGATCAAAGAAAAGCCAGACTCTTTCGGCGAGAATATTCCTGATGATATTACGAAGTGGTGTCCCAATTATCCGAAGATGTCTAAGGACCAGCGCGAACTTTATTGGGTGTGGATCATCATGTCCATGGCTTCATCTGAATCAAGCTGTAATCCGCGCAATGACAATCCGAACGCACCTAATGGAACGGCCATTGGTCTTTTGCAAGTGTGGAAACCGGTATGTCCTAAAGCACGCGACCTTCACGTGCCATATCAAAATATTCAGTGTGGTATCGATTTGCTAGCGAAAGAGCTGCAGAATCGTGACACTCTGATGACTCCAACATCCAAGGGGCCCGAGGGGACTTATTGGGGACCTTTGCGCAGTGACGACTGGAATAAACGTCGTGGTGGAGATATCTCGGGCGCTCAAAAAACTCGCGCGATCATGAGTCAATATCGTTACTGTAAATAATCAACTGTCTTCGGCTCAACCTCTCAAGATATCTTTTCTGGGGAGGTTCTATGCATGTTCATCACTTAAATTGTATTTCAACTTGTCCTTTGGGCGGAAGCCTGATGGATCATGGGCCTGAATCCGTTATCCAAAGAGGACACCTCACGAATCACTGCCTGCTTATCGAAACTAATCAAGAGCTTGTCCTTATCGATACTGGTTTAGGGACCCGCGACGTTGAAAATCCTCAAGGTCGTCTGAGTTCCTTTTTTCTGAGCTTGGTCAGCCCGGAATTTCGTCTCGAGATGACGGCCCTAGAGCAAATTAAACAAATGGGTTTTGATCCTCGCGATGTGCGGCACATTGTTCTAACTCATCTGGATTTTGATCACGCAGGTGGGTTGGACGATTTTCCGCAGGCGACAGTTCACATGATGCGATCAGAGAGGGACAGCGCCGTGAAACAAGAAACTTGGTTAGATCGGCAACGTTTCCGACCGCAGCAGTGGTCTACTCAGGATCAATGGAAAGTGTATGACGCCGGCGAAGGAGAATCTTGGTTTGGATTCAATCGTGTGCAGCAACTGGATGGTATTTCTTCGGACATCGTTCTTTTACCGCTGTTGGGACATACCTTAGGGCATGCAGGAGTGGCCGTGAATACGGGAAGTAAATGGCTGCTTCAGGCGGGGGATGCCTACTTTTATCATCAAGAGATGAATGTGCTGAATCCCCATTGCACACCGGGTTTAAATTTATATCAGATTATGATGGAAAAAGATCGTAAGGCTCGTTTGTGGAATCAGGATCGTTTGCGCGAGCTAAAAAGAACTCACTCTGAAGAAGTGGAAATCTTTTGTGCGCACGACGTAGTGGAGTTTGAGAAACTTTCGGGACGATCTGCAGAAGTCCCTGCAGAAAAAATTCTTAAATGGGAAAAGCCAAAACCATTTCAAGAAGGGCGGTTGTAGCCGCCCTTTGAATAATCACTTATTATTTTTTCTGTCTTCTTTGCGCTTTTCTTTCACGCGATTTTTCGCATCAACAAAAACCACTGCGGGTTCGTGCTTTTTAGCTTCGTCCATGCTGAGTCCGCAGTAAGCACAGATGATCACAAGGTCTCCACGTTGAACGTGGCGAGCTGCAGCTCCATTAAGGCAAATTTCGCCTTTCTTTCCTTTGATCACGTAAGTGGAAAAGCGGGCGCCGTTATTACAGTTATAAATATCCACGCGCTCATTAATTAACAAACCAGAAGCTTTGATAAGATCTGGGCACACACTGACGGAACCTTCGTAATCAAGGTCCGCTCCGGTGACTGTGGCGCGGTGAATTTTTGCTCTTAACATTGATAAATTCATATAGTGATTCCTAAATCCTTACGTATTGTATTGCAAAGCGATCAACATGCCCTTCAGAACTAAATCCGGCACGATCTCATCAAATATTTTTTCTTTTTCAAACAAGTAGGCAAATCCGCCGGTTCCTATGACAAGCGGCTTTTCTCCTTGGAAACATTCCTTGGTGATTCTATCACTCAATTCGCGGATCGTTCCTAGATGGCCGTAGAAAAGTCCAGACTGGATGCTTTCTATCGTCGAGCGTCCCAAGGCTTCGTGCATAGAAACGATTTCGACGGATGGAAGTTTCGCCGTTTTACTTTCTAAAGCTTCCATACAAAGGCGAAGGCCCGCCACGATGGAGCCGCCCAGATAATCCTTTTCTTTCGTCACGGCACAGAAAGTGGTCGCGGTACCCAGATCCACGATAATAAGATTTTTACCTGGGTAAAGATGAGTTGCCGCAATTGAATTGGCAATACGGTCTGCGCCGACTTCTAAGGGATTGCGATATTTTACTTTCAATCCTGTTTTAACTCCGGCCTGAAGAATAAACGGATTGATATTAAAATACTTCATGCAAGCGCCCCGAAGCGAATAAATCACTTCGGGGACGACGCTGCAGATAGCGATCTGTTTGATTTTGGAAGGATCGTAACCATTCTCACGAATAGCGCTTCTTAAGAAAATCCCGGTCTCGTCGGAAGAAGCCCCGCTTTTAGAGTTCTTACGGAATGAAAGCACCATTTTGTCTTTGTCAAAAAGACCGGCATAGATCTGAGTGTTCCCCACATCAAGACATAAAATCATAAAGTATCCTTAGGCATAAGAGCATGGATCAATTCACTGGAAAGTCTTTCTAGGCTTTCGCAAGCCACCGCGTTGGAAGGCGAGTGTAAGGTGAACTTATGTGTTTTGTTAACAATATCAATATCCGTCATATCGTTGTGTACGACGAAGTCGGCATGAGAACCTTGGAATAACTTCGTCACGGCTTTTTGTTTGTCTTCAGCCGAAGCATGGCTGGTCAATTTAAACGCGATCACTTGCAGATTTTTATTCTTTGAGTAATCCTTCAAACGATCCACGATCTTATGATTGCGTTTCAAATGAATATTGAGGTGATCTGCGTCTGAGCTGACCTTTTTTACCTCAAAGGGGCGATGCTTAACACCGTTCACTTCAATGCTATCCACAGAATAATCACTCACAGCCGCTGCGTGAATGACATGCGTGAACTCTTCACTGGAAAGATAATTTTTCATCTTTTCATCAAGGCTAGCAAAGCTTGTAAAGAAGTCGCGACGAGTGACGTGTTCAGCGTGTGCGGATCCATGCGCCTGCAAAAGTGTGACGTCAAAACCCATTTGCGTCAGATTTTCTGCGATCGTAACACCTGTTTTACCAGAACTCAGATTGCTAATAACTCGTACGGTGTCGATGGGTTCTTGCGTGCCGCCGGCAGTGACAAGGACTTTGACTTTGCTGGCGGATTTAAATGAGATCGCCTCGGACGGGACCGTGGCGCCTTTGTTTTGCAAAGCTTCAAGCGTGAATTTCAGAATCAAATCAGGTTCAAGAAGTTTCCCCCAACCTTCTTCGCCGCAAGCCAGAATACCGGAAGCGGTTTCTAAAATCTGCACACCCATTTCACGAAGAGTCTGCAAGGACTTTTGCGTGACAGGGTGTTTGTACATACTCGTGTTCATCGCGGGCGCAACAAGGAAAGGTTTCTTAAAGTCGTGAGCTAAGAAAAGAGTTTGCACTAAATCATCGCCGACACCTTGGGCTGCTTTGTTGATGAAGCTGGCCGTTGCGGGTGCGACTAAAATCACATCCGCCCATCTCATAAGGTGAATATGATCCATAACATTGCCTGTGGCGTACATGTCGCTGACAACAGGTTTTCCGGTCAGACCTTCAAGTGTCGCATTGCCCACAAACTTTAAGGCCGAAGGAGTCGCAACGACTTGCACTTCGCAATTGGCTTGGACCAGTCGAGAGACCACGTGGCAGGCTTTGTAGCAGGCGATAGAGCCCGTCATAATAAAAAGAACTTTAGATTTCGACATTGTCTATCAACCTCACTTCACCCAATTTCGCCGCGACGAAGCGGCGAGATCCTATATCGGTGACGTAATCGACGACAAAACCCTGGGCTTGAAGTTTTGCCGTGGCTTCTTCGGCACTTTTGCTTTCGGTGATGGCTTTATAGATCGCAGGCGCGATTTTTCTTTCTTCAGCTTTCAGTCGCGTATTGCGAGAACTCATGGCTAGACCATCGTGCTCACGCACCGTCGCGACAGGAATGACCTCCAGATTCATAAAAAATGCATCCACCATTCCGCGAATTAATGAGAGCTGTTGAAAATCTTTTTCTCCAAAGTAGGCTTTATTAGGACGGACTAAGTTAAAAAGCTTCATCACGACGGATAAAACGCCGTCAAAGTGACCGGGTCGATGAGCGCCGTCTAATAGCAAGGAATAATCGTTCTCTGAAACTTTATAGCGGTACTTGTCCGGATACATTTCTTCAAAGTTAGGAAAGAAAACCGCATCCACTCCGTTCATCTCGGCCATGGCGAAATCTTGCTCCCATGTTTTTGGATACTTCGCCAGATCTTGAGGGTCATTGAACTGTGTCGGATTTACGAAGATAGAAAGAACAACCAAGTCATTTTCTTTGCGGGCGCGCTTGATCAATTCTTCATGCCCGGCATGCAAAGCACCCATGGTAGGAACAAAGCCCACCGTGCCCACTTTGTCTTTGCGCCAGGCTTTCATTTCTGAAGGAGAACGCAGAACTTCACTCATGAGTAGCTCTCTTTCTCGGTAGGGAATTTTCCTTCTGTCACTTCTTGATGATAAGTGTTAAAGGCCTCTTTCATCGCTTCAAAGCCATTGAAGTATTGTTTTAGGAACTTAGGTTTAAATCCTGGAGTCATTCCTAACATGTCTTGCAGAACAAGAACTTGGCCGTCGCAGTCAGGACCTCCACCGATACCAATCGTGGGGATTTCTAGGGACGCGGTGATTTCTTTAGCAAGTTTTGAAGGAACGCATTCAAGTACTACGGAAAAGGCACCAGCGTCTTGAAGTTGCAAAGCTTGCTCTTTGATTTTTTTCTGAGCCTTTTCGTCGCGACCTTGTACTTTAAAACCGCCCAATTGATTCACGGATTGCGGAGTTAAACCTAAGTGACCCATCACCGGAACGCCTGAATCCAGAAGATGACGAACCAGTTCGATATTTCCAGAAGCACCTTCCAGTTTCACCGCGTGGGCTCCAGCCTTCATGATCTTTTCAACGTAAGTCATATTGGCAGTAAGACCTTTGCGATAACTCATGAAGGGCAAATCACCAACGACGAATTTATCGCCGGCGCCGCGCACGACGGCCGCCGTGTGCAAAGCCATCATGTTTACAGAGGCGTTCAACGTCGTCTTATGTCCATGCATCGTCATCGCCAAAGAATCTCCCACTAAAAGGCAATCGACGTCGCTTTCGGCTAAGATGCGCGCGAAGGTGTAGTCATAACAGGTGACCATGGATATTTTTTCTTTTTTCGCTTTCTTATCCTGAAAATCTAAAATGGTTTTCATTGTTGCCTCACTTTCGCGGGTAATCGGGCCAGTGGGTTTTTAAAAATGCTTCATAGACGGGAAGATAGGAATCCTCTGAAAGAGCTGCGAGATTTGTCTTCACAGTATCGACATCTTTTCGCACAAGCGGTCCCGTTAAGGCCTGAGTCGGATTCTGAAATGTATTCGCTAAAATTTTTTCGACGTAAAGGTGCGCGGCCTCGACCGGAATATTCATCTCTGAAAAACCTTGCAACATTTTAGTTACAAGTAAAGTCACGAAGTTTCCGCCTAAAACACAGTACGCGTGATAGCGCGCCTTTTGTTCCGGTGGCAAGACAGAGAAAGGATTCGTAAAGACCGGGATCGCCTCTTTAAGAGAGTCAGCACCCGTCACGGTGAAGTGAACCTTTTGATAAAACGAAAGATCATAAAGCTCGGGTCCGAAAGTCATCAACGGGTGCGCGGCAATCATATCATCAAAATGATGAGCTCCAGAAAAATGCACGAGGACTTTCTCGTGACCTGCTAAATGCTGTCGATAAAATCCTAAGAGGGCCGAATCACTGATCGCAAGCAAGACGTGAGAAGATTTCGCGACTTTTCGTGCCAGTGCGTGCGGATCTTGTGAGCGATCCCAAGTTTCAAAATGTTGATTGAGTAAGTGAAGATAATAGCCCAGGTGTCGGGCGACGCGGCCAGAGCCAATAATTAAATAAGAAAAAGAAGAATTTGTATTCGTCGCCTTCATATAAGTGGGTACCTGTCCTGGGGATCAAGTCCTATGTAATGTTCGCAACCTAGCATAATTCTAACAGATTACAACGAGGATTGCCACGCTGCGACGAATGGCGTGCGTAGCGCCGTAACTAGACTTCGCTCATATTCTGCGCGACCTTCGGCCCCATGAAATACATTTACTGGGCCTGTGCTACTGCTGTGATCGCTTTGGGTATCTATTTTGCGATGAATTTCTCTATCCAGCCGCAAAGCATTCCGAAGATCAAATTCTCTCAAGTGACGACTCCTGAAGAGTTAGGGAAGGGCGTTTACGAACGTCTTCGCTTAGAGATTAAAGAGGCGCCGGTTGTGTTATTGGGAGTCACTCCGAACCAAATCGAAGACATGGAGCTTTTGCGCGGATTTTTTGAAGCCAATCAAGAGGCCGGATCTAAATACGATGTGATCGTTGTTGAGCCTATGCTGCCTTACGTGGAGCTTTTTAATTCCAACATGCGGGTCGATATCAAAAACGAAATGGATCGCTTCGTGGACGGCGTAAAGACGGCTCGTGAGCAGGGTTTGCGGGTCGCGGCCATCGTACCTAACATTTATTCTTCGCAACTATTAAAGAAAAATCCTGCCAATCGTTTGAAAGAAGAGTACAAGCTCGATGTAGTCAGTTTTTCTATCACAAAATTTCCGGTGACTCGTCAGCAAGAGGAGTCGTTTGAACCGAAGTGTGTGATTGAAGAAGGTAAAGATTTGGCGGGTACCGGTCCTTTGGGGTGCATGATTCAAAACATCGCTCGCAAGACCTACCGCAAGAAATTTGAAGACAATAAATTTTCGGGAATGATGGAACAAACAGGTGCGAAAGACTACATCATTTTGTTCAACCGCAACGCGGGTTCTCGATAGGGGGAAATATGAAAATGTTCGTAGCCGCATTAACATTGGCTTTGTCTTTCAACGCCGTTGCCGGCAGCAATTTGGAAGGCACATGGATGAGCGAAGATGGTCGCGCGACGGTTCGCTTGGTAGAGTTCGACGGTCTTTTGACTTTGAATACTCGCAGCTATTACTACAATGGCGCACCTTCTGATTATTTCTTTTCTTTCCGCGTACCGAAAGATCGTGACGTACAACCCGGAGAAATTCTTGAAGGCCGCATTCGCAGCATTGATGGTTTCTATGGTTGTTTGTTTGAAGAACCTGCGAAGGCTCAGTTGACTCATGACGGTCGTTTGAAACTTCACTATCCACTTCTAACGTTCCATCGCGAAACTCGTTCGGTTGTAGACCGTGATGGGCGTGGTGGTTACCGCCGTGTCGTTGATTGGAACGGTTGGGGTTGGGTTGAAACAGTTTATCACTTCCCGATCGAACGTTGGCGTGTGATTTCCAGTGAATGCGTGATTGATGCGCGCAACTGGTCTACAGGTGTTCTAGTTCCGGTTGACCCCGTTGATGGCGGCGGCGGCGGTGCGGGCCCTGACTTCCCGGTTCCACGTCCTCAATAAGGAATTGTCATGAAAAAAATTGCCATCGTCACAGGTGCGAATCGAGGTTTGGGTCTTGCGACAAGCGAGGCCTTGGCGCAAAGAGGTTTTAAAGTGGTGATGGCCATGCGAAATCCAGATAAGGCGCAAAAGCAAATCAATGCCTTCAAAATGAAGGACTTGGATGTGGTGCCGATGAAGCTGGATCTTTCGCAAGAAAAAAGTATTAATGATTTCGTTGAAAACATCCGCAAAGATTTTGGTTTTGTGGATGTTCTTGTGAATAACGCTGGAATCCTGATCGACAGTGAAGATGGCGGAAATTCTTCTTTATTTAAAACGAAAGCTTCAACTATTCAGAAAACATTTACGACGAATACTTTAGGTCCTTTTTTGCTGACTCAGAAAATTTTTCCGTTGATGCAGCAAGAAGGTTACGGCCGTATTGTAAATGTCTCTAGTGGTATGGCCCAGCTGTCAGTTCCGCAAAACGCTTCCGCGTCTTATCGTATCTCTAAAACGGCTCTGAATATGGTGACGAATCTTTTTGCTTCGGAAGTGCAAGGGGCAGATATCTGTGTGAACTCCGTATCACCGGGGTGGGTGCGCACGGATATGGGTGGCCCACATGCAGACCGTACAGTTGAGCAGGGAATCAAAGGCATCATCTGGGCAGCCACTCTTCCTAAGGGTGGTCCTAACGGTGGCTTCTTTCGCGATGGTGACCCTTTACCTTGGTAAAGGGTGCTGGCACTATTTCTCGCTTTCGTAGGCCTTAATCACATCTTCTGTTAAATCAGCGTCCGTAGATGAATATACGATCATACGAGTGTCTTGCAGCACCATCGTAAATCCTTTTTCTTTAGAAACTTTCGCGATGACCTTTTCCATTTTTTCAAGAATAGGAGCTGTCAGTTGCTCTTGTTTCTTTTGAATGTCGTTCTGACTTTTTGTTACGTTTTCACGAAAGGCGATAACGGCTTTTTGATATTCAATTTGTTTGGCTTTAAAAGCCTCTTCTGAAAGAACCGCCTTTTTCTTTTCTAGCTCCTGAGCCATGTTTTTAAGTTCAACTTCGCGCTTTTCGAAATTCTTTTTCTCTTCGGAATACTGTGCATCGAGTTCGGCGGTGGCTTTTTTTCCAGCCGCAGTTCCTTTGATTGCTTTTTGCATATCGATGAAACCGACCTTGGCGTCAGCCATGACATGGGAAGTAGCAAAAACAAGCAGTGCGGAAACAATAAACTTTCTCGTAGACCATCCTTAGAAATGTGTTCTTCGAGACTCTCTAGATCAGTTTAACTGTCGAAATAAAAAAAGCCACTCTTATGGAGTGGCTTTGCTGCGGTGTAGACCCAAAAAGAAGCAGGCACCTAGTAGATTTCGTGGGCTAGTGGGCGGCGTGGGGCGCGGAAATAAGTTCTTGGCGAAAGATCCAAGAGGTCTCCGAGCTTTTCCATGTAAACGCAGGCGTAGCGGTCTAACTGATAGGCGAAGTAGCTTTCTTCGTTACCGGCTCTCATCAGTTGACCCCAGTTGCCGTTGTACATGGCTTGCTGCTTTTTGATCAGCTGACTGATTTGCGCGTCGATTTCAGAAATGGTTTTCTGAAGACCATCGATTTGCGTGTCGTTGATGTTCGCGGCTTTTTCAATTTTACGAGTCATCAGGTCTGTCAGTTCATCTTCTAAAGGCTCTTTCTTTTTCATCAAGACTTCGATTTCTTGATTCAAAGGTTCGGCTTTTTTATTGTTGTTCACTTCGTCATCCAACTCTTCAATGACCATAGCTGTTCTCCAGTTACAGTCCTTTTTCAAGCGAAGGATGTCGCCGTAAATATGGTCCCCGATGTACAGGATGTCGTCGCCGGCAAGCTCAAGATCGGCCGTGAATTTCTTCGCGTTACCGCCTTGGTAGATACCGGGAGTCAGTTTTCCTTCCATGTTTGTCATCGTGCCATCTTCGGGATTTACGCGAAGATATTTTTGGCTTTCATAGAAGAACTTGGGTTTCGAGGCAAAAGTAATTACGAATTCAAACAGATCTTGCCAAGACTTGTGTTCTTTCAAGAAAGGTTGAATCGCATAATCCAACAATAATTTTGTATAGTGGAAATCAGAATTCGTTAAAACGAAGATCTTCTTTCCATGACGACGGAATTTTTCAAGTCCTTCAACAAGCTCAGGATCCTTAATGATGTAGTGATCCAGATTTTTCTTAACAACGTCTTTCAAAGAGCCATCGCGATGGGCTTCATCCAAAGCATCCAACACGTCGTCGGCGATTTGGGAATACTCCGGATACTTGTTTCCAAGATCCGTGTCTTTAAGCTCGACGATCTGAGCGATCAAGTTCGCCAAAGAAATTGAAAACGAAGTATCGACGGCCAAATAGTCCGAGTTGCTTAAGTCGATGTAAGTCGACTTGTAAAGCTTTTGATGGCTTTTGAAATCCAACGGCTTCAAACCATGGTAGCTGGCGCGAATCGCCGTATAGCGATTCAATTTCAAAAGGTTCCCCATCTTACGATCGATCACCAGACCGCGAATCGCGTAGTTGTAGTCAAACGTCAACTTACGCAAAGCTTCTGGATAACCACGTTTGATCAATTTTTCGATCATAGTGGTGTGAGAAAGGCGTTCGAAGTTTTCACTGTTATAACGAACCAACGTATGGTCCATATCAACGCCGATGTAACGAATCTTTTTCAGATTCAAAGTTCTATTAACAAATACTTTTCCTGGCATATTTTTTCTATCTTTCAACAGGCAATTGAAGGTGGTTCCAAAGCATCATTCCACCTTGCATATTATAAACGTGTGTAAGGCCATTCATTTTTGCAAAAGCTGTGGCCTGAGCAGAGCGACCGCCACTTTTACAGATGAAGACCACGGTTTGGTCTTTAGGTAAATTTTCAAGATGATCGGGAAGAGTGTTCAGAACTACTAGCTCTGAGCCCGGGACGTGACCCAATTCGCCCGTGTACTCGTCAGGTTGACGAACATCAATAAGCTTCACATTCGCCATCAGCTTTTGCACTTCAGCCGGTGCGATGTCGTAGACTCCCTCATAATGAGGATTTTCAGTTTTTGTTTCGAAGTTCACTAACTTCACTGTCACAGATTCCTCCTGCGTCACAGCCAAGATTCTTAGCATAACAGGACTTGCTTTGAAATGCAGCAAAGAGAGGCTTTTTTATTGGGGTGCAGCAGTGGCCGAAGTCACACAGCGGAAACCCACGTGGGTGTTTGAGTACGAGGTTGAATTGTCGAGGTCCACAGCGAAAACTCCGGTGTCAGTTCCATTATAAAGGCTTCCGCCGCGTGCAATCGCTCCGCCCGGTCCATTAATCCAGGCAAAACCCATTCCGCAATATTCGTTCGAGTTAGGACTCGCACAAACCAAAGAGCTTGAGGGAGCAAACAAAGTAGCAAAACTTCCGCCCAGTCCCACTAAATCAGCGATGTAGTCATTGCTTGAAGCGCCGGGATCGGTGAAATCTTCTTTGTTCCACTCCCAAGAGTTCCCCGCGAAATCCCAAAGCACTTCGCCGTTAGACAGTTGATGAGTTCGTCGGTTTTCATGCCACAAGCTGGGACTGCAAACGGCGTCGAGCGAAGCTTGCGAATCCGCAGCTCCAGAGCTATCGAAGTCATAACCATAACAGGGATGATCGTCTCCGCCGGCTTCAAGCAGACTTCCGTAAGAGTTATCAAAGTGACCGCGATTTAGAGCCCCTGAACTAACAGCACCGGAACTCCAGTTTGCCGTCGTTTCAGTGATGTTGGTGGCAATCTTATTCCATTGAACCGTGCTGATAAGGTCGTAGTCAGAACCCAAAGCCTGACAAGCGGTGATCGCATCATCGCGATCGATATTGCCCCAAGGTGTACCACCAGCTTGTGAGGTGGCAATGCCAGCGACATCTTTCATTTCATATTTTGCGACACAGAATCCGGGAGGAGTTTCGCTCGCGGAAGGGGGTACGTAAACATATCCCGTGGGACAGGAATACTGAATGACGTCCTCTTCAGGGATTTCTGTGAGTGCATCTGTCACTTTTTTAAGATCCAAGCTACACGCACTCAAAGATATGAGTAACGCCGAATAAAACAAGATACGTTCCATGATCTTCTTATCGGTTCTTTAACAAAACACGCAAGCTTTGCGCCGTCATTTTGCTTAAATGCGATGAAGAGTAGAATTCAAAAAAAGCCGCTTCAATTTGATGCGGCTTTTTGTCTTATTACCAGATTTGTACTCTTTCTTTTGGATCTAAAGTCATTTTATCGCCTGGTTTGCATTGGAAAGTTTCCGCAAACGCGGGCTGATGTTTTACTTGTTCATTGATACGCGCCCATCCCGCCGAGTGCGGATCGGTTTTACGCATCAGCTTTTCAAAATCAGGGCGGATCACCGTGCACCACAAACGACCATAGGCGATGAAGAAATCTTTTTTATCTTTTTCAGTGCCTTGGCCCTTAGGGAAAGCGGCATTGTAAGCAAACGTCAAACCGACAAGATCAGCGACGTTTTCACCCAACGTCAGCTTGCCGTCGTGACCAATTTGATTGAATTGATCAATCATCTTTTGCCCGCGAAGGTTGAACTCCATGATGTCTTTTGTTGTCATCCACTGACGAAGACGGCCCTGAGAATCATATTTTGATCCGCTGTCGTCAATGCTATGACCCAATTCATGTCCCATCACTGCGCCAACGGCGCCTAGGTTTTCAATCACCGATCCATCTTTGTCGTAGAATGGATATTGCAGAATACCAATCGGCAGAACAAATTTGTTTTCGTTACTGCTGTAATACGCGTTCACCGTCAACGGTCCCATACCCCAGGCGTCTTGATTGGCGGGTTCACGAAGCTCTGTCATGTTCTTTTCCCAGCGAGCTTCGTTGTATGTGTGCATGTTCTGCACATAATTTGTTTTAGAATATTGACGAAGAGGAACGAAATCCCATTCTTTGTCCGTGTGAGGCTTTACTAATTGCAAGCGCGCAGTTTTAATTTTCGCGATGGCTTCTTTTTTACCTTCTTTAGAAAGCCATTTGTTGGCTTCTAGGCCCTCCAAAATACTTTGACGAATACGTGCGCCCACTTCATTGACTTTGCTTTCGTCGAAATGAGGAAAGACTTTGTCGACCAACGCCGCATCAATTTCTTTCATGAAATAGTTGCCCGCGGTCGTCGTGCAACGCTCTTGACGGTCAGGACGCTTTTCAGGACCGCCAAAGAACTTTTTTTCAAAATTAAATCCGGCTTGGAAAAACTTCGGGTAACCATCGTCCATTTGATCGCCCAAAGCTTTATACAGATAAACGTCTTTCCATACTTGCAAAGGAAGCTTGTCTAGTTGCGCGTTGATGAAATCCAAAGATTCGGGGATCGGTGTATTTACAACCACTTCAGGGGGGATTTTATCAAACAGAGGTTTTAAATAGAGCTGCGGATACTTTTTTAAAAGATCTGCTTGAGAGCTCACACGTTTTTCACTCCAACGCTGATGACGAACAGCAGTTACCGGGTAAGTTTTAATAAACTCTTGTTCGAATGCGACCATCGCCTTTGCGCGCGCCTGAGCATCCGCCTTCTTTACTTTGGGTTCGATGTTTTGGATGAACATGGTGAGCAAGGATTCGTACTCTTTCAAAAGCTCTGGCTGCTCATAGTACTTGTGATCGGGAAGAAGCATGAAATTGGCATAAAGCATGGCATCCATCTTTTTCGGATTGTCCAAATTCGGAGACGCCCAAAGATAAACCATGTTGCCAAAGCCCTTCGGCAAATTTTCATGAGAGTAACGAACTAATTCTTCGGTGGTTTTAATTTTACCGATCTCGTTCACCATGCGAACGACTTCGGCTTTTTCGTCTTTGGCTTTCGCGGAAGTATTCATGCACGACATGTAAACATCGCGGATCTGTTCGCTGCGCGAATCCATATTTTTTTGCGCAGGAAGGTCCTTCATGAATTTCTTTTTAACTTCCAAAAGACGTTCTCTAGAATCATTGAAGGCAAAGGTGTGGCTGCGGCGATCCGGGCGTAGTTTGAATGAGGCCTCCGCTTTTTCGCAAACGTATTTGTGAAAGTCTTCACAGGGACTGACATCCGTGCTCAAGGGGAAGGATCTTTTTTCGGGGATGTCGGAAGAGGGAGCCGCCGTTTTTGCGGACTTAGCCTGTGCTGACAGAACGAGGGTGGAGGCCAATAGAAGTTTTAACATGCTTGAGTTCCCACATTGGAAAAGGTTGTTCGTTTGTAAATCGTAAACCTGCCTAAATTCATTTAAAAGGCCTTTGGGACTATGATCGAGGGCGTTATCGACAAGTTAATCAATTTTACTTACCCGGAAACTCGCGGTAATCGAAAAGGAAAGGGGATCTCTTATGAAAAAATTTGTTTTGCTCCTCGTAGCAACATTGGCTTTAACAGCCTGTAAGACAGTCAAAATTGAAAATGGCGAAGTGCCGGATGAATATCTGTCTCGCGCGAAGAAAGTAGAAGGCGTTTATCAAGGTTCTTTCGAAGGACGTCGTGGTGAATTGGCGATCACATTTCAAGGAAACAGACCCGTACTTACTTACAAAGATGCTCGCGGTGACAGTTTCGTGATGCCTCAATGTCAGTCTTCGGTAAACGATTTGAAATGGGCGTACGTGACTCGCAAGGGTGTTGTTGAATCCGTGGGATTCTACTTTGATCCAGGCGTGTGCTTTATGGATGGACGTGAGGTTGTCTTGAGTTTCAGTAACAACTACAACACCATTCACGTTAGAATCTTAGATCGTCGTTATTTTGACCGTCACTGTCGTTGGGAAGTCGTAGATCCACGCATGGGCCCTCGCGAAATCTGCGAGACTGTGCAACGTGAAGTGAACTTAAACGGTAAATTCTCTCGCTAAGCTATTGAAGGAACGATTGTGTCTGTGGCATGATCGTTCCATTCATGTCAAAAACTCCTGTCGACCTTTCTCCTGAACAATCTGGCGCCCTGGAACTTCTTCGTTCCGGCGAAAATGTTTTTCTGACAGGCGGAGCCGGCAGCGGCAAAAGTTTTCTTATTCGTCACTTCATGAAAGAGCTTGATCCCAAGTCCATGCCGATCTTGGCCAGCACGGGGGCGGCTGCGGTCCTTCTGGGCGGACGGACTTTTCATAGCTTCTTTGGACTAGGCATTATGGAAGGCGGACCTGACGCCACTTATGCTCGCGCCTCTAAAGATACAAAATTAATGGCTCGTCTTCGTAAAGTCGAAGGCGTGATCATCGATGAAATTTCCATGATCCCCGGTCAAGCTTTGATGATTGCCGAAGCGCTTTCGCAAAGAGCTCGTGAATCAAAACTTCCCTGGGGAGGAATGCGCATAATATCCGTCGGTGATTTTGCACAGCTGCCACCCGTCACGCAAACAGGGCAAAGAGACTGGTGTTTTATGAATGCCGTCTGGCACCAAAGCGGTTTTCAAAACGTCAAGCTGTCCCACAATCAACGTGTCAGCGATAACTTATTTTTGGATATTTTGAGTGATGTTCGACACGGATTGACCACGGAACGCGTGCGGGATTTTTTGAATGAACACTTGCAAGAACACGATGAAGATCATCCGGGCACGCGCCTTTTCCCTAGAAAAATAGCAGCGGATAATTTCAATCAAAAAAAATTGCGTGAACTCGACGAAGAAGAGATCACCATTGCATCCATTTACTTTGGAACTGAAAAACATATCGAGATTTTACAGAAATCAGCACCGGTTCCTTTGCAGCTTGTTCTTAAGCTGGGTTGTCGGGTGATGTTTTTACAGAATGATCCGCAAAAGCGTTGGGTGAATGGGACTCGCGGTGTTGTCACCGATATCACCGCCGACACCGTGATGGTGAAAAAAGATGGTGGTCGCGAAGTCCAAGTCGAAAAAACATCTTTTGCTATTCAGGACGCTGAAGGCAATATCATGGCTCAAGTGGTGCAGTTCCCACTGACTTTGGCTTATGCTACGACAATTCACAAAAGTCAGGGGGCCACCTTGGACGATTTGTGGTGTGACCTAAGCTCATTGTGGGAACCGGGTCATGCTTACGTGGCTTTAAGCCGATTGCGGGCTTCAGACGGACTTCATCTTATTGGTTGGAATCCTCGTTCTATCATCGTGGATCCGAAAGTCTTGGATTTCTATCAACGAATATTCGCTTCATCTTCTGACCTCAGGGCTTAATGCTAAAGGCCAGATGTTCCCTGCTTAAGTGATTGATATTCCTTAGCTTCTTCTTGCTTGAAATCAGTGTTAAATAGGGCTACTGTCGGTTTTTTAGGAGGAAGCAATGGCTCAAATTACAGAGCAAAATCCCATCGGCCTTAATGGCGTGGATTTTATTGAATATTCAGGTCCCGATGCTCACTATTTCGAAACTATCTTCAAACGTTATGCGTTTAAAGAAGTGGGACAAGTTCATGGCAAAAACATCCGCTTATTCCGCCAAGGCGACATCAATTATATTTTAAACTGTGAACCGCAAACTTTCGCGACGGACTTTGCAAAAATGCACGGCCCTTCGATCTGTGCGACGGGCTTCCGCGTTCAAGATGCAGAACACGCATTTAAGACCGCAGTGGCACGCGGTGGCCGTCCTTACGAAGGCAATGATCACCAAAAAGGAGCGACACCATTCCCAGCTATCTATGGCATTGGTGACTCTTTGATTTATTTCATCGACGAGAAAAACCAAAACAAACTTTATAACGAAATCTTCCAAGTAAAGCCGGAAGATAAGTTTCCTGAAGGCGTTGGTTTTACAGTGATTGATCATTTCACCAACAACGTTCCTAAAGGTGAAATGGATAAGTGGTGTGACTTCTACACGAAAGTTTTGGCTTTCCGTGAGGCTCGTTACTTCGACATTCGTGGTGCAAAGACCGGTTTACTTTCCAAAGTTATGCGTTCTCCTTGCGGAAAATTTTCGGTCCCAATTAACGAACCGACAGAATCGAAATCTCAAATTCAAGAGTACTTGGATGAATATAAAGGTTCTGGCATTCAGCACGTGGCTTTGTTGACGACTGACATTGTTCAAACTTTGGAAAACTTGAAGAACAGTGAAATTCAATTCTTAACTCCACCTCCGCACTCTTACTATGAGATGCTTCCTGAGCGCGTGCCAAACGTGACAGAAGATTTGAACCGCCTAGAAAAGAACGCAATTCTGGTAGATGGAGATGAAAAAGGTTACTTGCTACAAATCTTCACGAAAAATACGTTCGGTCCGATTTTCTATGAAGTGATTGAACGCAAAGGTCATGATGGTTTCGGTGACGGTAACTTCCAAGCGTTGTTTGATGCTATCGAACGCGATCAACGTGAACGTGGATATTTAACATAGTCAGGATCTATGGAACTAATTAAGCCCCTTTCAATTCCCGCAACGGGAACGAAGCTTTCACCCGAACAGGCAATGAAACTTGCTATCAGTGAGGCTTACAAAGGGGCGACGCGAGTCAGTCCCAATCCCTTAGTGGGCGCTGTCGTTTTAGATGCCAATGGAGGATTTATTTCCTGCGGGCATCATGAATTTTACGGCGGCCCTCACGCTGAGGTGAATGCTCTTAAAAATCTGTCTTCGGAAACTTTAAAAGGGGCTCATGTCTTTGTGACCTTAGAGCCTTGTGCCCATGAAGGTAAAACTCCTTCTTGTGCAAAGATGATGGCTAAACTTCCTTTGAAAAAGGTGACGTTTGGTCTTATCGATCCGAATCCTTTGGTTGCTGGTCAGGGTGCTGACATTTTGAAAAATGCCGGTATTGAAGCCGAAGTTTTTTCATCCCAGAATGCGGAAGAAGAAAAAGAAATCAAAACGCAGCTTGAAGAGGTGTGCGAAGCTTTTCTTTGGAATTTCCGAAAGAAAAAAGTTTTCGTCGCTTTGAAGATGGCTTCCAGTATTGACGGTCAAGTCGCTTTGAAGTCGGGTGAAAGTCAGTGGATCACGGGACCTCAATCGCGTGAATATGTTCACTATCTGCGGGCTTGTTACGACGCCGTTGTCGTGGGCAAGGGGACCATCGACTTTGACAATCCTTCTTTGAATATTCGTCACCCCGAGATCAAGAAAGACAATAAAGTCGTCGTGATCGACGGCGAAGGCGAATTGCTTTATCGCTTTGACGATCTCAAACTTTCCGAAGTCCATGCTTCAGAAAATATCTTTTGGTGTGTGGCTGAAGAAGCCAAAGAGCGAGTTGATAAAACTTTATCGAAACTTAAGAAAACTCCGCAGATCGTTTATGTGAAAACGAACGTCGGCGGGGATCTAGATCTTGAAGCTCTGTTAGCTCAGCTTTACGCAAAAGGCTTAAGATCGGTGATGGTCGAAGGCGGAGCCATGACGGCAAGTACATTTATCAGCTCCGGTCTGGCGAACCGTCTTTACATGTTCCAGGCTCCTATCATCATGGGATCTGGTGGCGCGCGCTCGTGGACCGAGACGGTGCGCATCTCTGAAATGAAGAATAAGATTCATATTAAAAACCCTCGTTACCTGACTTTTGGAAACGACTTTATGATCACGGGGACATTGTCATGACAGTAAATACGGCGACTCAAAACTACCGTTGGGTTCGGGCGAGTGATGGTGCTTTGGCAGGTGTCTGCAAAGGTTTAGGTACGGCCTTAGGTATTGAAACGTGGATCGTGCGCGTCATTTGGCTTGTTGCAATATTGTGGTTCGGTACGGGAATCCTGCTTTATTTGATTCTGGCAGTTTGTTTGCCCCGCGTCGACAAGCTAGACCATGCGCTGGATGGCAAGCTTCTAGGCGTCTGTGCTAGAATAGCCAAGAGATACCGCATCGAAGTCGGGTTGATCCGAACAGGTTTCGTGGTCATGGCTCTTGTGACTTTTGGTGTGGCGATCTTGGGTTACGGGCTTTGTTACTTTCTTATTCCGAAAGCCTGAACCTGGTAAGTCGCTTTCGAGCGCAGGAGTATTTAATTATATATGGGTGATGACAGTAGTAGGTCGATCGTAAAAGCCCTCAAAAACGAATGGTCTCTTTTCTGGGAAGCCTTCCAAGGTGAAGAGACCCCATCTGACGATTCCTTTAAAACTGGAAAACTGGAAGTTCTGACTTCAGAACAGATTCATGAAATGACGAAAGCTTTGGTCGAAGACCGCAAAAAGCTGAATCAAAAAATGGAAACCGTTTCCAAAGAAATTGATCTTAATTCAGCTAAACTTGAAAGCCTTCGCCTGGTGGGAGCCGAAGATTCTGACACCATTGCCAGAATCAATGAGCTGACGGACTTAGGCCAAAGTATGACAACGGCTTTAACGAAACTGGATCAGCAGCTTCGTGTTATTCGTGAACAGCAAGACCGTCTTCAAGACGACTTGATCACGTCTTAGGCTTTGCCGTCTCTTTTTTGATATTCTTTCCATTCACGAAGCTTGCGAATGCTTTGTTGAAGTACGGTTTCAAGAACAACCAGTTCTTTCTTCGTCGGTGTGTTTTGTAAAAGCATGCGGCGAAGAACCGTAAACACATTGATTTTGCGCTGACGAGTTAAATCAAAACCCATCTCTTGTAACCACGTGTGCAAAGTTTCTTCGGGATTGATGCCCTCAATTCCCTGAGGAGCGCGACGGCTTTTTCCGCCATCAAGCTTTGTGCGTTGTCCGCCCCACATTTTTCTTAAAGAGAACATACCCAATAAAGTCGCTTGAGCTAAGTTCAGGCTCCAGTTTTCACCGAATGTCGGTAAGCAGGCACAGAAGTTTGCATGTTCTAAGTCTTCAGCAGCCAGTCCCCAGTCTTCAGGGCCGAAGATCAAGTGGATGACATAAGGTTCTTCGCTTTGAACTTGAAATTGAGGCGCATGATCCGCGATATCTGTCAGTACCTCGTCGATGTCTCGGACTTGGCGTCCTTTTCCGTCGCGGGCCGTGAAGCAGATTTTAATGCTTTCAGGTTCTTTGGCAAAAAACTCGTCCCAAGAAGCGTAAGTCGTTCTGTTTTGCAGACCCGTTTGTCCAGTAGCTGCGGCCTGCTGAGCTTCATAAGTAATTTCACAAGCAGGCGCGACAAGTACGAGTTTATCAAAACCCATATTGCTCATCGCGCGCGAAGTGGAACCGATGTTTCTTTCATAGATAGTGCGCACCAGAACAATGCGCACCTCAAAGGGACGTTTCAAATTCATTAAAGAGCTCCTGCCAAAGTCAGACCGTCTTGGATCAAACCTTGGGTTTTTTCATCCTTTTTCGCAAGCCTTGCCAAATCTTCTTCGATTTGTTTTTTCAATGAAGATTGGGGATCGCGGGCTTGAAGAATTTCTAAAGCTTCTAATAACAAAAGCCAATCCTCCGCAAAAAGACTGCGGTGAGATTGTAAAATTTCCGATAATTCTTCTGTCAATTTCGAGCCTTGCACTTTTTCTTCACGCAGTTTTCTGACGGCGCCATAGTTGCGATGTCTTGAAAGCTCTTGTTCGGAATAGCTTGGAACGGGAACGCGCTTTGCGATGAAGTCGACGGTTTCGCCATAGGCCTCACGATCTGCAGGTCCTCCAAAGACCGATGTCACCGAAGAGCCGATAGCCATGTCGTAAGTGCCCCATTCCGGTGCAAACAAAACGCGGCCATTAAGTTCTGCTTTCGCGTTTTCCAAAGTCAAAGTGATGGTTTTACTGTTCTTGATAAGGCGATACTGAACCACGCCTGTTACAACCACACCCGAAGTAAATTCTAGGCGGGTGGTCTTTCCAGATTCCACTTGAAGTTCGGCCCACTCTGCATCCGTAAATGTTGACGGGCACTTCTTAGGATGAGCTTTCAAAAAGCCCACCGGAGTTCCAAAACCATGCGCGTGGTATTTCTTGTCATGACCAGACAGCTCTTGATCCATGTAACAAAGCTGTGTCGGTCCGCTGAGACGCAGATAAGCGACTTGCCCTTTGGCGTCTGTGATAGCCTCAACAATTTGACCCGATATTTGAATTCCTGAATTAAGTTCCGCGGTATTTACCGAGTGAGCTTCTATAGCTTTGTTTAAACCCGCAAGTCCCCCCAAGCGGAAGGCCATTTGCTGGGCCATATCTTCTAACACTTTGCTGAGTGTTTTAAAATCGGGAGTCACAAAAAGTTGAGGTTGTGGCTCCGTGATATCGTAAGTCTGTTTGATGCAGTCTACAGTCAGTGGAAGCTTTTTAACTTTCTGGCTTAGACACCACTTGGATTCACCCACGCTGGAAAGCAATCCCGCGCCGAAAATTTTTGGATTATCCAAAGTACCGATAAGCCCGTATTCCGCCGTCCACCAATTCATGCGTGATAATTCAGAAGCTTCTGAAACATGCGACATGTTTTTGCTGACGATTTCCAGATGTTCTTCTGCAGCTTTGATTTGTTCCGGAGTTGAAGCTGGATTTTCTTTAATGTCAGAAAGATCACGAATTGCTTCATACAGATCGAGATCTTCTTTGCTGATGATCGCCTTTTTTGCGACTTGAGCGTATTGACGAAGATATTCAGAAAATTCAGGGTGAATCAAAATCGGTGCATGTCCTGCCGCTTCGTGAACAATATCTGGAGCTGGCGTGTAAAGAAGATGCTCTAGGGTGCGCATATCTGAGGCGATAGGAAGCACACCCAAAGATTGAAGCTCCATAAATGCGGCTGGTGGAATAAATCCGCTAACAGGAAGAGCTCTCCAGCCGAATTCTTTCAATTTTGCGCTGACGTCTTCAATGCGCGGAATTTTTTCGATGTTGATGCCGGTTTTTTCTAAACCTTCGACATAACATTCATGAGCGTGCTTTGAAAGAAACGCCTTCAACTGACGAAGAATGTATCTCCAAACCGCTTGATCTACGGGGGTGTATTTTTCGTAGTGTTGTTCAACGACGTATTTTCTTAAATGTGGCGGTAAAAAGTCTGTCTCCATATTCAGTCCTTAAAGCGAAGGATCGTCTTTTGACAGGTAGTTTTGCACATAATCAGCAACAGCTTTTTCAAGCGGCCATTTTGCTGGGCTCATACCGGCAGCCAACCATTTATCTGTTTTTGCTTCAGTGAAATACTGATATTGCCCACGAATATTTTCTGGCATTTCCAGCCAGTTGATTTTCATTTCTTTTTTCATCGCTGTAAATACAGCGCCGGCTAAATCCAACCACGTACGAGGTTTACCAAAGCCCATGTTGTAAACACCGTTCTTCGGTTTTTTATCCATCAGCTCTGCCATCCAACCTGTGACATCTTTTACGTAAACGAAGTCGCGCATGAATTCGCCGTCCTTGTATTTTGGATCCGCGGATTTGAAAAGACCCAAGTTTCCATTGGCTTTGATCTGATTGTAAGCTTTGAAGGCCACACTCGACATCGCCTCTTTGTGGTACTCATTAGGTCCAAAGACGTTGAAAAATTTAAGTCCGTACCAGTGAGGAGGCGTTTTTGTCTGCTTCAATGCCCAACGATCGAAAAGAACTTTCGATTCGCCGTAAAGATTGAGTGGACGAAGTTTTTCAGGGTCCGTCGTATCGTCAAAGCCAAGCTCACCTGCACCGTAAGTTGCGGCGCTGGAAGCATAAATCATGGATTTTCCATGTTCTGCGCACCATTCAAAAATTCTTTGCGTGTAGTAAGTGTTGTTTTCCCAAAGAAACTCTTTGTTGGTTTCAGTAGTGGAAGAACACGCCCCCATGTGAATGATCCAAGTGACTTTTTTCTTGGCTTCGTCGGTTTCAAGGAAAGGCCAAAGCTCGTCTTTAAGAAGAAACTTCGTGATTTGACGTTTTTTAAGAAGATTGCGTTCGTTCAGCCCAACAGAGTCTACGGCGATGATGTCCGTAAAGCCTTTTTCGTTGAGTTCCCACACCATCACGCTGCCAATAAAGCCGTTTGCACCAGTTACAATAATCATAGTTTTTCCACCCTATTACAGAGCCGATTTTTTCTCAAGGACAGGGGCCAGTTTTGCGGCCTGTTAGAGGCCTGTTCAACCCAGCAAAAAATACCAAAAAAGCGCCTCAGAATGGAACTAATTCGATCTGAGGCGGCACAACCGTTGCTCAAGAGTGTCACTAATCGGGAGGCGATGAGTGCTTAGTTCACCACGTTTTTTCATAGCATCATTGTTAGTATTGGCCGTGGGGGTCAGTCTTTCCTTGTCGCGTACTTCTTACCGCGACACTTCCAAGGTGAAGTCTGTTGAAGACTACTGGGCTGAGACGGGGCTCGGCCCAGAAGCCTTGGAAGACCTTTTACAAGATCAAACCTGCAGCAGTTCAGAGCGCTACTATTTGGCTTGTGCCAACGCGGTCTTAACTATCGCGGGTCGCTTCAATCTATCCCTGACTCAAGACGGAAAACTGGTTTCTGCTGACGATGTGTCCACTGACATGAGTTCAGAGAAAAAACAGCTCGCTCCATGGAGAGAGTTTTTCTCGAAAGACACAGCAAAGGCAGTGAAAGTTTCATTCTTCAATGCTTGGAAAGAACTAGAGAAAAAGCACATTTCTGAAAATCAAAAATCTTGGATGGTGGGAATGGGCCTTAATGGTTTCATTTCTGTCTTTCGTGATCCGCACACTTACTTGATGCCTGTTTCTCAATTTAAAGAAGTTGTTTCGAAAGCGGACAATCGTTCGACTTCTTTGGGAATCACTTTGGGGCAATCGGCTTTAGGTTATGTGGTTCGTAAAGTGACCGAGGGCAGCCCGGCAAAGTTGGCCGGAGTTGAAAAAGGGGACTTGTTAGTTTCCGTGAACGGTAAAAAAGTCCGCGGTTTGATGCAAGTGCGTGTCTCTGAACTTTTAAAAGGCGAAGTCGGTGACGTGACTTCTGTTGTTGTTGAACGTGATGGAGAAAAGAAAAAGTTCCGTCTTCGTCGTACTGAGATCACCGTGGCCACAGTTTCTACTCGTGTGATTGATGGTATCAAGCCCATCGCTGTTGTAGGCATCAACAAGTTTGCAAAAGGTGCTTGTGACAAAGTGAAAGAGTCTTTAGAGATCGTTAGAAAATCCCACGTCCGTGGAATGCTTTTGGATCTTCGTGATAATCCAGGTGGTCAAATGGAAGAAGCCGCTTGTATTGCGAGCCTTTTTGTTGGCGGCGATAAAAAGATCTTTGAAGTTCGTTATCTAGATCCAACAAAAAAGCCTGAAGAGTACTATGGTGGTGAAGAGAAAATGTTCTCGTTGCCGATGGCGATTCTTATCAATGGTTCTTCTGCCAGTGCGGCTGAAATCGTTGCGGGTGCATTACGTGACTTGAACCGTGCTGTTCTTGTGGGCGAGAAAACTTTCGGTAAAGGTTCATTCCAAGAGGGTGAATACTGGTCGCAAAACAAGAAGATCGCTCTTTTTGAAACCAAAGGTTTTTACTATCTTCCATCGGGACGTTCTCCGCAGATGAAGGGCTTAGAGCCGGACGTGGCAGTGAACTTTGAAAAGATCTCTGTTTCAAGAGAGTCTGATCAGTTCATGAATCCATTGTTAGCTCCTGAAAAGCAAGTGCGCTCGTCCATGGCGTATTCTTCGGGAGATTGCCTTGAGATGGAAGAGCTGGGTTCTGGTGATGACGTTCAATTGACGAAGGCGCGCCAAGTTTTGTTTTGTTCTCGTTCTGTGGCTAGAGCAGGTTTATGATTTCGACGAATTTATTTAAGCATAAGTTTATCCCCGCAAAAAAGAAGTCCGAATTTTTGATGATTGTTTTGCACGGTCGCGGTGACAGCATTCGTCCGTTTTATTCCTTTAATGATGAGCTGAATATTCCAGAAATGAATTATCTTCTGTTGAATGCGCCTCGCCGTTTTATGGATGGTTACACTTGGTATGGAGAGCCTCCGTTTCAAAGTAACGGTGTACTTAAAATTCGGGAAAAGCTTTTTGATCTGTTAAATGATTTAGAAAATCAGGGCTGGGATCCGAAAAAGATCTTTCTATTTGGTTTTTCTCAAGGCTGTCTGATCAGTGCTGACGTGGGTTTGAATTATCCTAAGAAGCTGGCCGGCGTTGTAGGCATCAGTGGGTATTTTAATTTCTATCCTCGCTGGCGTTCGAATTTATCTATGGAAGCCCGCCACACACCATGGCTATTCACCCACGGTCATCAAGACGATATTCTTCCTCTAGAGGAAACTAAGTACGGCGTTGAGAAATTGAAAGATGCCGGGCTGAAAGTCGACTGGGTAGAGATGGATAAAGACCATTCTCTTCAGGATGAAGAGTATCCGATCATCCGTAAATGGGTGCGCGATCAGCTTTCCGAACTTAAAAAATAAATCATAACGGCGAGGGTCCTCGCCGTTTTCTTTCTTTAAATCTGAATATCCTTTAAATGTAAAAACTGAACCTGAGTTTGTTCACGAACCTTGGACTTGCGATATCAAAAGCATTCTCAATTTTTTTGGGGATGAACGTCTTAAATTTCTTTTTTCCGTAACGAAAATTGCCGCTTTGTAAGGTCGTTTATGTAGGATCTCACAAAACACACAACGCCAATTTTTCACGGAGGAAGAATGACGAAAAAAACATTACTAAGCTCACTTGTGTTGACTGCTTACCTAGGACTAGCTGCATGCGCAGGAAACAGTGAAGACTTAAGTTCCACGGAGACGTTGCAAGACGATGCCACTCAAGAGCAAGTATTTGACTCTACGGCTCAGACAGAAAACCCAGAAGCAGCCAATATGGTTGAAGAGAATGCGGTTGCAACAAGTACTAAATCTGCGATCTTAAAAGAGTACGATTACGTGGATCCAAACAGAGCTATTAATACCGATGCTCTGGCAAAAGCTTTGATTTATTTCGATTCAAATAAATCAAAAATCAAAAATAAGAACTATGTTTCTGTGATCGACTTCGGATCGAAATCCACAAAAGCTCGCTTCCATATTATTGATATGAAAACGGGTAAAGTATGGAGCATCCACGTAGCTCACGGTAAAGGTTCTGACTCGAACCACGACGGTTACGCAGAGAAGTTCAGCAACAAGTCGGGTTCTAAAGCGAGCTCTTTGGGTTATTACCTGACGGGCAGCACTTACAACGGAAGCAATGGTTTGTCTTTAAGACTTGATGGTCTTTCTTCCACAAACTCAAATGCGCGCGGTCGTGCGGTTGTTATCCACGGTGCTAGCTATGTAAAAGAAAAGTCAGTGATCCAAGGTCGTAGCTGGGGTTGCCCTGCAGTGGCGAGCTCACTAAAAACTAAAGTTATTAACATGTTGAAAAATGGTACTTTGATCTACGCTTACGCGAACTAATTGTTTCGGTATCAAAGCCCCTCAAAGCCCACACGTGTCCTTCTGGAAATCCCCGCGTGTGGGTTTCCTTTTTTCTTCCCTTGTCGTTTCAGACGGGGGATTTGCTTTTCGAAGAAGTCTTAGAGTGTTTACCGCTTCGGCGGGCACGCCTTCCAGGCTCGGTCGCCGCCGAGGCTTTGCCTCGGTTCGCGCCATCGTGGCGCCGGCTAAGGCCCTTCTTCGGGTAAGCACTCTAAGACTTCTTCGAAAAGCAAATCTTCGTTAACTCCTAGGGGAAGAACTGCGGAAGTTTTGTTTTTGTTGCCGTGGGCGCTTTTGGGGAGGGGATTTTTTTGGAGTTAGAAATGCAAAAGCGAATCTTGCTTTCGCCAGATTCGCTTTTGGTGGATCTCCTGTCCGTTTAACAACAGGAGGTGTCCGATGCGTAAACACAACTATTTACGTGTTCGGCGTATTCTTGAGATTGCTAAAGTGGTCTTGGTGATAATTTTATTGCTGATCACTATTCTTAGTAAGATTTAGGGTTCGTTAGATGCCTTCACCGCGTGTACAACAGTCCAAGGACCAGTGACTGGGGCTCGGACTGTCTCGAATTGGATATGAGGTCTCTCATGGATAGTGAGTTTGGCGAAAGCGCTTTTAAGCTTGGAGGCCTCTTTCGAAGTGGGTTTCTAGGACTACTACTGTGACTGTTCGGTCTACGCCTTCTATGCTTCTGATTTCGTCTATTAATTTTGAGAGTTCGTTGGTGGATTGGGTTCTTAGTTTTATGTAGATGCAGTCTTCGCCGGCGACGCCGTGGCATTCTTCGATTTGTTTTATTTTTTTGAAGTGGTGGGCGATGGAGGCGGAGGTGCCTTTGCTTTTTGCGATTCTTACGAAGGCGCAGAGGCTGGCTCCTAGGGGTTCTGGTTCCATGTCGATGGTGTATCTTTTAATGATGCCGTTGGTTTCCATCTTTTTGACTCGGGCGTGGACGGCGGGGGCGGAGAGGTTTACTTTTTTGCCTATTTCGGCGTACTGAAGTCGGGCGTCTTCTTTCAATAAACTTAATATTTTTCTGTCGACATCATCAAGAGTCATGGGTCCCCCTGGGGTCTGGCTGAATGCCATTCGTTTGTTTAAGGATAGCACCTATTTGCGATATTTATCTAATGATATTCGGTATAATGGCTTATATGGTTTATCAGATTAAGATTCATAAAGGCGAGCTATGGAATCCTGCGAGAGTCCTTGTACCGGATGCGTATAAGGTTTTAGTGGGGAAGGCTTGGGTGACTATGGAAGGATCTCTTGAGGACTATATCATTGGCGAAGGGGAGTTATTGCCCTTGCCTCGGGCGGGGACATTGATTGAAGCCCTCACCGATGAACTTATCGTTGAGGGCGTGTCTTTAAATAAGAATTCTAAATAGACTCGGCGTTTTCTTCGACGAGGCTTAAGAGTTTTGCGTAAAGATCCATTTTCACGGCCGGCGTGCTTTGCAGATCTTTATAGAAACGACTGGTATTCACTTCAGGCAGGCCGTTGTTTTCAAAAACCAAACGATCGACGATCTTTTGGATTTGGTCCATCGGCAGACCTTTTTTCTTTTCGGTGATGATCTCTTCGACCATTTCAATCAAGGCGTTTCCAGTGATGCGTTTGTCAGAGTTTAATTTCTCTGCGCGTTCACTGATGCCTTTGATAATTGTCTCGGGCTTTTGTTTTCCAGCGGCCGCGACAACTAAAGCGCGGTAAGCCATCTGGAATTTTTCAATGTGGCGCTGTTGTTTTTCACCCATGCGCGCATCGCGAGCTTTAGCAAAACTAGAAAGAATGATCTTAAAGAAGTTCCCGTCCGTCATCCAACGCTTTTCAAAAGGCACAGGACTTTCTTGAAGGAACTTTGGATATTCTTTTAAAATCGCACGCATATTGAAAAGAGCCGGATGATTGACTCCGTCAGCTACTTTTTCTGTGGAACCGCTGATTTTAGCGCGCTCAAAGAAAGTGAATTCTTTATCGAACTTTTCGAAAAGATTCTTCTGCGCAAAAATATTGTTTCTTTGCGTTTCGTTAAAGCCCATGCGGTACAAAATACGCTCGGCCCGCTTTTGATCGAAAGTTTTATTAAATTTTAAAACTTCGGGGTGACGAGCGAAGTCACGCAAAGGTCTTTTCTTTTTTGTCTTCAAATAGTCCACCATCTGGGCAAACACTTGCACAATCAGGCGGGCTTTTTGTTTTTGCTCGTTGAGATTCGTCGAGAATCTTTCAACGTCGTCATAGCGGTATTTATCGTGACGAATACCAAACTGACGAACACTGCCGTAATCGATGATTCCCGCGTCGGCTAGAACGTTGTCCCCATCCCAGTCCAACCAGGCAAAGACATAGTCGATATCCATTTGTGCGGTGAATTCGCCGAAGGCTTTTGAAATACAGCTTAAAAGAGCATCGTATTTGTTCGGGCCTTTTGTAGGAATATTCCAGGCTTTGTTCGAAACCTGACGTTCAATCAAATAGTCGGTTGCTGATTTCAGTGTTTCGTATTTTTCTTGTTTCAGATAAAGGAAAAGATGTGCAGGGCGAATCAAGTTCTGTGCGGCTCTGACGCCGATGCCATAACCTTTGCCAAGATCAATCACGCAGAGCACGCGTTCCGTGCGCAGTCCTTGAAGATGCATGACTTCTGCTAAGATAGAGGCGCCAAGAAGCTCGTCAATTTCGGCTAAGCCGCAACCGTACCCGAATTGAGTGCCGCCTGTTTTCAAAGGCTTTGCCGCTTCGACAGCTCCCGGAGCTAAACACGTGACTCCCGTGCCACGACTGGAAACGTCCCACGTCGTACCACGGTGATAAACCGTACCATTCCAGATACCACGGCCATCGCCGGAAGTTTTACCTTGTTTGTTAGCGTGTTGAAGTTGAAGGTAGCGAGTGGCCATGTGGCGATGAGGGCGGACAGTCTCAGGATCAATGCGGCGTTGGGTGAGTTCGTCGTATTCGTTGATGATTTGAATCGAAAAAGTTTCGATCAGCTTATTTTCCAAATCTTCCGTCATCTGCAAAGGATGATCAGGAGAAATAAGGCCCATTTCTTTTGCTAATATAAAGTTGAAGTAAGCCACTTTGCCGGTGCGAAGTTCGCGAACGCGGTAAGAAACGTAACCCTCTTCAACGGACTCCATCCAAGGATGCACGCCATTGAGTTGGTCGAAAGATGAATAAAAGTTTGTCGATTCCTTCTGTTTTCGAGCGCCGCTTAATTTCATCGTCATGTTACTTCCACACTCCTTGTAGAAAAATGAGACACTCTTTATATCGGCAGAACACGACTGCACTTTAATATTAAGCCTTAAAAACTTTCTGCCGAATACTGGACTAGACATAAAAAGGGGACCTCTTGAAACATCTGGCTTTCTGCTACTAGTGCTTCTTTCGACAAGTTCCTTCGCGGTGAAGAACGCGGATGCGGGTCGCTTGTTGCAACCGCAATTCTCAACAGCTCCGGCGTGTGACGAGCGTCCCGAGTTCTTAAATGAAATGCGCGCTGACTTTGTGGGAACTCTTTCGCGTCTTCCGGAAACCTTGCTGGTCGCGCGAGATGCTGAATTTTATGTAGAAGGCCAAGGGCAAGAAACGAAGCTTTATGGCTATCAGTCTTTCTTAAAAGGCCAATCGTCAGAGCCTTCTGTTCTTTGCGGGAATTCAAAAGAAGAGGGACGACGTCGTTTTGCTTTATTTGCCCCAACACTTATTGATACTTACAAGAAACCAAAAGTAGGCCAAAGTCTGTGGCAGTTTCAAATGATGACGGATGGGTCCAAGTTTTCTTTTTGGAACTTAAAAAGTCCATCGTTTCCACAGAAAGAACAGCTTGAGGCTTGGATTCAAAGTGCAGGTGCGCAATACAAAATTTATCAGCGCTCTCATAACGAGTACGAATTATTGTTAGTAAAAAAAGATGGTGAGACGACTCAGTATCTTTCGATCCGCTATGATGCGGTGAAATCACTTAAATAAAACCGTCGCAAAGCCACCGTACGGAGTGCGTAAGTTCGTCACTTGCCCTTGATAGATGCGGGCAAGTACAAGCTGTAAGCGGCCTTGATAAGCATAACAGCGTAAATCAAATTTAAACTTTTGAGGACCCTCTGGAGTTTCAAAAGTCATTTCCGGAGCTGGCACAAACTCTTGCGCAATCATGTCTTGGCCAAGAATATCTTGAAAGGCCTTATTGCTGATCGACGAGCCCTTGTAAGAAAGCTTAGATCCAAATGCATTCTTCGGCTTGAAGAATAACTTCTTTCTTTCCGCCCAAATCTGCTCAGACAATTCTGATTTTAAATCGTAAGAAAAGGGCACGGTTTGACGGATCAAGGCCGCTTGTTCGGGTTCTACGCCCACGTTTTCAAGAAAGTTCGGCTGCATCCAATCGATCATGCGCTGTTTATCCGCTAAAAGCAGATATTCAAACGGATTTGGGGAAAGACAGACTTCTCGATGCAGAAATTTTTCGCGCAAAGTCTGACTGGTAGGTGCCGTTAAAAAGAAGTCCGTGTAGCGGTTGTAAATAAACTCCGGATGAAAGTCTTGGAAAAGTTCGCGGTAATCCATGATGCGCGAATCCCATCCGAAAGATTTATAAAGTTCATTGTAAACCAAGAACTCCACGTACAAACGCTGTTCTGAAGGGGCTTCATCGATGATCGCGATCTTGAGGTTTTGCGAAGGTGACTTTCCTTGTAAGGAAAGTTCTTCGCGAATGTTAGCACCCATTTCCAGCGGAGAAAAATCAGCGACGGGAAGTGGATGGCCTTTCATTCGATACATCTCGTATCCCAAAACCTGAAAGGCGGCGTTCGTATTCACTTCAATCAGTTTTAAGTTCTGATTTTCATCTAAGTGAAAATCATAGCTCATCATGATGGATTTATTTCCGGGGTCTTTCAGACCTTTTTCTTCGATCAGATTTTTATAGTGATCAAGATAAGACTGGTTCTGGCGCAAAGAGAAAAGAGCTGCGACCACATCTTGAGCTTGCTTAAGTACAGAAGAAGGAAGCTCAACGGCGAAAAGAGAAATCAGATTCTCAGAGACAATATCTTCCAACTGCTTCTGTTGAAGCGCCGGATAAGAAGTCTTTAACTGCTGAATAAAATCTGATTTCAAGTTCATATTACTTCAATGGAGAAATGTGCATGTCACCTTTTTTCCAACCGGCTTGGCAAAGCTCACCAGATTGGCAACCTTGAAGGACGCGCAAGATTTCTTTGGCGTCGCGGCCGACAGAAGTATTGTGAATGCTCATGTATTGAATCTTTTGGTCTGGGTCGATGATGAAAGTTCCGCGTGTCGCAATACCGCGGTCCTCAAAGAGCACGCCGTAGTCACGTGCGATGCGTTTTGTTAAATCCGCAAGAAGAGGATAGCCCAAATTTCCTAGATCATCACGCAACCAACGTTTGTGAGAATGAACAGAATCTACGCTGCAACCCATAACAACGGCGCCAGCGGCGTCAAATTCGCGAAGATGCTCGCGGAACTGAGTTAACTCTGTGGGACAAACAAATGTGAAGTCCAAAGGATAGAAGAAAAGAATGACCCATTTTCCTTTGTAATCGTTCAAAGAAATGTCTTTCACTTCGCCTGAATCAAATACGGCTTGCGCAGTGAAATGGGGTGCGGGTTGGTTAATCATTGGCATAGACACTGTCTCCTTGCATCTGCTATTTATAGTTGCTCCCTCTAGGGCGGAAACTCAAGGAGAAACTGTGAAAATCGTCTCTTGGAATGTGAATGGAATTAGAGCCTGCTATAAGAAAGGCCTGATGGATTTTGTGAATGCGGAAAAGCCCGATATTTTTTGCGTGCAAGAAACGAAAGCTCACATTGATCAGGTGGAAATTGAAACAAGAAAGTTAGGATGGGAATATTCTTTTTGGTCTTCGGCGACGAAAAAAGGTTATTCCGGCGTTGCCACATTTGTGCATCAAGATCCGCAAGCGGTGCAGTTTCATTTCGACAGCATTCCCGAGTACGAAGCGGAAGGTCGCATCGTGATGTCGGATCATGGTGCGTTTGATCTTTACAATATTTATTTTCCAAATGGCGGTTCCGGGGAAGAACGCCACGGTTTTAAACAAAAATTTTTGAAGGATCTCAATATCCATCTGAAAGAGAAAATGAAAACGGGAAGACAAGTTGTTGTCGTTGGTGATTACAACGTCGCCCATGACAATATCGACGTGCATGATCCTGTTCGTCTTTCTAAAGTCAGCGGATTTTTACCTGAAGAAAGAGCGTGGTTCGATTCCTTTTTAGAACTCGGCTTCATCGACACCTTCCGTTATTTTAAACCAAGCGAAGCAAAGCGTTACTCGTGGTGGGATATGCGCACATTTGGCCGCGTTTCTAACAAGGGCTGGCGGATTGACTACATTTGCATCTCAAAAGGCCTTGAGAAATATCTTTCTTCAGCAGATATTCTCGACCAAGTTCAAGGCTCTGACCATTGCCCCGTCGTAGCCACTTTGGATCTTTAGGTACCTGCTTCCCTTTGTGTGGAAAAGGTACCAGGTATCTTTTCCCAAGGAGTCATGATGTTCTTTATTCCTTTTCCCTTAGTGATCGCAGAAATCGTGATCTTCTTTGTTGGAGTTCGTCACTGGGGCTTCTTAAATACTTTGGGGCTTTATCTTCTGCCATGCTTGTTGGGACTTTTTATCGTTTCAACAGTGGGACGCATAGCTTTGATGACTCTGCAGACAACGGTGATGCGCGGGCAGCTTCCGGCTTCTAAGATTCTTCACTCGGGCGCGATCTTTCTTTCCGGATTGTTATTCCTAGTGCCATCTTTCTTCACCCGCGTGTTGGGACTAATTTTATTCTTACCAGGCTTGCGTCACTTGGCAGTGTGGAGATTTAAACTCTACATGGCAAAACAAGTCGCTAAAGGGATGAGCGGTTTCGCTGGCGGATTTTCGAAAGGACCTTTTGGCTTCGGAAATGCGGGGATGGATTTCCGTTATTATGAGTTCCGCAATGATGGTCAGGGCTTTCGTAGAACCGATGGGTCTTCTCCTCAGAATGAGCGCGAGGTGAATGAAGCAAATGTGCTTGATGTCACACCGATAAAAATCACTCACGAGGAAAAGAAGAAAGAAGAAGAATAAAAAAAGGCACCTCGATGGTGCCTTTTTTTATTTTTTTAAAAAGAACCTGGTACCTTATTTTGCCGAAGAGATCACGCGGCCTTTTTGGTTAGAGACGATAGGGCCAAAGTATTTGCGGAACATGCTTTGTCCCAAGTGCGCAGATTTTACTGTCCAAAACTTCTTGTTCACAGTGATCGCGGCGACGGCGATTTTTCTTTCGTCGTCTAAAGCGTAACCCACGAACCAGTCCACGCGCCCACGAGGGTTGTCGCCGGTAAGGTGACCCGTTTTACCGCCCATTTCAATTTCGCGGAATTTGCGATCTCTAACAATCGGGCGGAACGAACGGCGAGAAGTTCCCGCAACAACGGTTTGCTCCATCAACTGGCGCACTTTAGCCGCAGATTCTTTGCTCATGATAGTTCCGTTAGTCAAAGTCGAACCTTGGTAAAGAGCACTGCCTTTTTCGTCTTCAATAGAATTGAAAAGATAAGGAACAACGACCTGCCCGCCGTTAGCGACCGCAGCTGCGATCATCGCACCTTGAACAGGGCTCATGCGATTTGTTTTGTTGTATCCCGATGCCACTTCCGCAAGCTCAAAGCCTTTTCCTGGAGGAACATAGGCCACACCCATATCGACGGGGAAGTCGGCAGGGATTTCTTGGTTGAACATAAAGCGGTTGGCGTATTCATTGAGATCTTCAGGATGAAGATTTTCAATGCTTAAACGGCCGAAGGCAGTGTTAATAGAGCGCGCAAAAGCATCTTTCAACGAAATCACATTCGTCCAGCGAGTCACTTTGTCAGAAAGAACATTCTTTTTATAAAGAGTGTAAGCGCCGCCATTATAACGGATTTTGTGCTCAGGATTTACGCCGGCTTTGTCGACCGCTGCCGTCGCAGTCACGACTTTAAATACAGAGGCCGCAGGAAAGGTCGCTTGAAGATTAAGGTTGGGAGCCGAAGGGTTGTCGCGCTGAAAGCTCGACATCGCTAAAACTTCGCCAGTCATCGCATCAATCATGAAGATCGCGCCGTAATCGGGCTTGTAAGACTTCAAAAGGCGATCCGCCTCTTTTTGCAAACCCTCATCAATCGTGTAAGCCAATTTTACGGATTGGCCTTCACCATCCCAGTTGATATCCATCTTTTCTGGGAATTGATTGGAGCGAATTTTTTCTCCCACCACTTTGGCGATGTGAGTTCTTTGTTCCAGTTGAGTTTGAATTTTTTTAAGAGCGGGTGCTTCTTGGCTTTCTGAAGAGGTGAAGCCCATAAGAGAATACAAAGCGAAGAGGCTTGCTCCAGAAAAGGCGAATAGTTTTAACAACTTATATTTGTTTTTTGCGCGCATTATTTAATCGTAGCATCAACTTTTAATTGGTTACAAGGCCAATCTCAGAAGAAGACACCCGAAAGCCTCATCTGCTGCTGATTTCAAGGCTGTTCTCGCGTGACTCTCTAGCGGACTTGGACTAAAGACTTAGAGACATGAAGACCAAAGAACGCATCCTCCTTACTTCCATCGAACTCTTCAACCGCAGCGGCGTCGTGGCGATCACGACAAATCACATCGCAAAAGCGATGGAAATCAGTCCTGGAAATTTGTATTTCCACTATGACAATAAAGAGGAAATTCTAGTCGAACTTTTTAAGCGCATGGCGAAGGAAACCTATGATGTTTGGCGTCCTCGTCGCACGAAAAAAGTCAGCCCCTTGGAATTCATCAACGAAAATTTTGAGCTGTACTGGCGCTATCGTTTCTTTCATCGCGAGATGTATGCCCTTCGTCGCAAAGACCAACAGTTGGCAAAAATGTGGAGAAACCACATTCAAAAAATGATGAAGTTGATGGTCATCCTTTACCGCCAGTGGGTGAAGGACGGCAAAATGGCGAAGATCGAGCAGCTGTCTGAAATGCAGTATATTGCGGAATCCTTACTAGCCATGGCGACGACGTTCTTGCAGTTCTTTGAATCGGCAGAAAAGCAGCCGGGAAAGCGCAGTATCGATCGCGGCCGCCGTCACGTCGCTCGTCTTCTTTTGCCTTATACTTCTGGCGAAACAAAGGACGAGTTTGAAAAATTTCTCAAGTCCTAGCCAAAAATGTCACCTGAGAGCGAATTAAACGGCTTTTCAGGTGGCAGACTCGTTGCTTTAGTTGCAGATCACAACTGACTGAAAGGCAACGACAATGAAAACCATCGCTACATTCTTCACTGTGATTCTTTTCACTTCTGGTTCATTCGCCGCTTCGAACTGTGCGCAGCTTAAGGAAGAACTTAAAGCCCTTCAAACGGCGCAACAGCAAATCATGCTCAGTCTGGTTAATAATCACGAAACATTCGCATCATCTATGGAAGAGTATTCTTCTGTTGTTGCATCGGCAAAGGGGTCCTCAGTGAATGCCGTTACTGCACAAATGGATGAGTCCGCTCAAGCCTTCCGCACCCGCGGAGTACAGGGTAAAAAAATGGCTGTTAAGTTGAACGCCGCGACCGGAGATCTTCTGGCGCGCGTGGCTTCTTGTTTGAAATAACAGCTTAAAGACATTCTCTCGGGGGAGAGAGTCTTCATTTTGAAAGGCGATCTGAGGAAGATCGCCTTTCTTTTTTTATTTATCTATTAGCCTAAATCACTTTTCCCTGTGTCCTAACATGAGACTTTAGAGCCTGTTTGCGGGCTGTGAGTTTTCTTTTTAGGAGGTTTGCACTAAACTATAACGCGCTGCGAATGCTGATGGCTCTAATCAAAAACAGGATTGAAATTGTAAGATCCTGACGTGAGAACGCGATTTTTGAGGACTTCGGATCGGCGCATCCATGGCTACATTTAAATATTCATTAAGATTTTCATGGATTTGTTTAATTTTAAGTTAATGTAAGATTTTTTAGTTGCAAAATTTACAAGGGTAGAACTTAATAGGTCAGTTCCAAATTGGCACTTAAGCTGGAGGAACAGGGGGGCAATATGGCTATCTCTGAAAAGCTGGTCGCTGAATGCAGATCGAAGCTTTTGCAAACGAAGCAAGACATCCTGAACAGGGTTAAAGAAGCTCGTTTGAACTTGGACCAGAACGAAGAAAAAGGCGGCGATGAGGGTGACCAAACTGTCCGCGTACTTGCTGAACAAGAATTCTTGAGCATGCACGAAAGACTTCGTTCCCAATTGATGGAAATCGAAAGTGCACTTGCACGTATCGAGGGCGGTTCATTCGGTTACTGTGAAGAAACCGAAGAAGAAATCGAACCAGAACGTCTGCGCGCGATTCCTTGGACTCGCTTGAGCATCGAAGGTGCTGAAATTCGCGAATCCATGAACAAACGCTACGCTCGCGGATAGTTTTCGCACGTACTTAAAATAGAAATTTATCTCGAGGGGATATGAGGGGGAGTGCTATGCGCTTCCCCTTTGTTTTTTTCGGCATGCTTTTCTACACATGTCATTTGCGTCCTTTCTTTTGCTTCTCGTGATTTGAAGCAGTTTAAATGAAAATGAATTGAAAGCCTGGTGGAGGAAGTTCACCGTGCCCTAACTAATATATTTTTGGAAAGGGCAGATCATGAGCTTGGACCTACTAAAGACAAAAGGCAGACCTTTGGCAAAACAGGGGTTTACCTGGAAGGATCTTGTACGTAAACCCATCAGCAAATTAGATTGTGATGCGTTCTCACGCGTCCGCGTGATTTTGATGAATGGAATCGAAGAAGAGGCGATGCGCTTTTCTCATTCATGCGCGCGTATGAATAAAGAATGGCAAAAAGATTTAGCAATGCTTCGTCGTGTAGAGCAGCATCAGCACACAATGATTAACTGGCTGATCCCCGCTGATCATTCGCCTCTGGAAACAACAATCGCTTACGAACAAGTGGCTATTGAAGTCACAGCGGCCTTAGCACAAGTGGAACCTGATCCCTATATAGCTCAAAGTTTTCGCTTCGGTCTTTTAGAAGATTTCGATCATATGTATCGTTACTCGGCTCTTTTAGATCGCTTAGAGGGAAAAGACGCGAATAATATTTTGCAAAGTTATACGGATGTCCATCCGGGGCGTCCTACGATCATCCAGCACCGTCATCCGCACGATGATTTGCGCACACCTTATGATAAAAATAATACGTCTCCGATCACAAAGCTCAACGCGCTCACCTTGGTGTCGGGTGAACAGCAAACACATAACTACTATATGAATATCGGGCCTCTTTTTACAGATCCTATGGCAAGGCTTCTTTATGCGGAGATTGCTTCCATTGAAGAACAGCATGTGACTCACTATGAATCCCTGATAGATCCCGAAGAAACCTGGATGGAAAAGTGGCTTATGCACGAAGCGAACGAAGTTTATAACTACTATAGCTGCGTGCAAACAGAGGATGATCCTCGATTAAAGGAAATCTGGGAGCGCTTTCTGGATTACGAGCTAGGACATTTGAATCACGTGATGGAGCTCTTTAAAAAATTTGAAAGAAGGGACCCGGCTGAGATTCTACCTGAAACTTTACCCACACCGATATCTTATAAAAGTCAGCGCCAGTTTGTGATGGACACCTTGCGTGCGGAAGTAGATCTACGCACAGACGGCCCGAATTATGTCGATAAATCTCAAGAATCAGAAAAGTCCAAGCGCTATCGTGACACCTTAAATTCGGAAGGCTCACCGACAGAGATCATCACCCAAGGTTATATCTGGCAACCCGGTGGCGAGTTAAACAGTCCGCAAATTCGCAACTCTATTTATCCTCAGTAGGAGTCAAAAATGAAAGAGCATGTTCATATTGGAAGTAATCGTACGGGGATTCAAATGTCCCCGTTAGACAGTAAACGCATGATGCAAGTCGCGGAAAAAACACCGACGACACCGATGACGGATTTTTCGCAAAGTGAATTTGTGAAAATCCGCCAAGAGTATATTCAGGAATCCGATGATATCGGAAGCGTTCCTCCTCCGGGAAGTCTGAAGGGAATGGCCTCGACCGGCGCTGAACTATTGCAAGGTATACGACCCGAAGCGTTTATCGATAAATTAGGAGAGCGTCTGGCTTTTGAAAGAACCGGCGCGCGACTGTATGAATCGGTCATCACAAAATGCCAAGCGGCGGGGGTGACTGAAATTCTGACAGATCTTATGCGGATTCATCAGGAGGAGCTTGAGCATTTTGAAATCGTGAAAAATGCGATCGAACAGATTGGCGCGGATCCCACGGCCGTAACTCCTTGTGCGGATGCCAACGGGGTGACTGCCATGGGGCTATTGCAGGTCGCGGCCGACCCACGCACCACAGTGACCCAGTCTTTACAGACGCTGTTAATGGCGGAACTCACGGACAATGCGGGTTGGGAGCTTTTAATTGAAATGGCCCGTAAAGCGAATATGGATGCCATGGCTGATAAGTTTGAAGCAGCTCTTTCTGCAGAAGAAGAGCATCTAATGACTATCACCAGTATTTATAAACAAATGAACTTCGACGATATGGAGCGCGGCGAAGATAAATCATCATCGCGCCATATTTGATTTTTTAAAGGCGCAGGAAACTGCGCCTTTATGTTTTAGGTTACGTGAACTTTTCCGGCCACGTCGTGCCTTTAGTAAGGATGTGCACGATTTCTTCGAGTCCTTTTTTATCTTCCTGGTCAAAACGATTTAGAATAGGTGCATCGACATCTAAAACGCCCAGAAGTTTTCCGTCGTGAATAACCGGAATCACAATTTCTGATTTTGAAGCGGCATCACAGACGATGTGACCGGGAAATTCATCCACGTTCGCCACAAGCTGAGTTTGCAACGTTTTCGCAGCAGTACCGCAGACACCTTTTCCTAAAGCAATCCTTGTACAAGCAGGCAGACCTTGAAACGAGCTTAGCAGCAATTCGTTATTGTGAAGAAGATAGAAGCCAACCCAATTAATATCAGGAAGATGCTGTCTTAAAAGAGCTGAGATATTCGCTAAATTTACAAACCATTCTTTTTCAAGAATGCCAGAAGCTTCCGACTGAAGTTCTTTGTAGAATTTGGATTTATCTTGATAGCTGATTTGAGCGTGTGTGCTTTGCATTTTGCTTAGATATCACAAAAAGCAAAATGCGGGGGAAAATCTTTAAGAAAAACTTGGTCATCCCTGACGCAAGCTTAGATATGAACTATTGGAATTTACGGATAAGGCCCACGACGATACCGCGGATTTCGACTTCTTCAGGTGAATACCACATAGATTTCATTGTGGAGTTTGAAGGACGAAGTTCTACTAGTTTTTCGCTAGAACCGCTGTCGGGACGCGCGCGCACATAGATGCGTTTAACCGTGGCTTCATTTTCTACCGTAGCCACAACAATATCGCCGTTAGAGGCCGAATCCTGTTTTTGAACTAAAATAATATCTTCATCAAAGATGCCATCTTCAATCATCGAGTCGCCTTGCACTTTCAATGCAAAGGATTTGGAAGGATTGCGAATCATAGAAGGGGGAACATCGACAAATTCGTCATGTTTGATGGCTTCAATCGGCTGACCTGCGGCCACTTTCCCAAGAAGGGGAAGGGACAGGACCTCATCACGTGCCTGGAGGAGCTGTGAGCGGTGAGATCCTGTCGTCGTCGAGACTTTTTTCGATTGAAGATGTTCCTGCACAGCACTGGCTGAGTGGAGCACCTGGATCGCTCGCTTTTGACCCAATGGATTTTCGATGTATCCCTTGCTCGTCAATTGCTTCAAATAATTCTGAACAGAATTAAACGAAGCCAAGCCGAAGTGATCCTTAATTTCTTGATATGACGGAGAAACTCCTGAACTTAAGATATGGCTCTCGATAAACTCGAGAACGGATTTTTCTTTCGGTGTCAGTGGGGGGAGGGGCAATTTCTTTGTCATAACTTACATATGAACTTACAGTGTAAATAATATGTAAGTCAATAAGCTTTTTAAAAATATTTTCTGAGGTCTAGAAGCGCCGCAATGGACGCGAAATTAAGAGTGGGTAAGCCGTTCAGGTTTCGCGAGTCAGTGTGATTTCTCGGTGATAAAAAGGGGGCTCAACCAAAAATCACTACAGGAGTTTCACATGAAATCATGGCTTAAAGTGGCAGCGCCCGTCGTTCTTGTCGTTTCCTCCGTGGCCGTTGCCAGCGTTATTAACAAAGAAGAAGTAAATAAGAAGGTGGCGGCGATTGCTGCGGCTTACAACAATGAGTCGACAAAGCTCGATGTAGCATTCACTGAACTTCGTGTCGACGCCGTTCGCACGTTGGATTTCGCTTTGAAAGCGTCGGCGTATAAAAAAGGCCCAGCGAATGAATTGTACCTCCAGTTGAACAATGCTTCTTATCACTATGGTGATGGCAGTGCTCCGCGCGTTGCCGGAGATCTGGCTGTGAAGTTTGATTTGGTGAAAGCTTTCGGTCAGTCGATCTTGAATGAGTTCGGCGGCCAGCTTGAGGACTTAGTGAAGTCACTTGTTGGTGATTACGGCCAAAAATATGGGGACGCCATCACTGTACAAGTCGTGATGGACGAACTGCAAAAGGATGCAGAAGGAAATATCATCTCTGCAAAACTTCATTTGCAAGCTTCCGTGGATTTTCAAAAGCTTCCTGCAAATTTGAAAATCGAAGATGTCGAGTTTAAGTCTTTACAAGCACGTTTGGGTGCGGACCGTACGGGTCTTAGCGGCAGCATCGAAGTTCTTATCAATCCGGCTTTCAAAGGTTTCAATGCCGATCAGCCAGGTTTGAAAGATTTTATCGAAAAGCTTCTAGCTGATGATAAAGACACTTTAGAATCCGTCGCTCGCAATATGCAAATGGTGGATGATATCGCTACGTATTTGGTGACTCACACTCCAGAAGAGCAAAAACCTGCTCCGACACCAGAGCCACAACCTTAATTTTCGTTCGACAAAAAAGCCCTTCGCAAGAGGGGCTTTTGGTATCTGAAACTCATTCACCTCACAGAAGATCCTGTCGAACTTCTCGACACCCACGCCGCACAATGTGTCTCTCATTGCTTTTTTACTGACTGGGTACCGAATAGAACCGTGCTCAGCCGGAACAGAACTTGCGATACCTTCAATTGATATAATTTGAGGTGTTCATATGTTTAGAAAGCACATGTTGTTAATGTCGTCGCTTTTTGTAGGTTTAAATGCCTTCGCTGCCGGTGAAGTTCACGAGCAAACAAAGTTTGCGGCAGAGATGGAGCGTGTGTCGGGCGTGTATAACCAGATCATCCAAGACATTTCAAAAAGTAAAAGTGGAAATGAATTTGATGAGCACTTCCATAAACTCCGTGCTTTCATTGTGAATCCTGGAAATGACAAGTTTTCTAATCTAGCTCTGTGTGTTCAGCTGAAGTCATTGCCGATGGGTGAGCTTGAATACGTTCAGTCTATTATTGAATCTGACGACGCTGCCATTGCTCTTAAAGATTGCAGCGGCGATCTGCAACGCAAAATCATGATCGCGAACCTTACTAAAAAAGCGTCTTTGAATTTGGATGCAGACATCCAAAAGATCCGCCGCATTCCTTTTGAAGAGCGCACAGTTCCTAATATTGATTATCTTTCAATGCAGGGTTTGAACGACAAAGAAGTCATGCTGACATTTGACGACGGTCCTACACAAAGAACAACGGTACCTATTCTTGAGGCTCTTAAAAAAGCAGGCGTCAAGGCGGCCTTCTTTTCTACCGGTCGTCAGGCACTACAGAATAAAGCATTAACACAAAGAATTTTGGCAGAAGGTCATATCTTGGGCTCTCACTCGTTCTATCACACGCTGATGATGGGCCGTGAGGTGAACCGCGGTAAAATGTCTTATGATTACTTCCTTTCAGAGATGATCGGCGGTCACGTGGGCGTATTTTCTTCTGCGGGATATATTGACCCTTACTTCCGCTTTCCAAATGGTTGCATGAACAAAAACATGCGTCGTAACGCGACAGAGTTGGGTTTAAAAATCTTCGGTTGGAGCATCGACAGCTTTGACTGGCAGTATGGAGTTTCCAAATACAAAAATGATGAAGAGCGCCGTCAGTTGATCCTCCAAAGTTTCTTGAAGGCTCTTAGAGGCAGCAAAAACCGTGGTATCGTTCTTATGCACGATGTGTTTAAGCAATCTGCAGAAGCTCTTCCTTTGATTTTGAATTACTTAGCTGACAACGGTTACAAAGTGGTTCTTTTGAAGCCTGAACATCGTGATACGCAAGACCGCTCGAATTTAGCGGTGGTCTCTCAGGCGGTGCAGTTTATGAATACTTACAACATTAAGGTGACGGATTTGAAACCGCGCGCGGATCAAAACGGAGAGCCGGTAAAACCTCTAGGTTATGAGCCCGACAGATTCCGTTATCGTGATATGTTCCCTCAATTGAGCTATCAGAATTCTCCGATTGATCCGCTCACAACGGCTTGCGAGAAATAGTCTTAGCGAGACAGCTCGGCTACACAGTGGTTCAAACTGTCTTGAGCATAACGGGAAAGGGTGAAGACGCTTTTTCCCGTCGTTCTTTCTACTTCTTCAGTATATAAATCTGAGACATCCGCGATTCTTTCGATCATGCAGCCAGCTTGGCGTTCTGCCACGTGCAGGCGCACTAGGCACATGCGGTTGCGTAATGAGCAGCGAATGCCTTCTGCATGCGTTTGCGCAGGGCTAGCGTCGTTAATAGCTTCAATCAGGGCTTTTTCTTCTTGCGGAGATACAAAAGCAAATGCTGGGGAGCTAAAAAGAACGGAGATTGTTGAGAGAGTTAAAACGAACTTAATCATAGAAGCCTCCTTGTTCTGAATCATGCTTCATGATTCGTTCTACAAGGGACTCTATGATTAGTAAAAGGCATAGAAAGAATTCAGATATTCAAGAAATGAATACTATTCCTTTTGGGGGCATTCCTTTTTCTCGACGCAAGTCTGTTTCTTAATAGTCGCTACAGTAGGCTTAGCTTCAGACGCTACCTGACGCGACACCTTCACTTGAGGTGTGGTATTTTTCGCATAGCTCACCGGGGCCATGGAGCAGTTTTGATAAAACAGTATCACGATGGGATTAATCACCAACATCGCTACAAAACTAAAACCGCCACGATTCACCATACAACCTCCGACCTGAGTCTAATTCGTCACACCCTTTACATTACGGACGAAAGGCACTAAGACTTTAGTCAATTTATAAGGATTCTCAGCTTGATTCAAAAAAAGCCACTTTCTCATCTTGAGAGATTTCAAAGTTCGGAGATAATAGGGAAGTGATGACAAAAATGATGAAGACAATCTTATTTGGTCTGATGTTTATGTCAGCTGTTGGCGCTCAAGCAGACTTTTCTAATATCCAACAAGACTGCATCAATGATCTAAAAAAATTCCCCGGAGCGTGGGATGACAAACTTCTTACGAAGGCTTGTGAAAAAGTCAAAGTAGAAGCCCTTTGCGTGAGCGCGGAAGGTCGTCCTATTTACCATTACGACAAACCCTCTTCCACACCAGGCGCTAAAAAAGTATTGGTGTTCAGCTTAATCCACGGAGATGAAACACCGGCAGGCACTGTCGGCCGTTATTGGATGGAGCGTTTGGAAGGCATTGATCCGCGCAACTCTTGGCGGGTGATTCCTGTCGTCAATCCCGATGGTGTGAAATACAAAACTCGTACGAATGCGAACAAGATCGATATCAACCGCAACTTTCCCACAAAAGATTGGGATGTAGGTGCAATCGAAAATTGGAAGCGCACGACGAAGTCAAATCCGCGCCGATTCCCAGGTGAAGTAGCTGCAAGTGAGCCCGAAACGAAGTGTGCTTTGCATCACTTGGAAGACTTCCAACCGGATTTCATCGTTTCTGTGCATACGCCGCTAAAGGTTTTGGATTTTGACGGTCCCAAGGTTTCCCCTCCGCCCAAGTTTGATTATTTGCCGTGGAAATCTTTAGGCAACTATCCTGGAAGTTTAGGTCGTTACATGTGGCTTGAAAGACAGACACCTGTTTTGACAATGGAGTTGAAAGAAAGTCTTCCGCCAAATCTTTCTCCGTTTGAAAAGTTGCAAGATATTATCGGCAGCTTAGTGAAGTTGGAAAATGGAAAGACGAAAGCCAATACGGCTGAATCGAAATCGCCGACGAGTTTTCTTCCCGTCGCGCTAGAACACTGATCCCTAAAAATGGAAACGAGGCTTAATCTAATGACTAAGTCTCGTCTCGTACAATCTCTTAGAACTTAAATAACCAATCAATGGTATCTTTTATTCTCAAGAGATCGTTTCATGCTCAGTATAGCTCTGTAGTAAAGAAACGGAATCCTCCAGTGCCAATAAGCACGAATGTCGCCGTCTTTTTCCGGTCTTTAGGAGTAAGAAAAAAGTTTTTTCAGAGCTTTATCTACATCCTCGGTCATCGGAACCTTGAGACAACTCAGATTCTCTTGCAGTTGTTCGATGCTGGTCGCACCCAAAATCACGCTTGTCATTCCAGGCTGGTTCAATAACCACGCAAGAGCGAGTTGCCCGCGTGTGCATTCCAACTCATCCGCCAGCGCCTTCATATTTCGCACGCGTTCTAAGTTTTGTTCAGTATAAAAAGTTTCTCTAAGCCAATCGATGCGAGATAAACGGCCTTCGCTGATTCCATTGTCATATTTTCCAGTTAACATTCCCGAAGCTAAAGGGGACCACGTCACTAAGCCCATGCCGTGTTCCTGAGCTTTCGGGCGAACATTGTCTTCAAATTTTTCGCGGGCAAGCAGGCTGTATTGAGGTTGTTCAATTTGCGGGCGGTAGTAACCACCTTGATCGCAGACATCCATCGCTTCTTGAATTTGTTCGGCGGTCCATTCACTCGTTCCCCAGTACAAAATTTTTCCGTGATGAATCAGATCATCCATGATGCGAACTGTTTCTTCCACGGGAGTTTCGGGATCATAGCGATGGCAGAAATAAATATCCAAATAATCGGTACCGATACGTTGCAGACTTTTATTGACGGATTCTAAGATGTGCTTGCGTGAAAGGCCGCGATCATTGATGTCATCACTCATCGGCCAGAAAACTTTAGAAGAGATCACAAGTTCGTGACGAGGGAAGTCTTTAAGGGCTCCACCCATGATGCGTTCGGATTCACCTTTGGCATAAATATCGGCGATATCAAAAAAATTAATCCCGGCTTCATAAGCCAGGCGAAGAATGCTGCGTACGGAAGTGAAATCTTTCACGGTGCCCCCGAACGTCGTCCAGCCTCCCAAAGAAAGCGAACTCAGTTTCAGACCGCAACGACCCGCATTGCGGTAGGGCATAGTAGGATTGAACATAGGGCCTCCTTCACGGAAGCCCTATTATCTTAATGAAGAACGGGGTGTTGCAAGTAGTGATTGATCTCGACAATTCTGTCTTGTTGGCTAATGACAGAATCTTGGATAGCAACCAACTCTTTCAGTAAAGAATCTTTGGCTAACTTAATAGCTTGGAAGATATCTTCGTGAACTCCTTCGGCTTCAACGCTCGTGTCACCCTCGCGCAACACGATCGCAATGCGATAGAGTTTTTTGAGACCTTCAGGGGTAAAGTCTTTGCCTTCTGTTTCATACTGAATCGCTAGTTTTTTCGGATCCCGTGCAACCACTGCGACGATTGTCTGAGGTGTCACGAAGGGTTCGAACTCCACGATCTGTTGATAGATGAAGGACTTAACCTCTGGATTCTGCTCGATAAGTTGTATTGTGGGGTTGAGAAGGGTCGTCATAGGCGGCCTCCTTTTCCTCTACTCATAGTGTAACAATGTGGTCGAAATTTGTCTGGTCAAGTTGGGCAGGAATCAAAAAATAAATTGAAAACCAATAAGATTGATTTAGAATCCGGGACCTAGACCTTTGTCATGTATCAAGGTGAGATGGAAAATTCAAAAAGTGAAATTAAGTTAGATTCGAGCTGGAAACGGCGACTGCAGAGCGAATTCGACAGTGAGCGAATGAAAACTCTGCGCGAGTTTCTTGTGCAAGAATACAAAAAGGGTAAGACCATCTATCCGCGTGGTGAAGAATGGTTTGCCGCCATGAACCTTACGCCATTTGACAAAGTGAAAGTCGTGATCGTCGGTCAAGATCCTTATCATGGACCGGGTCAAGCGCATGGTTTGTGCTTTTCAGTTCGTGAAGGAGTTCGTTTTCCGCCGTCTTTGCAAAATATTTTTAAAGAACTGAATTCCGATCTGGGTTTGCAAATTCCCAAATCCGGCTGCTTAACAAAGTGGGCGGAGCAAGGTGTGCTATTGTTGAACGCTGTTTTGACCGTCGAAGATGGTAAAGCGGCGGCTCATCAAAAAAAAGGTTGGGAAGAATTCACAGATAAGATTATTCACTTACTCAATGAAGAGCGCGAACACTTGGTCTTCATTCTTTGGGGCTCGTATGCTCAAAAGAAAGCGGCCTTTGTTGATCGTAAAAAGCATTTAGTGATTGAAGCTGTTCACCCGTCACCACTTTCAGCGCATCGTGGCTTTTTCGGAACCAAACCTTTTTCAAAAACCAACGCTTATCTTCGCTCTCACGGTATTCCTGAAATTGACTGGAGTCTTTAAGCAGAAAGGCTGTCATGGAATTTGGAAAGCTGCCTTCCGTTGACGGTGTAAACTGGGACCTTCCCGCAGATGATCCTCTGACAGCAGGCTATCTGCAAAAATTCAAGTCTTCTTCAGTCGCGAAATATTATATTGGGACCCCCGCATGGGGTCATAAAGAATGGATCGGGAAGATTTACCCCGAAAAAACAAAAGCCGCTGATTTTCTTTCTTACTATTCGCGCAACTTCAACACGATCGAACTCAACACATCTCACTATCGCATACCGACAGCCGAGCAAACACAAAAGTGGATCGCGCAAGTGGGTTCGGATTTTCTTTTTTGTCCGAAACTCTTTCAAGGCATTTCGCATTCTGAGCAGGGGATGTTGGATAAAAAACTTCTTGCCGAGTGGTTTGATTTTCTGAAAAACCTTGGGGCTCATCGCGGCCCTTGCTTTGCGCAGTTTCCTCCGCACTTTGATTACAGGAAAAAATCTTCGTTGTTTTATTTTCTTCAGCAGTGGCCGGAAGAATTTGAACTGGCCCTCGAGTTTCGTCATCCCAGTTGGTTTCAAAACGGATGCATTCTTCCGGCGTTGACCAAGTACTTACAGTCGCGAGGTATTGGTTTGGTGATTACCGATGTGGCGGGAAGAAGGGACGTTCTGCATACCTCCTTGAGTGCGCCTTTCACAATGCTGCGGTTTATTGGGAATGACCTTCACCCTTCGGATCGTCAGCGTTCAGAAGACTGGGCGGCGCGGTTGAGCTCGTGGTCTCAACAAGGATTACAAAAGGTTTTCTTTTTAGTGCATGAGCCGGATGATGTTTTGGCTCCCGAGATGGCACAAATTGTAATCCAGCAATTGAATGAAGAGGCGGATGCTCAATTAAATCCCTTACAATGGTGCGCAGCGACCTTGCTGTAATGAATCTCAGAATGCGACAGACTCCTGGACTGTAGGCTTGCTTTAGATCGCCGATAAGATAAGGCGACAAAAAGGAGTGACTCATGAAGTGGATTTTAATCGCAGCCTTGATAGCCACAGCGACAATCAGTGTAAATCCCGCTTTTGCTCGTTCTGCGGCTCGTGGACCGGCGAATGCTGAGGAGCATCGTTCTTTGGAAGACACCATCAAGAAGATTCGTGAGGATGACGAGGGGATCGTCGTGCTTTTTACGAAAAATCCGGGATCGTATTATCTGCGCCGAGACGTGGAAAACTTTGATGGCCTTCGTAAGAAATTAGAAGAGGCCTTTAAAGCGAAGAAGCCTGTAAGCGTCACGTTTGATGCTGTTCAGCTCAATATTCTTGAAGTGAAATAAGTCCCTGTATAAACTGGTCTTCGCCCAAGGAGACCAGTTTATGAAACACATTCTTCTCTCTACTATTCTTTGTTTTTCTCTTTCCGCTTTCGCGACGACCAAAGAAGAAGTTCAACAAAAAACCAGTGATGCGGCGGCCGCAGCGGTGGATTACTCTAAAGAACAAAAAGAGCAATTCCAAAAAGACATGGATGCTAAGCTTGCTGAATTGAAGCAAGAGATCACGGCTTTAAAAAAATCCGCTTCAGAAAAAACCGGCGATGCAAAAAAAGAAATGAAAGAACAGATCAAAGCTTTGGAAGCTCAGCAAGACGAGCTTAAAAAAGATTTGGCAAAGCTTAAGAAAAGTTCCGGTAAAGCATGGACCGAAATGAAAACGGGTATGAGCAAAGCCTGGGATGCCCTTTCTTCGTCTTACGCAAAAGCCAAAGAAGAATTTAAAGAATCCAAGTAATAATGAAAAAAAGTACTTTGCTCTTCACAACAGCACTTCCTTCTCTTACAGATCTGGGCGAAGAGCTTTTGCTTATTTATGATGAGGTTTTGCCTCGCAAGTCGGCGGCCTTTAAAAAATGGTCGCAAAAGTTTTCGTTGAAATATGGAGTGAAGGCTGGAGAGACCTTAAAGTCTGTCGATCAATTTCCTCAGCACATTCGTAAAATCGTGCAGCTTTGTGAAAATACGTCGAGTCGTCGTTTGACTATCGTCGTTGCCGGCGGTGGCAGTGTTGGCGATTTTGGAGGCTTTGTCGCAAGCATTCTGAAGCGCGGAGTGAAGCTTGTGCACATGCCCAGCACTTGGCTTGCTGCGATTGACTCTGCTCATGGTGGCAAGACGGCATTGAATGTCGGCGGGGCGAAAAATCAAATTGGCACGTTTTATCCCGCAGACAAAATTATTCTCTCTCGACAGCTATTGATGTCCCAGCCCGAAGCTCGGGCCTTTGAAGGTTTTGGTGAACTTCTTAAAATTTCTTGGATTCAAGGCGGATCGCTTTGGCAGGAATTATCGAAAGAGTTTGAAATCACTTCGTCAGTGCTTTGGAAGTATCTAGCGCGTGCCGTTGATGCAAAATATAAAGTCGTGTCTAAGGACCCGGAAGAAAAGTCTGGTCATCGTCACATTTTAAATTTAGGGCACACCGTCGGGCATGTTTTGGAATCTTATTATAAACTGCCTCATGGGGTCGCCATCAATTACGGCTTGGATTTCGCTCTTCGCTACAGCGTTCAGTTAAAGATCATGTCTCAAGGTGAGTACGAAAAAATATCTCACGCTCCTGTATCAGGATATCTATTATCGCCTTTGCGCGATGATTTGTTGCAGACGAAGGCTTCGGTTTTAAAAGAATTCCGTCAGCTTTTACTAAGCGATAAAAAGAAAACCAAATCGCAGACCTTGCGTTTCGTGTTTCTAAAGAGGCCCGGTCAATGCGTAGTGAAAGAAGTGACCGTCGATGAAGTTTTGATGGAGATCTGCCGTCAAAAGGAAGATGAACTGAATGGCTGATTTTCATTTTCAAGGCGAAATTCCAGGTTCTAAATCCGTTTTCAATCGCGCCTTGATTGTGCAAAGTTATTTTCCTGTATTAGATCTTCAGGGTTTTTCAGAGTGTGATGACGTTGTTCACATGCGCGAAGGCCTGAAGGATATTCGCGATCGCAGTCGTATTGATTGCGGCGAGGGCGGAACCACGTTTCGTTTTATGGCTTTGCGCGCTTCCCGACAAAAAGGGGTTCATACGCTTGAGGCTTCTTCGCGACTTATGCAGAGACCTCAGGCCGGTCTGTTAGATTTGCTGAAACAATTAGGCGTGCAAACCCAGATCAAGGCGAACGAACTTTTTATCGTCAGTGACGGATGGAAAAGACCCCGCAAGCCTTTACGGGTGGATACGTCCGAATCCAGTCAGTATGCTTCTGCTTTAATACTAAATGCCTGGCTTCTTGATTTTGATTTAGAGTTTGATCTTGTTGGCGATAAAGTTTCTGAATCCTATTTTCTTCTGACCTTAGAAATGATGAAGACATTAGGAATGCGTCCCAAGAAAACTGAGAAAGGGTATTTGATTCCGGCAGGGCAAAGAATTAGCAAACTCAGTTGGAATGTCGAGCCCGATTTGAGTTCTGCCTTCACGATGGCGACAGCGGGTGCTTTGGCCGGAGAAAGTATTATTCAGAATTTTCCTGAAAAGAGTTCTCAGCCGGATCTAGTCTTCTTACAGATCTTTAAAAAAATGAACGTCGATTTCACTCTTGAAGGAGCAAAGCTTATCACTCGCAAAAGTGAAAATCTTCGTTCCGTGGAATGGAATCTTGCGCAATCTCCGGATTTGTTCCCGGTGCTTGCGGTTTTATGCAGTTGGACGGCGGGGACTTCGAAACTTTTTGGCGCTCCTCATCTGACAAAAAAAGAAAGCAATCGGATTGCCAAGGTTTCAGATTTATTAACCTTGATCGGCATTCAGCACGAAAGCTTGCCGGATGGAATGATCATTCATGGTCAATCTTCGCAAAAGCTTATCACCACAGGGCGCTTTAATCCTGATCAAGATCACCGCATGGTCATGGCGGCCACTTTGATGAAGCTAAAAGGTCATCAATTCACATTGGAAGAGCCGCAAGCCATAAATAAAAGCTTTCCAGAATTCTGGGACATGATAGGTATCAAAGCATGATTACTGTCGTTGTCGGGCATCGTGGCACTGGAAAAACAGAACTGATGAAGCGTTTGCAGCTTTATTGGCGGGATGACGTCGATGCCATTGATCTTGATACCGAGATCGAAAAGAAAATCGGTAAGACCATCCGTGAACTTTTTATGGAACATGGTGAAGCTTATTTCCGCGAAATGGAAAGACAGCTTTTTCTAGAGATCCTGCAAAGACCCTCTAAAAAAACATACCTCGTATTAGGAGCGGGTTTTGATCTTGCCGTCATTCCCGAAAGTATTCCAGTTCTTTGGGTTAAAAGACGCACGGATTTAGACGGTCGCATCTTTTTAAATCGCCCGCGCTTAGAGCCGGATATTTCGCCACTAGAAGAATTTTATAAAAGAGCACACCTGCGAGAGCAACGCTATCGCGAACGAGCCGATGAAGTCTATCTCATGCCCGAAGGGCAGCTTGAAAATCATCATAAAGCTCTGACAGTAGAAAAAGAAATCCTGTCGCACACATTGACGGGCTTAGGTGGCATCATCACTCTTTTGCCGGAAACTTTTGCGACTGATTTGCGTTGGTCTTTGTTTAAATCCCGATACGCCAATCGTGGTCTTGATTTCATTGAACTTCGCGATGATCTTCTTAGCGAAGAACAAATAGAACGCGCTCTTCAAGAATTGCCACGCGAAAAGTTTATTTTTTCTATTCGCAAATCGCGTGAATTTTCGCCCGCATTTTTATCCCGCGTTACTTATGTAGATTGGGCGTGGGAGCTAGGGGAACCCGCAGAGATTCTGTCGGCCGTAGATTCTCAGAAACTTATTCTGTCTTTACATCGCGGCTTTGATTTCCAAGAATGGTCACGTTGGGAAGATAAAGCCGCACATATGAAATTTGCGCCAGAGATTTCATCTTTTGTTGAACTGTCGACTTATCATGAATGGCAGCGCTCTAAAAAGGCCAACCGCAGTTTTCTTCCTCGTTCCAAAGAAGGACGCTGGGAGTGGTATCGTCGTTTGCAAAAAGGTCAGCAGCTTCTGAATTTTATCCGTGAGGGTGACGGCAGTGCTTTAGAGCAGCCTTCCTTATGGTCTTGGCTTATGACGCCGCAGTCACCTCAGGAATTTGCGGCTGTTCTAGGAGCACCTGTTGCACACAGTTTTACGCCTCTTGAGCATTCCGATTATTTTGCTAAAAAGGAAATGCCTGTCTGTGCCGTTCACATCGAACGGGAAGAGTGGGATGAGGCTTTACCCGTCCTGCGTAAACTAGGTCTTACTCATGCCGCAGTTACAGCTCCTCACAAAGAAAATGCGGCGAAGCTTTGTCATCATCCTGAGCTGAAAGCAGTGAACACGCTTTATTGGAATAAAAAGCAAGAGATGTGGATCGGGACTTCTACTGATGAAGAAGGTTTTGTCGAACTTATCGAAGGCGTTGGGATGATTGCTCCGTTACAGAAAGAAATTTCCGTATGGGGTGGTGGTGGAACTTTGGAAGTGATTCAAAAAGCCTTGCCTCACGCGAGTTATTTTTCTTCTAGAACGGGGCAGCCTCGGGCTGGAAGTGAGTCGGCTATGGATCTTTCTCCAAAGATTATTATTTGGGCCGCACCCAGAGCTAAAGAAACCATGATGCCTCCGGCTTCTTGGAATCCGGTGATGGTATTTGATTTAAATTACAAAGAAGACTCCATGGGAAAAGAATACGCACAAACCTGTGGAGCGAACTATCAGTCGGGGCTAGTTATGTTTACCGCCCAGGCCCAAGGGCAACGCCTTTTCTGGCGTCACTGCGAGGAGAACGCATGAGCGCAAGTCAGTTTGGATCTCGCTTCGTCATCACGAGCTTCGGTGAAAGCCACGGCACGGCTTTAGGCGTTGTCATTGATGGATGCCCTGCGGGAGTCCGCTTTGATTCAGAAATTCTTAAAAAAGAATTGGAACGTCGTCGTCCCGGCCATCATGGCTCAGGACAAATCGTTTCGGGTCGTCAGGAGGCAGATGCCCCCGAAGTACTGAGCGGTGTGTTTGAAGAAAAAACTTTAGGAACTCCGATTGCGATCATCGTGCGTAATCAAGATGCTCGCTCTCAAGATTATAAAGAAATCAAAAACAGCCCGCGCGCCGGCCATGCCGATGATATGTGGCGGAATAAGTTTGGTCACAGTGATCATCGCGGCGGTGGTCGCTCTTCAGGAAGAGAAACTGTTTCGCGCGTGATGGCAGGGGCCGTAGCACAAATGCTTCTAAAAGAAACGTCGCCGAAAACTCGTGTGATGGGCTACGCCTCGCAAATTGGGCCTTTTTCTTTAACGCCGGATGAGCGTGTGCAAGTTCCTTCGAAAAATATTGATTCATTCCAGGCGCGCTTTCCCTCGAATCGAGATGTCGAAGTGGCGGAGCTTTTAAAGTCCGCTCAGGAATCTGGAGACAGTTACGGAGGAGTTGCTGAGATTCTCATCGAAAATCCACCGGCGTACTTGGGGCAACCCGTGTTTCACAAATTGAAATCAGATCTGGCTCAAGCCTTTTTAAGCGTTGGCGCAACGAATGGCTTCGAATTAGGCCTGGGCTTTGAATCTGCTGAGGTGAAAGGCACCGAATTTCACCAAGGGACTCAAGAAGCTTACGGCGGCATCCGCGGCGGCATTTCGACAGGCGAGAGTATTTTATTAAAAGTGTCTTTTAAACCAACAAGCTCCATTTTGGATGTAGCAAAGAAGGGTCGTCATGATCCTTGTATTGTCACTCGCGCCATTCCGGTGCTAGAGGCGATGACATGGTTGGTATTGGCAGATCACTGGCTGTGGTCTAAAACAGATCGTATCTAATCGAGGTAAAAATGGTTTCCGATATTTTCAATCCCGAATGGTGGACTGAAGTTCCTGGTTTTAAATTCAAAGACATCACTTATCACCGCGCTAAAGATCAGGGCACAGTTCGTATCGCCTTCAATCGCCCTGAAGTGCGCAATGCTTTTCGCCCACAAACCGTGGATGAACTTTACACTGCTTTAGAGCACGCACGTATCACAGCGGATGTCGGTGTCGTTATTATCACTGGAAATGGTCCTTCACCTAAAGATGGCGGCTGGGCTTTCTGTTCTGGCGGTGACCAGCGTATTCGTGGCAAAGACGGCTACAAGTATGAAGAAAAAGAAGCGGTTGGTAAAATGGATCTAGCACGCCTGGGTCGTTTGCATATCCTTGAAGTTCAACGCTTGATTCGTTTCATGCCGAAGATCGTGATGGCGGTTGTGCCAGGCTGGTCGGTAGGTGGTGGACATTCTTTGCACGTGGTCTGTGACCTGACTTTGGCTTCACAAGAACATGCCATTTTCAAACAAACCGACCCAGATGTCGCGAGCTTTGATAGCGGTTATGGTTCTGCTTATCTTGCTCGCATGGTGGGGCAAAAGCGTGCGCGTGAAATCTTCTTCTTAGGTCGCAACTATTCAGCGCAGGAAGCTTTTGATATGGGCATGGTCAACGCCGTTATCCCTCATAAAGACCTAGAAAAAGTCGCATTGGAATGGGCTTACGAAATGAATTCAAAATCTCCAACGGCGATGCGCATGTTGAAGTATGGATTCAACTTGATTGACGATGGTTTGGTGGGCCAGCAATTGTTTGCCGGAGAGGCCACTCGCCTTGCTTACGGCACTGAAGAAGCCGTCGAAGGTCGCAATTCTTTCGTTGAAAAACGTCCCAAAGATTTCAAAAAGTTCCCTTGGCATTACTAATTTTCTCATGAATTAGACCAACCAGACATCCCTGTTTATTACGATGTATTTATAAACGGGGATGTTCTTAGGGTTTCTGCACGAATACAAGTTCCTCCTACAAATGAACCGGAGGAAAATGGACGTATGAAACTCGCACTCATTCTTCTTATCACTGGCTCTTTGGGATTGGGCATCTGGGGATGTCCTACGAAGAAGAATGTTCCGGATCCTACACCACCAGAACCTGAAATGGTGATTCCAACACGGCTTGAGGTTCGGGCTTTTTATGACGAGCTTCTTAGTCTTGAAGGCCGCGCGCCTCATATCGGAGTTCGTGTTGAGCCTCTTCGTCTTCTTGCTTCCTCTTCTGAGACTTCGCTTCGGCCTTAGATTGGGTTTTCGCTTCGAGCGACGGATTTACGCTGGGGCCTTTTACGGTCAACGGGGTAGCTTGTTACTTATAATGCAATAGCTTGTGGCCACTTAAGCGAGATATTTTAATTAAGCTGTGAAAGAAATAATTTTTCAACTTTCAGAAGGGGTGGTTTCAGGAATTTCAAATAGAGTCATTGGTATTTTCTCAGCGAGAATTTTCGCTTCTTCTACCCAATCTTCGTAGTTTTGTTTCGATAAATCTTTAATGTTTGCGTGACGATTATGATGAGTAGTTTCTGGAATTACATCTAGTGACAATTTCTTTTTATCTGGATATTCTAAAACTCTTACTTCTAGAGCCTTAAATTCTACCCAAGCTTTTGGTGGTTTTCCCCTGCCAACGCCAACAAATTCGATACCTATTTGCTTAATTTGATCATAATTCAAGCCTTGAACTCTCATCACAGAGACTTCCGACTGATAAGGCTTAAACGCAGGCCACTTTGCTCTGTTTTGATTATAGTGGGAACTAGAGAAAATATATCTATTAATATTTTCCGTATCACCTACTAGTGCCGGCTGTGTACTATTCATTGTTCAATGTGGATTTAATGGCATCAACAACATGCGTGGGGATTTTAATTCCATCGAACTGAGCAGAACCTTTCAGGCGGCTACCATTGTTTAACAGAGCTGCGAAAAAGAGTTTTTCATCAGCAATAACTATAGATAGAGATCTTCCATCCTGATTGTTCCATTCGAAGGACAAAAAACCGTCCTCTGAGATGGGTAAAACTTCTTGAGGTAATTGCGCAAGAGGTAATAATCGAAGAAAAAATAGTGCGTTAGAGTACGTCAAATAAGATACCGGAGTATCAAAATTATCCGATTGGCCGGAGGTATTTTCTCGCCAAAAATGCTCAACTTCTTCTACTAAAGCTTCTTTTGCGTCAGTGGTGAACGCGGTGGATTTATCTTTGTCGACAACAATAGCGAACATAGCTGCGGGGCGAGTTACGCTGGGGCTTCCAACTTCATAATCAAAATTATATGTCATAGAAAGGTATCCAATGTTCTTTTTGTTACTGTTCGGAAGAATATACTATTAAGTTTAGCTTTCAATCCTAAAATTGTATCCCAAGTATCTGATATCGGCTGGCTTTTTTCAAAAAGTCGAAAAACATCGATGTCAATGGTAACACTGCTCTCTTTTGGATTAGAAGCCGGATTCCAGGTTTGAGTCAATATGCTCATGGCTGCGAGATCAGGAATGGGCACTGAAATGCGACTAACGAAGTCGATGGGAAATTCATCTAAACCCGGAGGACTAGGTGGAATGTTGAAAAGATAATCTCTAGCGTAGCTAGACGAAGATGGTACGCTAAATGAATTAATGTACCTCACACCCACACGAAGAACTTTAAGCTCAGAAGGAAGTGGTAATTTCCTTAGATTTGATTCAATCCAGTTTCTAAAGTCTACGAAGCTTGAGTAAGGTTTAAGCCTCCCGAAAGTGATGCCGTTGTCCTTAATTGTGATTACATACTTTCCTGATTCAAAAAAATATCTCTGGCCTTGGCCTTCGGCTTTCTTAACTTGTGGTACGGAATTTTCTTCTGCGCCAACCTGAATTTGATAATTTTGTATCCGTTCAGAACGTTCCGACAAAGGCTTAAGGTAATTGCACATTAAGGTGTAAGATTTTGGGTCAAAATTATTTTCGAAAATAAAATCTACAATAGCTTCTATGATAGGAGGATTCTTAAGTTTATTCTCCAAGTTCACACCTCAAGTCTATTATCTAATACCTTCATCACATTAGGAAGTATAGTGACAAATATAGACGTTAGTCCATATGCACTGCTAAATGAAATCTTCCGTTATTTTACGGTGCCTTTGTAGATGTAGGCTATTCCGCCGGTCAGGCTGATGTATTCCATTTTTTCGAAAGAGTTTGTTTCTTTCATTAGATCTAGGAAGCCTTCTCGGCAGGGGAAGGCTGCTGAAGATTTTTGTAGGTATTCGTAGGCTTCGCCTTGGCCTGTTACTAGGCCTCCTATTTTGGGTAGGATGTTTTGTGAGTAGAAATTGTAGATGGCGCCGAAGATGGGCAGATTTACTTGGCCGAATTCTAGGACCATCACTTGGCCGCCGGGTTTCACCACTCTTGCCATTTCTTTCAGGCCTTTTACTGGGTCACCTACGTTGCGGATTCCGAAAGAGATGCTGCTGATATCGAAAGAGTTATCGGCGTATTGAAGTTGAGTTACGTCGGCTTGTTCGAATTTGATTTCTAGGCCGCGTTCTTTGGCTTTGCCTGGAGCGGGGATTAACATTTCGGCGCAGAAGTCTGTTCCTACAACGTCACCCGTTCCTACGGTTTTTTTGAATTCGATGGCTAAGTCGCCTGTGCCTGTGGCGCAGTCTAGGACTTTGTCGCCGGCTTTAGCGCCGCTGTACTTAACTAATTTTTTTCTCCAAAGGTGATGGATGCCCATCGACAAGACATTGTTCCCTTTGTCGTAGTTCGCTGCGACTTTAGAGAACATGCTGCGAATCACTTCTGGATTTGGAGAATGTTTAGTTTGCATAAAGCTCTACCTTGTGAAGAGGTCTGTCGACGGCTTTCAAGATTTTATCCATCTTGTTCATCATGTGTTTGAAATCATCCAAAGTCAGAGCTTGCATGCCGTCAGAAAGAGCTTCTGCCGGGCGAGGATGTACTTCAACGATGATACCGTCAGCCCCTACTGCCGCCGCGGCGTAAGCTAAATCTGGCACAAGAGCGCGAATGCCGACAGCGTGAGAAGGATCGACGATCACTGGAAGATGTGTATTTCTTTTTGCGAAAGCTACGGCGTTGATATCTAGCGTGTTGCGTGTCGCTGTTTCGAAAGTGCGGATACCGCGTTCGCAAAGGATCACGTTCGGGTTGCCACCGTTTGTGATGTATTCAGCGGCTTTCACCCACTCTTCAATCAAAGCGGCGAAACCACGTTTCAACATCACGGGTTTTTTTTGCATGCCCAACTCTTTAAGCAAAGAGTAGTTGTGCATGTTGCGAGAACCGACTTGGAAGCATTCTACGATGTCATAGATTTCTTCGATTTGACGAGCATCTGTGACTTCAGAAATCAGGCTCATGTTTGTCTCTTTGCAAACAGCTTTGATAAAATCGAAGGATGAAGAACCCAAACCTTGGAAGGCTTTTGAAGACGTGCGCATTTTCCAGATGCCGCCACGAAGAATGTGCGCGCCTGAAGATTTAACGCCTTTTGCGGTTTCCATGAATTGCTCGTAACTTTCGATCGAGCAAGGACCAGCGATCACAGTGAACTGTGGTCCGCCGATATCATATCCGCCGACATTGACGATTTGGGTTGAGGGAGTTGTTTGCATAGTTAGCATTTCCATAATACGACTTCTCTAGTGGAACGGCAGAATAGCATAACGCTCTCAGGCATTACAAACTTTTTGGAGGCAGGGGCCCTCTTGCGCCATAAGGATCAATGGATTCTTATTGAAGGTCCTTTTCAGCCTGCTTCCGACGCGAATAGTGATGAAATTACAGTATTTTGCCCTGATTTCTATGATCTAGGCTCAAGCAAACCCTTGCGGGGAGCGAAAACTTACCGTCTCTCGACCGAAGACATGCGCCTTCATTGTGAGGCTTACTTGGCTCAACATCCGTCTTCTGAGGTCCCCGTAATGAAAGCTTCTTGGGAAGAGCCCCAAAAAGAAGACTTCGCGCAAGCTCTGACAGTCATTCAAAATCGCATTCGCAATAACGAAATTCAAAAGGCCGTTCCCGTCGTGTTTTCTAGATCAACACAAACCGTGACGGCTACGGAGCGAGCGCAAATGATTTTGAATCTTTTGAAAGCTCCGCCGACTCTTTACGTCTATGGACTTTGGCAGAACGGGCAGGGTGTTTTAGGGGCGACTCCAGAAACACTTTTTGACTATTCACATGGAATTTTAAAAACCATGGCTCTGGCTGGTACTTGCCCGAAGAGTGAGGCTTCCGAACGGAATTCTCTTTTGAAGGACGCGAAAGAGATGCAAGAGCATCTTCTGGTTTTACAAGACATCAAAGAGGTCTTAAGTCCCTGGGGTGAAGTGAAAACTCACGGGCCTTACATCGTGGAACTGCCGACACTTTATCACTTAAAAAGTGATATCGAGATTCGCTGCCGTAAAAAACCCGAGTTTCTTTCTTTGATAAAAGATCTGCATCCAACCCCAGCGTTGGGAGTGGCTCCACGTGCGCAGGGTTACAAGTGGATGGCCGAGCTTCCAGGGCAAGACGACCGCGGACCTTATGGGGGACCTTTCGCTGTTTTTGCGGGCGAAGAGGCCTTGTGCCTTGTCGGCATTCGAAATTTGCAGTGGAATAGAAACCTTGCGATGATTGGTTCGGGTTGCGGGATCGTCGCTGACAGTGAATTGGAACGAGAGTGGCGAGAAGTATTTCAAAAACGCCAATCAGTAAGAAAGATTTTGGGGCTTGAGTTATGACAAACATGGAATTAGCAGCGAAGGTCATTCAGGAACTGGTGCACACCGGTGTTCGTGAATTTGTTTTATGTGCCGGAGCTCGCAACAGCCCTTTAGTTCACATCCTTGACGAAAATAAAAATCTGAAAGTGTATTCTTTCTTCGAAGAGCGCTCGGCCGCTTTCTTCGCTTTGGGAAGAATCGCAAGCACTCGTCGTCCCGTTGCCATTATCACGACATCGGGAACGGCGGTGGCAGAGCTTTTACCTGCGGCCGTTGAAGGAACTTATTCTTCTTTGCCACTGATCATGGTCACTGCAGATCGTCCGAAGCACTATCGTGGCTCAGGTGCTCCGCAGACGATCGAACAAGTCGGAATTTTTTCTTACTACAATGAAGTGGCGTTGGATATCGACGCCGAAAATTCACACATCTCTTTCAAGTCACTTTCGTGGAAAAAACCAATTCACGTGAATATCTGTTTTGAAGAGCCACTGATCGATGGCCCTGTTCCAAAAATTGAATTTTCAGTTTCAGAAAGAACGAAGTTGCCAGGTCAATTGCCTTTGGGAACTTTGAAAGAGGTTGAAGATTTCATCAACTCTCACAAGCCTTTGGTGATCGTCGGAATCTTGCCAGAAAAAGCACACACCACAGTGCTCGAATTTTTGAAGCAATACAAAGCGCCGGTTTATTGCGAAGGTATCTCGAGTCTGCGCGGTCATCCCGATATCAAAGATATTGAAATTCGTTCGGGCGAAAAGATGATCCATCGAGTTCTAAATTCAGGTCTTTGCGATTCTGTCTTGCGCATCGGTGGCGTGCCCACCGCACGTTTCTGGCGTGATCTTGAAGTCAAGTACCGCGAAATTCCGGTGTTTAACATCAGCTTCAATCACTTCTCCGGCTTAAGTCGTCCGGTGCTTCATTGCAACTCGATCGACTTATTAAGCCAGGTCGAATTCACACACGTGCATCGTGAAAATGTGAAGCTTAATATCGAAGACAACACTCGAACTGAAGCCGTGCGCGCACTCTTAGAAAAATATCCGCAGTCAGAGCAAGGTTTGATTTATTCTCTTTCAAAAAAGATGAAAGGGGCGTCCGTTTATTTGGGGAACTCTTTGCCGATTCGTGAATGGGATTCTTGTTCTTCTCACGATGCGATGCCATTGCGAGTGGCGGCCAATCGCGGTGCTAACGGCATTGATGGACAGCTTTCAACATTCTTAGGTTGGGCCTCTCCACAGACGGAAAACTGGTGTCTTGTTGGAGATTTAACAGCGCTGTATGATTTATCGTCACTTTGGGCAACTTCTCAACTCGAAGCCAACAAATTCCGTATTGTCGTCATCAACAACGGTGGGGGGCAAATTTTCTCCCGCATGTTCAATAAAGAGATTTTCGTAAACAAACACCAGATTTCTTTCGAATCATGGGCAAAGATGTGGAATTGGTCTTATCAGAAATGGCATAATATTCCTGAAGAGAACAATTTTGCTGATCACCAGATCATCGAACTCTGCCCTCACTGGGAGCAGACTCAAGAATTCTGGAAGGAGTACGAATTTCTGTGGAAAGAGTGAATCTCTTTTTCCTGCATGGATTCCTAGGACGGCCCTCTGATTGGGCCATTGTCAAAGCCCACGTGCCTCAGCATGATGGCGTTAGGATCTATACACCGGATTACTTTAAAGAAGCGCTATTAGGCCCCCAGCACGCGTTCGAGGCTTGGGCCGATAATTTCATCAAGTGGATTGAAGTGCACGGCTGTTCGGCGGATAGAAACATCCTCGTAGGATATTCTTTGGGCGGGCGACTGGCCTTGCATGCTCTTCAGCGTCGACCGAACATTTGGCATAAAGTTGTCTTAGTTTCGACCAATCCCGGCTTTAATGATCCCCACGAAGATTTAGATCCGACTTCAGAAGAACGCCGTCAGCGCTGGATGAATGATTCGTACTGGGCCGAAGAATTTTTAAAAGCCCCTTGGGAAAGTGTTCTTCGTAACTGGAATGCGCAACCTGTGTTCGGCGGGGGAGAAAACGAACCTCTTCGCCTGGAAAAAGAATATTCCCGCGAATCCTTAAGTCTGGCGTTAACTCAATGGTCCCTTGCCCAACAGAAAAACATGCGCAGTCTTTTGATTAAGAATATTCAGAAGATCGTATGGATGGTCGGCGACCGCGACGAAAAATTTATGGAACTTTCACGTCGCTTGCAGGAAGAAGTGATGGGGCTTCGTGTGGAAGTGGTTCCTAATTCTTCGCACCGGATTCTTTTTGACAGCCCCAAAGTCCTTGGCGAAAGACTTCGCCAATTAGTACAACAATTTCTTTGATTCTTTTTCAATCCACGGGCGGTATTTTTTAACGCTCATGTAGATTGATTTCTCTGAACAGAAATCTTTTTTGCGAATGTATTCTTCGCGTTCGCTTTCGGTGATTTCACTAGGAACGCTCCACGACGTCGCAGAAGCAACGCCGACAAGATAGTCCTTACCCTGATAGCGCATCATGGCCGGTCCACCAGAGTCTCCGTTACAGATGCCTTTATTCCATTTCTGATTCACGTAAAATTGTGCGTCGTCTTTCGAGATGCTGTCGATCAAAAGGTCCACATGGCGAAGAGTTCCAGATCCTTGTGTATCGCTTTTCTGCACCGGGGTTTTTCCCGACGTGCGACCATAACCTGTCGCCGTGAAACCCAATCCCGCTTTGAACGGAAAGTTATCATCAGGAAGAAGTGCCGGTTCAAATCCTCGAGGAGCGTCGCCTTTGATTAAGATCAACGCCACATCATCGCGATCGTTCGCACTTTGTTTTTTATAATCGGGGTGAGGAACTGCACGTGCCGCCTGACGAAGAATGTATTGACCCGCCAAAGGTTTCAAACCAAACGCCAAGGACAAAGTGGCAGGACCACTGGGAATGCAGTGAGCCGCCGTCAGGATCACATTTTTTTTGATCAAAGTTCCCGTGCAGTAAGTTTTTGTAGGGCCATCATGAATAAGTACAACGTACTTAGAAAGCACATTGTCTCTGGTTGTCTCTTTGCCGCCGATGATCGCATCTTCCGGATTGAAATTGATGTTTTCAACTCCGTTAGGTCCCCCACAGGCTGCCAACAACAAAACGATAAAAGAGCTTACGTACAACTTCGTTTTCATAGTTCCCCAGGCATGATTGGGAATGAAATAACAAAAGGGCCGCTATTTTGGTAGCAGCCCTTCGTGTTTTAAATTTTTTTTACTCTGAAATTTGTGAGTCTATTTGGAAATTTCTGGATTCGCTAAAGAGACAGAAAGCTTGTTCGCCATTCTGTTCAGCCATACTTTGTGAGCCAAAGCGCTGGTGTATGCAGAATACTTCGAACAGTCGTTTTCGGCATCTTCAACTCCGCGGCTTGTAACACCCCAAAGGTAGTACTTGCCTTTCACTTCGATGTAAGCCGGTCCGCCAGAGTCCCCGTGACAAGCGCCCGTACCGCCAGTTTGGTCCAATTTTACTTCGGTGAGGCTGAATTTTGGATCCGCGATTTTTACAGAAGTTACACGCAAAGTTCCTGCGCCGTCACCCGTAACACCGTCAGTGATTCCGTATCCGGCAAGCACGACTTTTGCGCCTTTTTTCAGAAGTTTTTTATTAGTTTCGCTTAAGAATGTCGCTGGTTTGTAACCGGCTGGAACTTCTCCTTGGAAGTGCATCAAAGCGATGTCACCCGTATCGAAGTCTTCGTATTGGCGAGTTTCCCACAATGAAGAAATAGCGACTTTGTCTACCTGACGACGAACAGCGAATTTATTTACCTCTGTGCCGAAGAAAACATACATCGCTTCTGGCTCCGTGCCGATGCAGTGAGCGGCTGTCAGCACCAAGTTATTCGGAAGAAGGGACCCTGTGCAAAGCTGTCCTTCCACCGCATCGTAAACAGCGACGATGCTTTCTTGAATCTTATCACCGGCTTCAACGACTTTGCCGCCAATGATTCCCTCGCCTGTCGTTTGAATTTCACCTTGATTAGAAGCTTGAGGTGAGCAAGCTGTTAAAGCCAAACTTGAAACTAGCCCCGCCAAAACAAGTTTATTCAACTTCACGTATCCCCCCGGATAGTTGCACCGTAAACCCCTACAGTGCGTGAAAGCTAATAAACCCAATTTGGAACCACTTTACAACATCATAATACTTATACGTTCTATAAGGGGCGCTAGGCCCCCTCGTTAGCTGAAATTCTTACAGGTGCCTGAAGCTGTCTGTGGCTTCAATAAGAGCTGAGCGAGTTCCGGGCTCTGCAGCTGCATGACCAGAGTCAGGAATGATTGTAAATTTTGCCTCTGGCCAAGCCTTATGAAGGTCCCACGCCGAGCGAGCCGGGCAGACCACATCATAGCGACCTTGAACAATCACTGCGGGAATTTTGCGAATGGCTTCGATGTTTTCCAAGATCCAATTGTTCGTCGAGAAGAAGGCGTTGTTCGTGAAGTAATGACACTCAATGCGCGCAAAGCTCAACGCATATTCAGGATCGTCGAATTCATCAATCGCGTTTTGATCTACGATGAGACGTGACGTCGCCGCCTCCCACTTACTCCACGCTTTCGCCGCTTGCAGGCGCACTTCTGAGCTTTCGTGAGTCAGGCGTTTGTAATAAGCCGTCACCATGTCACCACGTTCAGCGACAGGAATTGGTTTTAAGTATTCATCCCACACGTCTGGGAAAATTTCGGAAGCGCCTTCTTGATAAAACCATTTGATTTCAGAAGGGCGGCACAAGAAGATTCCGCGCAAGACCAAGGCCTTCACTCTTTCTGGATGAGAGATCGCATAAGTCAGCGCCAAAGTAGATCCCCAACTGCCACCAAAGACCACCCATTTATCAATCTTAAGCAGGGTGCGAATGGTTTCAATGTCTTTGATTAGTTCCCACGTGTTGTTTTCGCGAAGCTCGGCGCAAGGTGTGGATTTTCCTGAGCCACGTTGATCAAAAAGAATGATGCGATAAGCTTTCGGATCAAAAAAGCGACGGTGATCGGGAGCCACACCACCACCTGGTCCGCCATGCAGAAATACCACGGGTTTTCCCTGGGGATTTCCACACTCTTCCCAGTATAAAGTGTGAATATCAGATACTTTCAACATTCCGGAATTATTGGGTTCAATCGAAGGATAAAAATCACGCATAAAAAACCTCGCGGTGGTTGGAGATTGAAATTTCTCTTAGCCGCGGGTTTTTGTCAAAGTCGAAGCCTCTTCGTCATCGACTTTATGAATCTCATTGGCGATTTCTGCTCCAATGAAAATGATGATCGAGGAGTAATAGACCCACATAAGAAGAACAATCAAGGATCCTGCGGCGCCGTACAAGGAACCCACGGCGCTTTGTCCCAAGTAAAGACCGATCAGGGTTTTGCCTATTGAAAAAAGAATGGCGGTGATCAAGCCGCCAGTCAAAGTCTCGGCCGCACGCATTTTTTTTTGAGGCAGAAAGAAATAGATTGCGGCAAAAAGCAGAGTGAAAATTAAGAGCGAAATAAGGAAATTTGCGATCTGACCAATAATGGCGGCAGCCCCACTAAGTACGAGTGAAATCACCGACGAAATCACCAAGGACACCATCGAAATAAATACGAAAGCGAGCACCATTCCCATGCTGAATATTTTTTTCTTAATAAAAGCCCATGAAGTTTTTAAGAGACCTTCATCCTGCTCTTCAGGTGTTGGGTCTTTGACTTCGAAGATCACATTTAATGATTCGCGCAGCTGACCAAAAATAGCCCCTGCAGAAAAAAGCAGAGTGATGACACCGACTAAGCCGGCCCAGTCTCTGATTGTGGGAGTTTTGTCGGCGTTCATCGCAATCGCTTTGATAGCCTGACTGGCTTGCGAGCCCACAAGATTTTCGATTTCACTGATCATCTCGGTTTTAAACTCCATACCCAGAAAGGATACGAAGGTGATCATGAGTATCAGAAGAGGAGCTAAAGAAAGAGCGGTGTAATAAGAAAGAGCCGCCGCAAGATCCAGGATCTTATCGTTTCCAAGTTTGTCTAAAAAACGATCGCTGTGCAGCCGATGAATGAAAGGCATCATCTTCATTTTCATAGGAACCAGGCTATCATGGTGAGGAAATCACTCCTTCAAGAAAGCTTTGCTTCTGGATTTATACAAAGTGTTTGGCTGATAAATCCTGTTTAAATTGTAAAATAGTAACGGTGTCGTTTCACAAGGACCGCGAAGTGTGTCCCCCATCCTTCGCGGTCGAAGATTGGATTATTTCGAATACAGAACGAATCTTAACTGTATCATAAAATTTCTACCGATCTTTTTACTGGAACTTGTTCGGAGCGAGCACACTCTATGTTGTTTGCTTTGGATATTCTAAATAGGTTGTGTTAAGTCCTTTACCAAGATTCGATATTAAAAGAATGAGATCAAATTCAATAGCACGTCCGCGGGATCACCATTCATCGAATCAGGGGAAAAGTTGCATGGAGAAAACCAAGCTACTCATCGTGGACGATCATCATGAGAACATTTTATTTCTGTCTCACCTGATTTCAGGAGAAGACATTCAAGTTCTTTCAGCAAAAAGTGCTGAGGAAGCTCTGTCGCTATTGATGAATCATGACTTTGCACTGGCTTTGATGGATGTGCAAATGCCGGGAATGAACGGCTTTGAGCTGGCACGACTGGTTCGTGCTTTAAAAAAGACCCGCCATCTTCCAATGATTCTGATGACCTCGCGTCAGCAAGATCGCTCCGTTCTTTTTGAAGGATACGATACGGGCGCTGTGGATTTTTTATTTAAGCCTTTAGATCCTCACGCTGTTCGCAGCAAGGTTCGCACGTTTGTACTTCTAGATCAGCAACGTCGTCTTTTGAATAAGCAAGTTGAAGAGATGGAGTTCTTAAAGAAAAAGGCTGAAGAGGCCAACATCGCCAAAAGCCACTTCCTAGCAAATATCTCTCACGAAATTCGTACACCATTGGGTGCGGTCTTGGGATTTGCCGATATTTTGTCTCAAGATAAATTAAGTGACTCGGAAAGAAATGAGTTCTTAGCGGTCATTCGTCGCAATGGAGAGCTTTTGCTTCGTCTTATTGACGATATCTTGGATCTTACAAAGATCGAAGCGCAGCGTTTGGAATTTGAAAAGAAAGAATTTTCTTTGCAGGATCTTTTGAAGGATGTTGAAGCAAGTTTGGGATTTCGTGCGACCGAAAAAGGCATTTCTTTACATGTTCAATCCTGTGATAAAAATCTGACTTTCGTGTCAGATCCACTGCGTATTAAGCAAATTCTTTTCAACGTCATCGGCAATGCCATTAAGTTTACCTCAAAGGGGCAAGTCGATGTTCAGGTGCGCGTTCAAGATGCGGTCTCTGAACGTGAATCCTGTGAAGCTCGTCGCGTGACTTTCACCGTGCGTGACACTGGTGCAGGGCTAACCGTGGATGAAGTTCAAAAACTGTTTAAGCCTTTTGCTCAGGCGGATGTCTCAACGGCAAGAAGGTTTGGCGGAACGGGTTTGGGTTTGGTGATCTCTCAACAATTAGCGCAGAAGTTGGGCGGGGATCTGAAGCTGATTTCTTCTGAGGTTCAGGTCGGTTCTGTTTTTGAAATCACTCTTGTCTTGGATACAGTCGATGGAGCGCCTCGAGGGCGCATACCCGTGGCGTCGCGCGGGGATCTCATCCCTCACTCTTTAGAAGATAAAGTGATTTTGATTGTGGATGATGTCAGCGATAACAGACTTTTGATTGATCGCTATCTTCGTCCCCACAAAGTCCGTTTGCTTCAAGCCGGAAGCGGTGTGGAAGCTTTAGAAGTTGTTTGTGAATCTCACGTGGACTTAATTCTCATGGACATACAAATGCCGTTAATGGATGGCTATGAAGCCGTCGAACGCATTCGTAAGCTGGGTTACGAAGGGCCTATTGTCGCTCTCACAGCTCACGCAATGAGAGAAGAAACCATGAGATGTATCAAAGCCGGCTTCGACGCTGTCTTAACAAAACCGACTCGTCGCCAAGAACTGGTGGCGGTGATTCAATCTTGGCTAGCGGAAGAACCCGTGGGCCATCAATCTCGTCAACCCGAGCTTTTGCAGTAAACTCCCGGAAATACGCAGGCCTACTAATTGCTTTTAGGACTGCCGTTACGGCTTAATTCACTGGGGCTCTTTTCGTTTATGAAAGCGTGCCTTGGCGTTGCCGTTTTTTGGCTGCTGTAAACGGAGTAAACATGTCTCGCAAAGAACCTAGCTTCCGTCATTTTCTGCGATTAGCTCTCAGTCTTATTCTAACCATTCAGATCTTATTTCCCTATAAGGCCTTTTCTTATGACGAAGACCATGAAAGTGGAGATGACAGGGATCTTCCCGGTGTTCTTTGTATCGGGCGCTGCGAAGGCGAAGGTGGCTATGAAGACGGCAGGGATCGCGACGACGGTGGCAATCAAGGTGGCGGAGGCCAAGCAGATTACGATGATCAGAGCCCGGATGATCATCAGGACCACGGCGACAGTGGTGATTGGGATCGGGATGATCGAGACCGACATGACGACCGCCATACTCAAAACGGTGATCGAAACGATAGAAATAATGCAAAATACGGTGAACGCGTTTTACAACACGGAGATAGAGACCGTGGCGACGGAGTTATTTTCGTAAGAGATCATCGAGGGAACGTTTATTATCGCGGGGAACCGGCTTGGGTGGAAGAAACTGATCAAGGAGATTTTTACCATCCGGATCATCGTGATTTGTATTTTGATACAAAAAATAATGTCTTCGTAAAATCCGTTGATCAATCCCGATTGCTTCCTTTGGAAGGACTTAAAGCCTGTGTGGCGAACGATTCGTGTTCATCCCGGGGCTATAGAGCTGATTGGTGGAATTACTCACAAAGTCCTGATTTCGAAAACGGAGAGCAAGCGGGAGACTGGCTGGAAGTTTCAGCTTTCTACGAAAAACAATTCGAAATAAAAAAGCAACTTAATAAGGCGTACTCAAATCCAGCCGTTCGTTCTAGTTCTGCGAAATACGCCGTGCTTCGCGAGGCCGACTTTCTTCATGGTCAGGCACGACAAGCCTATATCCAATCACGTCGCGAGGAAGCGGAAGCTTTGCAAAGAGGTGCAAAGGAACTGGCTTTTTTTCTTACGGACGTCGGGATCAGTGTTTCCCCGTTAGGTTGGGCTAAAGATGCTTATGAACTTATAACAGGAACGCGTTTGCTTGATGGAAAAAAACTTACCGATGGAGAAAGACTTGCTGCCGGAATTGGAGTGATGATGCCGGGAGTAGCCGGATTGGCCTTTGCGGGAATGAAGATTATTGCGCGCAATCCTCTGACACGCCAGGGAATCAGTAAAGCCATCGTTGAAGTAGAAAAAATCGGGGAATTGTTGGGAGACTTGAAGCCGGTTCGGTTCAAAGAAGGCAGAAATACCGCCGAAGTCGCCATCATAGGCAGAGATATGAACTATGTTAAGGAAGCCGAGGGGCGACTGCAATCTGCCGGTTTGAAAACAAGGACGTTCACTCCTTCAACGGCGGCAAAAGATGACTTGGCTGCCGACTTTGCTAGAAACGGAAATAAATTAGTGGGATATGATGACGTCCCGGCCACACAAGTTTATAAAGAAGATATGGCGTGGACTGATAAAGTCCTGCAGGATGATATTTCCGTTGTGGATATCGGAAATCCTTCTCACAAAAAAGAAGCAAGCCGATTTTATGATGATGAGGTTAGAAAAATCTTTGGGGTTAAAAAATGAAATCCTCATATGAATTCCCAGACAAATCCGTCAGTCAATTTGTTGAGCGAATGGCTCAGCGATTCGGAATGACGGTTGTTGATTATAAAGGAAATCTGGAAGCGAAAGCGGGCGACACGAAGTGGTTGTGGACGTTGCAGGTACCGGGCTCGCCCGCTCATATGAATATCATGTTTTTATATCCCTCATATATTTCTGTGGTCAGCTTTAGTAACGAAGATAAGAGTTTTAACTTCAATCAATTCCTAACGTGGTTTCCAGGAGACCTATACAACTACAATCGCGTGGCAGAGGAAAAAAGCTGGTCAAAAAACTGGGTGATCCAGATGACGATGTTGCAAGATCATCTTGAACGAGAGTTGGGTGACGTTGTCAGAGGAACCACTTGGTATGACTTCGAGTTTCGTCTAGAGGACTATCTTTCAAGTGAGGCTATCGAAAGAATGCATAATGATGCTTTGGATAGGATCAAAAAAAGTGATGCCGAAAAAGACAGAGGATCTTGGGTTCACGTTTTAAATTTTTTAAAAGGCAAAAGAAAATAGCTGGAGGGCCACGACAGTGTCTCAAAAAATCAATCCGTTGGAAAACTCGTTCCATCCATGCAAATCCAAGTAGCTCCGTTTGCTATCCAGGGTCTGAAGCCTCCGTCGGTGTAGATCCAAGCATAGACGGCTACAGCTGTTCCCGCTGTACCGGAATAAGCTGTCAGGTTTAATGTCATATGCGTGCTGGGTCTGTATCCAACGGGAAAGGTGAAGGCAGGATTTCCCCAAGTTCCAGGAGCCATGCACCCACGCAGATAGACTCTTCCATCTTTGCCTTTCCGGTAACCTGGAGCCGCAACACCTGCGATCGGAGAATAGGCTGTCCAGGAGTTCGTAAAGGCCGCGACATCGATCCACGCATTATTCACAATTTGACCCGAGATTTTAACATCGCCGGTAACTTCTAATGAAGCCGTTGGTGACGCCGTTTTAACACCGACATTGCCGGTGCTATCGACACGAATTCCATTGGAAGTGCCGTCTCCAGAAATCCAGTGTGTACCTAAATTAATATTCTGTGTGGCTGCGTGGTTTCCAAGATTGTCGCTGCCCCCACCGCCGGGGCCCGATGGCACAAGTTCGGTTGCCATGAAATAAGTATTGTAGTTCGGAGTGACTTGGCCGGCTCCGATGTTGTCGTCACTGATGCGAACATAAACTGTTTGATCTGTTGAAGGAGTGTAAATTTCCAGCAGACTTGATTTAAATCCATAGGCACCCACAGAGTCAGGTTCGTCCGTGTAGGCCGGGGAACCAAAGGTGGTCGTGCCATTGAAGAACACGTAACCTAAATATCCATTGCCATCACTTTGATAAGTGTTCAGCGAGGCCTCAAGACGATAAGTGACGCCGGCTTTAAGATTGATCCCGTTGCTTGTTGTGGTCATGCCGTTATTCGCCAATGTAGAAGTAAATGCGACTATAGAATTCTGATCGACAGTTTGATAGCCAGACATTCCGCGTTTCATAAATTTTGGAGACCCATTCAACGAAAACCAATTTGCGCCATTATAGTAATCAACCGTATTGTCATCGGTGTTATAGATGACCAATCCTTGAGGTGCTCCTGTGATTGCATTTCGTTGTGCACGAGTCATCCGCGGTGGCAAGAAACCTTTCGCTGCGGATGAAAGATCTAGCAAAGCGGTGGTGTGTGGAGTCGCCGTTCCGATACCGACATTTCCATCGGAAGTCAGAGTCATTCTGGCTTGATTGTTGGTTTCAAGATTTAAAGCAAAGGCATCGTTTGTTCCGATTGTTGCGTTTGCTGCGAAAGAGTTTCCATCTTGAATAAAAACAGATCCCGTCGTAAATGAGGAGCACGTCATCATTCCGGTGGAATCAAAAGAAACCAGTTGCCCCACAGCGCAATTGAAAGTGGAAAGTGTCGAGCCCGTTCCATCCGATGCGATCAATCTGTTTGCCGTGAAAGTCGTCGAGCCCGTTCCACCTTTGGTCACCGGCACCGTGGAAGGAAAATTAGCAGGGTCTGCGCTGATCGTGCCTGAAGACACGGCGATACCGGCACCAACTCGCACCGCACCTTTAGCTGCGGTTGTGGCATCGCTGATTGAAATGACCGGAGCCGTTGTGCCCGAGGCGACAGAAATAGGCGCCGTTCCAGTCACGTTAGTTACGGTTCCGTATGAAGGTGTGATCCATTCAAGGCCGGAGGCGGTTGCAGAATTCGCAGAAAGTATCTGTCCATTTGCACCGACCGGAAGGCGAGCATTGTTAGTATCGTTGCGAATAAGAAGATCACCTTTCGTGGTAAGAGGAGAAAGGGCGTTGAAGGCAGAAAGTGCGGAAGTCTGTCCTGTTCCCCCATTCGCAATGGGTAATGTGCCCGTAACTTCAGTGCCAAGATTGAGAGCGGAACCACTGCTTGCTGCTGTTAAGCGACCTTGAGCATCGACCGTGATATTGGCTCGTGTGTAAGATCCCGCAGTCACAGCGGTGTCAGCTAGGGATATCGTCCCTGTTCCGGTGATGGGTCCTCCCGATAAGCCAGTCCCCGTCGCAATATTAGTGACGGTGCCTCCGCCGTTACTATCGCTCGCGGGCGCCCATTTTGTGCCATCGTATTTCAGAATTTGTCCTGAAGTTAAACCGGTCGTGTCGACATCAACGCCTTTGATTCTATTCACAGACACAGAACCAATTGTGCCACTGACGTCTCCGGCAACAGAGACGTTGATGGATTGACACTGAAATCCCAGCACGGCACTCCAGTACATAGTTTGATGAGGCAAACATCCTGCAGAGCTGACATATCCATCAAAACTTGATTTCAAAAGATAGTTGTTCAAGGTCGAGTTTAAATTTGTCACGTCACTCATGCCAATACTGGCGCCAGACCATTGAGTTCCATCAAATTTGAAAAACTGGTTGGATGTAGGCGCCGTACTTGAAATCGATATGTTTTGAATTTTTGCAACAGAAGGATTCGGATAGGTGCCGCTTAAATCTCCGCCGGCGGTTCCTTTGGGCGTGCGCGCATCACTGAAGCGGGCGTCGTCTCCGGCAGCGACTGTTCCAGTCGTTGATCCCACATTCAACGTCACAAGAGGAGTCGAAGTGTTATTTACTATCGTCACGTAGGAATTTGCCGACGTGACAGTAGTTACAGTTCCGCTACTAGCACCACTGACGGGTGCACAGACTAAAGCAGATCCATTCCATTTTAAGAATTCATTGGCCGCACAAGTGGGAACACCGGTTTTTACAACGAAATCATTTTCAGTTTTTGTTCCCAGCTTTTCGGCCGAATGGGCATAGGCCGCATAAGGCACGGTGCGAATTTCGTTGGAAGGTGAAATCACTCTCCAGCCGGAGCCGTCGTGAAACTGAACTTTTAAAAGACGAATGTCGCCGGAACTAGGAACATAAGGAGCACCACCACCATAACAGTTTTGAGGCGAAGAATTATTGAAAGAGTCTAAAAGAGTGAAAAGAGGATCCGCGGGAAAGAGCTTATTCCCTGAACCAATGGGAACGTCAAACACACCGCGAGAGTTCAGCATACTGACGCCATCTTTTTGTTCACGATAGATAACGCAGTTCCCATTAGGACTTGTGATTTCAAATAAAAAGCTGACGTTGTTGTGTTCTAAAGGTTGGCCGTTCACATTCAGGATGCGACCCTGATATGTCAACGCATTCGGCGAAGCCTGTGCGTATAAAGCAAGGGTTAGCACAAAGCCAACTATGAAAGACAAGCACGTACCGGATTTCATAAGATATGAAACTTATCGGCTACTTAAGACATATTATTGAGTTTTTTTGGTTATTACGTGTCTTAGAATGAGACACTTAGATGAGAGGAATGTATTTGGGATCTCTCAGAGGACACGAGTCTTTCCGGGCTGTAAGCTGAAGGCGACATCAGAGTGTCTACTCTGGATGTCGCCTAAAAGACTATTTGAAATTCTTTTTAAAGCTCTGCCAGCAGTCTTGGTAGTCTTCTTGGATAAAACCTTTACCCATTGCGAAGTCCGTCACCATGTAAGGAACGCGAGATTCAAACATAAAGGCCATTGTATCGACAATTTTATGTGGCTTTAAGTCCGCCTTGCTCGCTTTTTCAAACGCATCGACATCAGGTCCGTGAGCAGAATAGAAGTTGTGCAAACTTCCACCGCCAGGAACAAAACCTCCCGCCGTTTTTGCGTCGTACTCACCATAGATGAGTCCCATGTATTCACTCATGCAGTTTCTATGGAAGTAAGGGGGACGGAATGTATGTTCTGCCACCATCCAGCGTGGTGGGAAGATGGCAAAATCCACGTTCGCTGTTCCCGGTGTATCACTTGTAGAGGTAAGAACCGTGAAGATCGAAGGATCTGGATGATCGTAGCTGACTGTGTTCACAGTGTTGAATTTACGAAGGTCATATTTGAAAGGAACATAGTTCCCGTGCCATGCAACGACATCCAATGGAGAATGACCCATCTCGGCCACCCACAAGTCGTTGTTGAATTTACCGATCAATTCAAAAGAACCTTCTTTATCTTCAAAAGCTGCCACCGGAGTTAAGAAGTGACGACGATGAGCTAAGCCATTGGCACCAATCGGACCCAGCTCAGGAAGACGGAAAGGCGCGCCGAAGTTTTCGCCGATATAGCCTTTGCAGTTTCCACCTTTCAGTGGATTCACTTGAAATTTCATTCCTCGAGGGACTAAAACGATTTCACCTGGTTCTGCTTCGATGATTCCCAATTCGGTTTTGATTTGCACAGAACCTGCTTGCGGAACAAAAAGGAAATCGCCATCGGCATTCATGAAATACTTATTCCCCATGTCTTGATTGAAGGAATAAAGATGAACGTGCAGGCCGCGCTGTTCGTAAGCAGAGCCATTACCGCACACCGTGCGGATTCCTTCGACGAAGTTTCCAGCAGTGTCGCTTGTGGCATTCCAGCGCATTTGATTCGGGTTGATATGCTGAGGCTTAAAGAATGTTTTCTGTGTCAGCTCTTTTAACGGCTTAAAGGCTTTGTGCATCACCGAAGGGCGAATGCGATAAAGCCAGGTATACATATTGTGATGACGGGGAGCCGTGAATGCGGAACCACTCAGTTGCTCTGGATAAAGTCCCAAGGGAGCTACTTGCGGAGAATTTTGTTCTAAAGGAAGCGCACCGGAGCGAGCTTCTGACGAAAAGTGATTACCAAAGCCTGATAAGTATTGTGTTTCCATAGATAGAGATAATCAGGCCCAAGCTTTGTTAGTCAACTTGGAAGTAGGATGACAGCGGGCTCCTCCTCCTAGGTTAGAGACCGCCAGCCTGTTTTGCGCGTCCATTCAAGAAACTCTTGATGGCGCTTAGCAGGGTCGGGAGGATGGTATTCTCCGTCCTGAGGTGTCACGACCAAACTTTCTAAAGGTGTCAGTCCCATTTGATGTCGGCGTTGGTTTAATTGTTCTGGATCTTCCACTTCGGTGATTCGTAGAATTCCGTTTTCGTCCCAGTCGGCATTAGTCGCATAAATCTGCTTACGACCTTCGTAAAAACGAATGCGATCCACAAGAATAGCGACGTAAGATTTTGGGACTTTATTTTGTTTGGCAAGATCCACCAGCACTTGCTCTTGGGCCCGCATAAAATCAGGCAAGCTGATGGCATGAAGAACAATTCTTAAAGCAGCCACGCAAGCATCTTCACCAACTTGGTCTATGGTCGGAAAGCCCTTATTGTCTTCAATCAGTTTTTTTAGCTTATCGGCATTTCGAAGATGCACTTTCTCCATTGCGGGATGGTAGCCGTGAAAAAGTTCTCCCGTGCTTGCCAGAACTTCTCGTGTCGCTTCGTCTTCACGAATCAGATGCAAAAGCTCTTCTTTTAGTTTTTCGTTCATCCAAAAAACTCCGACATAAAACGATTCTTTTCGGCTTCAGGAAAGAAGCTCGCATCAAAGGAAACTTGATTGCAGCGTTTGAAGTCTTCTTTGCTGAAACCATGCACGCGATGAAGAACTTCATAGTCATCACTTAATTGCGTCGCAAAAACACCTGGGTCATCCGAGTTGATGGTCACAAGAATTCCTTGCTCCATCAATTTACGAATCGGATGTTCTTCGTAGGTTTTAAAACTTTGTGTCAGATAATTGCTGATCGGGCAAACTTCCAAGGGAATTTTTCGGTCACGCACGAAGTTTAACACGTCGGGATTGTTGATAATCTGAATGCCGTGCCCGATGCGTTCGGCCCCTAAGATTTCAATGCTGTCGCGAACCCAGGTCGCCGAATTCGGTGCTTCGCCCGAATGGACCGTGATATGCAGGCCGGCTTTTTTGGCTTTTTGAAAAAGTGGTGCAAAGATTTTGGGGTCAAAGCCTTCCTCGTTATCAGCGAGATCCAAAGCCAAGAAGCTGTCTTTGTGATCAATTGCAAAATCCACGACTTCCTCAGCCACTTCATAAGGTTTGATTCTTTGAATGATGCAAATAAGTCCGATAGCCATGGGATATGTTTTGCGAGCCATCTCAATGCCTTTGTGCAAAGACTTGTGAATCTTTTCATAAGTTAATGATTTGTGGCCATCGGCGATGAAGGTCGGAGCATAACGAAGTTCCAAAAGGCGAACTCCATCGTTATAGGCGTCTTCGCAGGCCTCAAAAGCAATGCGAGTCAGGATTTCCTCGCTGGCTAAAACTTTTTGTGCATTCAGGAATTTGTTTAGCACGGTGCCGAGGTCTTTCATGGGACCCGTGATCAGAAATTGGTCTTTTTGACCTTGAGTCGTCTTAGCCAGGGGAATTCCGACCTGCGGGGCCAGTTCGATGAGTGTACTCCAACGCACTGAGCAGTCTAAATGGCGGTGCAATTCCACCTTCAGGATGTCGCGAATATTATGGGAATAAAGTTTTTCCATTTAACGCTCCCGGTAAGCAGCCCCTGCGCTTTACGCCGCTAGGCCCTTAGAGTAAAACTAGATCTTATGACAGAACCCATCCAAATCAAAACAAAACTCGCGGGCAACCCTTCACAGGAGCCTCAATTTAAAACCTATGTTAAAAGCAAAGACGGACGCCAAATTCCTGTGGCGGATCCTCGCGCCACACGTGTGCTTGTGTCTTTGATGGACATGAATGCCGTCCTCGGCGGAGCGGCTTCGCATTACGGTGGACCTGCCGCTTTAGCAGAGCTGATGTCTGCGCTTCATGGACATGTCTTCGACGTTTCTTCTCGCGTAAAAAAGCAATGGTACGAGATGTTCCATTTGATCAACGATGCGGGTCACTGCGAAAACGGTTTGTATGCTTTGAAAGCCAACTACGGCATGGCCGGTTTGACTTTAGACAGTCTTAAAAAATTCCGTTCGATTGAAAGCGGTTTAACAGGTCACGGTGAGGTTCATTGCTTCCCTGAAGGTGTTTTTATCTCTAACGGACCTTTGGGTTCGGCCTTCCCGCAATCCCAAGGTGTGGCGATGGGTGAAGCCATTGCGGGCACAAACCGTGTGACGGTGACGACGATTTCGGATGGAGCTTGTATGGAAGGAGAGGCGAAAGAATCTTTCGCTGCTATTCCGGGTCTGGCGCAAAAGGGAAAGATGGGTCCTTTTGTTTTGATCATCAGTGATAATAACACGAAACTTTCTGGTCGTATTGATGCCGAGTCATTCTCTATGACTCCGACATTTGAATCTTTGAAAGCTTTGGGCTGGAATGTGATCACTTTGCAAGAAGGCAACGACTTGCAGAAATGTTACGACACGATCGTGAATGCGATTGAAACAGCTCAAGCAAATCCAAAAATGCCCGTTGTGATTCACGCGAAAACTGTCAAAGGCATCGGAACAAAGAAAACGATTGAGTCTGCGTCGGGCGGTCACGGTTTCCCTTTAAAGAGCCCCACTGAACTCGCGGCGTTCTTAGGCGAAATCTATGGCGGGGAAGCGCTTCTTCCGATTTACAATATGTGGATTGATGAACTTCACAAATGGGAAGCGGAAATCAAAGCCAGCGGCGTCAAAGATTCCGGCGAAAAAATTCAGACAGGCGTTTCTGCGGCGATGATTCGTGCGCGCAAAGCCGGTCTTCCTGTTTTGAGTGTCACATCGGATCTTCCGGGTTCCACGGGTGTTGCAGGATTCCGCAAAGAATTCCCTCACGACTCTTTTGACGTGGGTATTGCGGAAAGCAACATGGTTTCAACAGCGGCCGGTCTTTCTAAGCTTGGCTATATTCCAGTGGTTGATACTTTTGCTCAGTTTGGGGTGACCAAAGGTGCTTTGCCTTTAACGATGGGAGCTCTTTCTGAAGCTCCGATCATTGCGATCTTCTCGCACACAGGTTTTCAAGATGCGGCTGACGGAGCTTCTCACCAAGCGCTCAGCTATATGGCGATGGTGTCTTCGATTCCTCATGTGGATGTTTATTCTTTGTCTTGCAGTGAAGAAGCGGATGCTTTGGTTTCTGCAGCTATCGAGAATTTCGCGAAGGCTCGTAAGAACGGCGAGGTGCCAAATTCTTCTATCTTCTTCCTGGGTCGTGAAAACTTCCCTAAATCTTACGTGACGCCAAGTTCTTATGACTTAAGAAAAGCGCAAATTCTTGTCGACACAACATCGGGTAAGAATGGAAAGTGCGTGACGATCGCAACGACGGGCTCATTGGTTCCGCAGGCTTTGAAAGCAGCGCAAGACCTTGAAGCCAAAGGTGTAGGTGCGATTGTTGTGAATTCAGCTTGTGTGAACCACATTGACGTTGCGACGTTCAAAGCTTCTTTGGAAAAAACGCAAGGTCAGCTAATCACGGTCGAAGATCATCAGTTGATCGGTGGCTTTGGACAAATGCTGACTCATGCTTTATTGCAAGCAGATGTGGCGACGTTGAAAGTGAAAAGCCTAGGCGTGCATGGAGAGTTTGGTCAAAGTGCTTACACGGCGATGGACCTCTACCGTAAACACAAAGTGGATGCAGGTGCGATCGTTGAAGCCGCCGGCAGTTTCTTTCAAAAAAGCCAGGCTTGGTAGACCTACGAGCCCCTTCATTTCGAAATAAAAAACCCGCAGTTTCCTGCGGGTTTTTCTTTTAAATCTACTTTTAAAATATCTATTAAGCAGCTTCTGAGTGAGAGAACTGAGCCATAGTGCCCATTTGCTCTGAAGAGAAGGCAGAAACGATATCCACAAGGATAACAACTTTGTTATCAACTTTACCCATACCACGAACGAAAGACATCGCGTTTTCGTTACCTAGAACTGGTGAAGGTTCGATTTGGTTTTCCTGAAGATCTACAACCTCTTTTACAGAGTCTACGATCATGCCCACTTGTCCGATTTCAGTATCGATCACGATGATGCAAGTGTCGCGTGTAGTGTCTTGTGCAGACATACCAAATTTCACACGAAGGTTTACTACAGGAATGATTTTACCACGAAGGTTCATCACACCTTTTACATAGTCTGGAGTACGAGGAACAGGAGTGATTTCACCAAACTGATTGATCTCACGCACTGTTTCGATGGCCACGCCATATTGTTCAGCCATCAACTGGAAAGTTAGATACTGGCCTGGTTTTGCTTTCATAGATACATCGCTCATTGTAATTGCCTTTCAAGTAGTAGAAATAAAATCACATCAGACAACTCTTCGAGAAAAACGGCGACGAACTTTAAGGGAATTTGTTGCTAGACCTAATTAAGTTAAAAAGTTAACAAAGTCACATTTCAGACCTCTCGATCTGAGACAATAGTCTTGCTAAAGAGAGAAACTTCGACCCCCATTTTATTTCGTCTCATTCTGGACTAACGACGGAAATAGAAGAACTGCCTATCGTCCGATAATTCCTTGTGATTTTTATATGATAATGGAGCGCACATGAGCGGTGATAATTCCTTTTTTGAAGAACTGCAGATGGATTTTTTGAACGAATCTGCGTTCATGCTTGAGCAATACGAAGAATACATGATGAGGCTGGAAAACAGTCAAGATCCTGCAAAAGACCTTACGGATATCTTCCGCGTGGCGCACTCAGTGAAGGGTGGAGCTGCTGCAGTAGGATTGACGGATCTTTCTAAATTCGCCCATGTCATGGAAGATCTTTTGGATCTTTTGCGTTCGCGTCCTGAGCTTGTGAACTCCAATGTTATTTCTTTGCTTTTAACTTCTGGTGATGAATTGAAAAACCGCATTGCCTTTTTACAGCAAGGTAAAACGGGTGCGTGGGATCCCGCTGAATTAAAAACACAGTTGATTCAAATCACCGAAGAACTTTCTGGCAAACAATCTTCACACAGTAAAGCAGTCGCTCCGGCTCACGATGAAGTGAAAGAAGCTGCGCCAGATGATTTCTTTGCAACGTCCGCTCCAGCTGCTGAGGCAGCTCCTGAAGATGATTGTACAAATCACGAATTGTTAGCAGAACTTCTTGGACAGCTTTCACCGGAAGATCGCGCCGAATTTGAAGCTAAAGAAGCCGAACAGAAAAAAGCGGCGCCGGCTCCCGTAGCTGCGGCACCGACTCCAACACCTGTGGCAGAAAAACCGGCATTGAAAGTTGTCGCGTCTCAACCTGTGGCGGCGAAAGAGGCCAAGCCTGCAGCGAGTTCTGCTCCAGCGGCGTCTGATTCTAATGGTGGTAACAAAGGTAAATTAAACGGAACTATCAAAGTCGACACGGGTCGTGTGGACTCGGTTCTGGATGCTGTCGGCGAGCTTGTGGTTCTTAAGAATCAGCTTGTGCACGACGAGACGGTTCGCAGTGGTGTGAACTTGCGTCTTGAGGGCATTGTGGATCAATTGGATAAAGCTGTGCGCGAGTTGTACGAAAAAACTTTGAGCATTCGCATGACGCCACTGAAATCCATGTTCATTAAAATTCAACGTATCGTTCGTGACGTGTCTTTGACTTTGGATAAACCAGTTGATTTGCAATTGATTGGTGAAGAAACGGAAGTTGAAAGAACCGTCTTTGAACTTCTTGGTGATCCTCTCGTTCACTTGGTTCGTAACTCAATGGACCACGGAGTTGAAAAGAAGGAAGTGCGCCTAGAGCGTGGTAAACCGGCAACGGCGAAAGTGACAGTGTCTGCGAAACAATCGGGCGGTAACGTGACGATTGATATCACGGATGACGGTGGCGGTATCAACCGCGAAAAAGTATTAGGCAAGGCGATTGAAAAAGGTTTCGTTCCGCAAGGAGTGGATCCTGCGACGATTCCTGATGAACAAGTTTATCAATATATCTTCTATCCGGGTTTTTCGACGGCCGATAAGATCTCAGACCTTTCAGGTCGTGGTGTGGGCTTGGACGTTGTTAAATCGAACCTTGATAAGATCAATGGTAAGATCAATATCTATTCTAAAGCGGGTCAGGGAACAACATTCCGCCTGACGATTCCACTGAGCACGGCGATCACTGACGGTATCATCGTGGCTTTGGATGGGGCTCGTTACATCCTTCCGATTCATTCAATCCGTGAAATCGTGCGTGTTCTTCCAAAGGACTACACAAATATTTCTGGCGCGGGAAAAGTGGCCAGCATTCGCGGTCATTTGTTACCGGTGATTGATGTTTCAAAAACTTTGGGTTCGATCAACTGGAGTTTGAATAAAAAAGATCAGCAATTGGAAAAGCGTCGTGAGAACTCTTTGAGCGCGCGCCGTGAAGAAACAATGTTGGTGATTATTGAGTCTATGACCGGCCAAATGGCGTTCCCTGTGGACGATGTTTTAGGACAGGCTCAAGTGGTCGTGAAACCAATCACGACAGGTCAAGACATCCCAGAAGTTGCAGGGGCTGCGATTCTAGGGGACGGCCGCACGGTTCTAATTTTGGAACCAGGGGCTTTGGTGAATAACGTAGCTAAGGGTCGGGAGATGGCAGCATGACGGCTGTAAAAAAGAATGAATTAGTAGGATCTCTTTACGATTTCGAAGAGATCAAGCTTTCAGATAAAATGTTTACGAAGTTTGCTGAGCACATGTATGAGTTGGCGGGTGTGGATCTTCCACTGACGCCCAAAAATCATGCGCTGATCCGCAATCGTATTGTGAAACTTCTAAGAAGACACTCTTTGAAAAGTTATGAAGAGTATTGGGCTCTAATAGAAAAAGGCGGGCCGGATTTAACGTCAGAGTTTATTTCGGCACTAACAACGAATATGACGTCTTTTTATCGAGAATCGAATCACTTCGATTTCCTTCAGAACATTATTCCTGAGCTCGGTAAAAAGTTTGGCTCGGACATCCGCATGTGGTGTGCCGCGGCCAGTACTGGTCAAGAGCCCTATACAATCGCAATGACAGCGTGTGAAGCATTGGGTGAAAATTCATCGACGAAAGTGCGTCTTCTTGCAACGGACATTGATTTGCAAGTTTTAAAAAAAGCCTCTGTCGGCACTTACGAAGAGCGCGAAATGCAAGGTCTTCCACCAGCTCAAAGAGTGAAATACTTTGAGAAGGTGAAAGCCAACGGAGATGAATTCTTCAGAGCTAAAGACACAATTCACAAGATGATTCGTTTTGCGCCTTTCAACTTGATGAATCCCAAGTATGAATTTCAGCATAAGTTCCATGTGATCTTTTGCCGTAACGTTTTGATTTATTTTGATGAGCAGACCACGAAAAAGGTCATCGACAATTTGGTATCTTGCTTGGCACCGGGTGGCTATTTGATTTTGGGCCATTCCGAGTCTGGAAATGTTAAGCATGCTGGTTTGAAACCCCTTTCCAGAGCTGTTTACCAAAAGCTTTAACCAATAAAGGCCCCATTTATGGCGCAAAAAATTCGTGTTTTAATTGTGGATGACTCTGCGGTGATTCGTAAGCTCTTAGAAAAGATCTTCAGTTCATCGCCTGACATTGAAGTTGTAGGCACCGCTTCAGATCCCTATATTGCTCGTGACAAACTAGTGGCTTTGAAACCAGATGTGATGACTTTAGACGTCGAGATGCCTCGTATGGATGGCATCAGCTTCTTAGAAAAAGTCATGCAGCATTTTCCGACTCGTACGATTATCTTTTCAAGTTTGGCTAAAACGGGCTCCGAAACCTATCTGCGTGCTTTGGAGGCCGGTGCGATTGAGATCATGGAAAAGCCTTCCATCGACGTCAGTCAAAGCTTAGAAACGCTTTCAAACTCGATCATCGAAAAAGTAAAAGCCGTTGCGAAAGCTCGTATCAATCCCGTGAAAAAAGTGGTGACGCCGGGTGTGCCAGTTCAAAAAGTGGCGACATCTTTGGCGCGTACAACGCATCAGTTGATCGCCGTGGCTTCTTCCACAGGTGGTACAGAGGCTTTGAAAGTTTTCTTATCCGGTATGCCAGCAGATATTCCTGGGACTTTGATTGTGCAACACATGCCGCCGGGATTTACGAAATCTTTCGCAGATAATTTGAACAACATGTTTCCTTTTGAAGTCAAAGAGGCGCAAGAGGGGGATCAAGTTGTTCCCGGTCGAGTGCTGATTGCTCCGGGAAACTATCATATGGAAATTCACCGTAGTGGTGCCTTCTATCACGTGAAACTTCATCAAGGACCGGCATTGCACAGCGTGCGTCCTGCCGCAGACTATATGATGAAGTCCGTCGCCAAGTACGTAGGTAAGAATGCCTTGGGTGTAGTTTTGACGGGAATGGGTAAAGACGGAGCGGAAGGCCTTCTTGAAATGAAGAATGCCGGTGCTTACACCGTTGCTCAGAACGAAGAAACTTGCGTCGTTTATGGTATGCCAGCTGCCGCTGTCGCTTTAGGGGCTGCTGACAAAATACTTCCCTTAGATAAGATTGCCGGCGATCTCTTGAAACAAGTTCAAGTCAGAAACGCTGCTTAATGAAAAGAGCCCGCAAGGGCTCTTTTACTTTTCTTTTCTTACACCTTTAAATTTTCCACCATCTTCTTTTTGATCGGTGAACTCTCCCGTATCAGGATCGCGTTTGGTATAGCGATGTGTTTTTGGATTTGGCACTTGAGATCTTTTTTTGACGGCTCCGTAGCGGCGAGAATCGCCTGGAGGGGGATTTTTAGCCATAGGCACCTCTTTGTAAGTTGATGATTCTATGCTACCTCTTTAAACCCGCGATTTCGACGGTCGGCATGGTGTAAGGTCGCACTCGACTTTGCAAATGTTTCATCTTTTAGGGCTATTAACGGGCGATTTCCGACAGATTTCCCACAAAAGTGTCAATCAATAGCGTGGTTTCTATTCTTCAGTTCGGCTAAAAAGGCTTCATCAAAACGAATGAGGTTTTTTTATGAACAAAGCATTTCTTATTTCTCTTTCATTCTTGGCGCTCGCTGCATGTGCTCCACAGAATGATATTTCAACGATCCAATCTCCTGACACAGCTATTGTAGGTGGCGATAAGGTTGAAGCAAACACGGCTATCGGTCGCAGCACGGTAGGAATTTACGAAGCGAAATTAGGATATATTTGCTCGGGGACTCTGGTTGCTAAGAATTTAGTATTAACAGCCGCGCACTGTGTGGATCCAAAAGCCAAAGATCTTGTTGTGTTCTTCGCGCAAGAAATGAAAAAGGCTTCTCAAGATCAACTTCGCCGCGTAACTGCTGCGATTGTTCATCCTGACTATACAGAAGAGATGAAAGAAGCAGATATGGCGGATCTTGCATTAATTCGCTTCGAAGGTGAAGCGGCGCCTGGATTTGTTCCAGCCCCGATCTTATTTGAAGGCGGGCACCTTTATAACGGCACAAAAACTATTGTTGCTGGTTATGGTCTAAGCTGGACAATTGCGTTGAAGCGCGGTGCCGGAACTTTAAGAACAACCGAATTAAAAATTGATAAGGCCCAATACTCTCGCACGGAAGCGATGTTGGGTCAGTCTGTGCGTAAAGGCATTTGCAGTGGCGACTCTGGCGGGCCTGCTTACCTTGAGATCAACGGACGTTTGCATGTGTGGGGAGTTGCCAGCCGTGGAGACTCATTGCCTGGCTTCTTAACTCCGAAGTGCATGCTCTTTTCTGTATTCACTCGTGTGGATGCATATCAAACATGGATCACTGATTCTATGGCAGAGCTAAGCCGATAGTTGTAGACCGACGGACCGCTTCCTTTTAGTATCAAGACTCTCGGAAACAAGGGAGTCTTGATATGACATTTTCGAAATCCATTCTGCTATTGCCCTTTCTGCTAGTGGCTTGTAAAACCAATACCATGCAAAAAGAAATGGCGAAGCCTTACGAAGCGGAAGACAAATATCTTTGGTTAGAAGAAGTCGAAAGCCCGAAAGCTTTGCAGTTCGCCAAAGATGAAAATAAAAAAACTCTCGAGCACTTCAAAAAGAATCCTCTGTTCAAATCTTTGGAAGCCGATATTCGCAAAATTCTATTGGCGAAGGATCGTGTTCCGGGCGTCAGCCTCAAAAATGGAGATCTGTATAATTTCTGGCAAGACGAAAAACACGTGCGTGGACTTTGGAGAAAAACAGCTCTTGAAAGTTATAAAACCGCACAGCCCCAGTGGGACGTGATTATCGACGTCGATGCTCTAGCCAAGAAAGACGGGGAAAACTGGGTTTGGAAGGGCGCTTCCACTTTACCGCCACATCATGAAAGAGCTTTGGTGTATTTATCTCGCGGAGGTAAAGACGCCGTTGTTGTTCGTGAGTTCGATATGAAGACGAAGCAATTCATCAAAGGGGGCTTCGAGCTTCCTGAAGAAAAAAGCAACGTTTCGTGGAAAGATGAAAACACCGTTTTAGTCGGAACTAATTTTGGTCCCGACTCCATGACGGATTCTGGGTATCCTCGTATTGTCAAAGAATGGAAGCGCGGCACGCCACTTAGCGAAGCTAAAACTAAGATCGAAGGCGTGAAGGAAGACATGTCGGTCTATGGTTATACACAGTTCACTCCTGAAGGAACTTACACTTTCTTTACGAAACGTGTTGGTTTTTACGAAGGTGTGGATTGGTACGAACTTCCGGATGGAAGCCGTGTTGAAATCCCTATGCCTCACGATGCGGAATTCAATGGCGTCTTTAAAAATCAGTTCTTATATCTTTTGCGTTCCGACCTAGGTGGCTTTAAGCAAGGAAGTCTTGTGGCTTTACCTGTGGATAAAGTCTCTTTAGGAAAAAATGCGCACAAGTTCTTGCAGCTGATATTTGCGCCGACAGACACACGATTCCTTCAAGGCGTGTCTTCTTCGAAGAATTATCTTTTCCTTTACACGATTGATAATGTTCTTTCTAAAATCGTGAAGGCTTCTTATGAAGGCGAGAAGTGGAAGCTTGAAAATGTCGAATTGGGCGGAAATGGTATGGCTTATGTCACTTCGACCGAGGATGAAAGTGACACCTACCTTGCTCAATACGTGGATTTCTTAACACCGTTTTCTACTTTCGTTGGAGATGCTGCCGATCCACAAAATAAATTAGAGCTTATTAAAAAATCTCCAGAAAGATTTAATCCGCAAGGATTGAAAATCACCCGTCACTTGGCGACAAGCAAAGACGGAACGAAAATCCCTTACTTCATGGTCGCAAAAGAAAATATCAAGTTGGATGGAAAAAATCCGACGCTTCAGTACGGCTATGGAGGTTTTGAAGCCGCGATGCAGCCGAGCTACTTGGGTTCGATAGGAAAAGTCTGGTTAGAACGAGGCGGAGTTTATGTTTTGACAAATCTTCGCGGCGGCGGAGAGTTTGGTCCGGCTTGGCATAAGGCGGTCTTAAAAGAAAATCGCTATAAAGTATACGAAGACAATATTGCGATTTCCGAAGATCTTATTGCTCGTGGCGTGACTTCGCCTGAGCACTTAGGAATTTCCGGGCGCTCTAACGGAGGGCTTCTTACCGGGGCGACCTTCACACAACGCCCCGACCTTTACAATGCGGTTATTGTGGGCGTCCCGCTTTTGGATATGCTTCGCTACCATAAACTCTTAGCGGGGGCGAGCTGGATGGATGAATATGGAAATCCTGACGATCCAAAAATGCGTGAAGCGATTTTAAAATATTCTCCTTATCAAAAAGTGAATGCGCAAACGAAGTATCCCGAAGTCTTTTTTATGACCAGCACAAAAGATGATCGCGTTCATCCCGGTCACGCTAGAAAAATGGTGGCTAAGATGCGCGAACAAGGTCATCCGCTTTTCTATTATGAAAACATGGAAGGCGGGCACGCCGGCAATGCCAACATCGAACAAAGTATTCTGTGGAATACCTTAGAATATACTTATCTTTGGGAAAAACTGAAGTAAGCAAAGGCACCGCAAGGTGCCTTTTTTATTAGAAGACGTGACTGCAGTTAACGATCTGGTTTTTTCCACCTAGAAGATTTCTGAAATACGAAAGCACGTTGGTTTTCACCATCGCTAATGCGGGAAGCGTCGCCTTCAAACCTTCACTGCGGAAAAGATAAAAACGTGTCGCTTCATTCTGGAAAACTAAGATTGCACCGATGCCCGGAGGAAAAGACATTCCGGTTGAAGCCGCCCAACCAAACTGGTTTGGACCTTGGCGAAAAACACCAGTCACGCCACCATAAGTGACGCTGTTTTTCTGAGTAGCAAATTTATCAGGGCGTTGTTCGAAGACCAGTCCGTAAGTCCCCGCCGCGGAAACTTCGGCCACTCCCGTGAGTGTTGATTTCAATCTTTCAACGTCCATGAAAAGTTCAAAGACGAATTTACCTTTTCCCGTGCTATCAACTTTTCTTCCGAAGGAAGCACCAAAACCCAAAAGATAGACGAAGCCACCTGATTTGGGAACATAGCCGCCCAGGCCACGATTGTTCATAGCTTCCACCATCTTTTTAGGTAAAGCCAATCCACCAGAAAGGGAGAACATAACAGTCCCCATTTTCGTGTTACTGCGGGAAACCGTGTGAGAGCTTTCATAAAAGCGATTGTTCAGCTCTAACAAAGCTTTGTTGATCTTGCCGGGTGAAAGACGGAAGAAAGCTAAAGACTTCGCAAATTTATTCAAGAACGCATTTTTCTTAGCTAAGAACGAAGCGATCTCAGAGTCATTCAACTGCAATACTTTGACGAGGTCATTTTCGTTACGAGGACCATTCCAGATTTCAATCTGTTCTTTGGAAGGCTCTCGATTCATATTGTCGCGGGCTTCGCGAATGAAAGCTTCACGGTCAAAATCCTTCACGGATTCTTTCACCTCAGAGGGATCAAGTTTGATTTCCAGATTTTCGGTTTCAACGACGGCTTCACGAGCGGGTTTATCTTCAAAAACCAAAAGATTCGTGTCTTCGTCCATAGCTTCGGCCGAAGAAATAAACGACAAAAGTAAAACGAAGGTCACATAAAAAATTTTGTGGTCCCGGAAAGCCATAATCCACCTCAATAAAGAATCTTAAAGCAAACCATGGACCTGCTCACCTGGCGTATAAGCGGTCGCAAGTGTCTAGACATTGCGAAAACACTTTGAAAGCAACAGAAATTGGCACACACGCGAAGCTTGAACAGGCGAAGCATAAGTAAAACTCCGAAGCGAATGCGCGCGGAATTTGCATCATTAAATGTATATCTATGGGAGTATCGTTTTGAGACACTTGCGCTCGTCATTCATGATCTTTGTCTTCGCCATCATCGCGGCACCTGCGTGGGGCAATGTCACGTGCTCATCCGTCTTTGAAGAGGCCACCTGGGTCATCACCACACGAGTTGAAAAGAATAAATTTGCTACCAGTCGTGACCTTTGGGAATACAAGTACATGCTTCATAAAGACTTCTCAGAGAGTCTTAGTCGTCTGACACCCAGTCAGCATTGGGTGGATTTAGGTGCGGGAAAAGCCAACGCGCAAATTGATTATATCAAATCATTTTCTAATTCTTCGTCCGCCGCTTCGGCGACAGCCGTGGCCTTTAAACTCGATCGCTGGTTTTCTCCGCCAAAGTTTGATGGAAAGCTTCAGATCCGTGAGGGGGCTTTTGAATCTCAGAACACTTCTCAATGGAAAAAAGCGGATTTAGTAACCGATGTTTTTGGCGTCGTTTCTTACACGCATGACCTTCACACGTCCCTGCAAAAAACTTTCGATCTGATGAATGTGGGCGGGGAGTTTTATATTCACGCCACAAACTTCGCGACCAGCATTCGTACGCCAGAAAAAAATTTAACCATAACAGACTTTTTAGAAAGTATTGAAGGTCTGAAAGTCGAAGGGCGTTTTGGTACTATCAAAGTAACAAAACTAAAAGAAAATGTGCAGATTCCGCGGCTGCGCTTAATTAAATTCAAAGACGATGCTCCGCCGTCGCGAAGTTTTGAATTGATCCCGTGATTAACCTGTTAAAGCTTTATTGGCTTTCTTAAGACGCTGAGAAAGTGTTTTTACCAACGCCTTAGCCCATGAAGGCCGCGTGAATATCACATTTTCAATGGCGCTATTTGGAATAGCAATAAGCTCTACTTCAGTGATGGCTTCGACTGTGGCAGAGCGTGGATCTTGATTGAAGTGACCCATTTCTCCGACAAATTCTCCGGCCATGATTTCACCTAGCATGATGCGATCGCCTTCGTTATCCAGGCAATAAGCGCGCAAGCTACCTTTTTTCACGATGTAAGCCAGTTCGGTGCGATCGCCTTCTTTGAAAAGCACCTCGCCCGGTTGCAACTGCTTCAATTCATATTGCTGTTGCGGATCTTCTTGTTTTTTCGGAGACACTATTTTTGAAATGCAATCAATAACGGCTTGTTCACGATCCGGTTCCGTTAAGAACTGAATACGGCCCGAGGTCACTTCTTGATGAAAGATATCGTGATCGGCAACATAAGACATAATGACGATAGAAATGTCGTCATTATTTTTTTCTTTCAGAATTTTACTGACGATATCAAAGCCGGAACCCTTCGGCAGATATTCATCTACCAGAATGGCTTTCGGGTGAACGTTGTCCAGTTTGTACTTGGTCTCAAACCACTCAGATCCGTGAAAGACTGTGCAGTTTGGAAAATTGCGGGTGAGAATATCGGTGCAACGCTGGATGCGTGTTTTATCTCCGCTGACGATCAAGAACGTGTTCTTTTTTTCCTGCCCCATCGCTAAAACCTTCCCTAATTAAACTAAAGTCTCTGTTTGAGACTCAGTCAATGGCGAGACACTTCCATTATCATATGGGAGTTTACGCTCAGCAAGTTTCAGAGCTAAAAACCAAACAATACGTTTTACTTTGAGAAATTAATGATGGGATTCCTCGGAAGAAGCCTTCACCGGCATTCCTCCACGGTACTTTTCCACTTGCTGCAACCAATAGTGCATTTGCGAAGCAGACAAAGAGTAATCCATAAACGCCAGCTTCATCGCCAGACCGAAACCTTCATTGTGAACGAAAGCCATCTGTCTTCTTTCACCTTTGCGCGAATAGTTTTCGATGCGGTGAAGACCTTGCATGATGTGTAAAGCTTTAAAGAAAATGGCGCCCTCTTGTTTGAAGATGCCCATTTCCTCTCGCATGAAGTAAGCAAGTTTTGGATCATTCAAGATTTCATCGTGGTTCCAAGGCTCTTCACCGTACTTCGCTTTCATAAATGCCATCATGAAAGCCGCGAACAATTCGGTGGAATCATCTTTGTTAATGCCCGCTGAATTCATGCGCGCTAAATGGATCTCAAAGATTTCCATTTGGTGCGGATCCATGAAGACGGAATTCAGGCCTGGAAGAATTTGCTCTAGGATGTGCAAATCAAAAAGTTCCATGAAGGCCAAGTGCGGCTCTTTAAGGCGCAAGAACTTCAACCACTCTTCACGACGGCGAGGCAGAACGGATTTTTTTAATTCCGGACTGCATTCGGCGATCGCAGCACGCATCGAAGACTCAATAGAAAAATGCAATTTATGAGAAAGACGGATCGCGCGCAAAATACGAATCGGATCTTCAATCAAGCGACCTTTCGGATCGCCGATCATGCGCAGAACGCGATCTTGGATATCTTGAAGCCCGCCGCAATGATCGATCAGTTTGTGTTGAACGGGATCATAAAAAACGGCGTTGCAGGTAAAGTCGCGGCGTTGCGCATCTTCTTCGGAAGTTCCGAAGTAGTTATCGCCTTCAACCGAGTCATCTCCAGTGGAAATTTCCTCGGCCGTGACATTGCGACGGAAAGTAGCGACTTCGAATTGATGATCTCCACGTTTTACCAGAACAAGTTTGAAGCGGCGGCCAATGACATAAGCATTAGGAACTTTTTTACGAACTTGATTGGGAAGAGCGCTGGTTGCGATATCGAAGTCTTTTGGATGAATGCCCACAAGCAAATCACGCACGCAGCCGCCGACCAGGTAAGTCTCAAAGCCAGCATCCTGCAGGTTGCGCACAATTCTTAAAGCATACGAATCAATCCAGTCCTCATGGAGCTGGGGTCTATTTTGGGACATCATTGACGCTGAATCTATACCCCTTCGCATCAAAATTCAAATTGGAATAACAAAAACTCGCAACAAAGGCTGTAGAACTTAAGTCCTTGAAATAATTAAGGGAGGCTTGAATGCCCAAGGGGCTCGGGGTATAGGAAAAGGATGTCTTATCTCAACAATTTTTATCATCACATTTACGGCCCTGAAAACGGAAGACGCTGGGTTTTCGTGCACGGCCTGATGGGCTACGGGCAAAACTGGCGCAAGATCATTTCCGGCATCGAGGGCACTGAGCGTTGCTTAGCCTACGATCAGCGAGGCCACGGCCGCTCTTTTCAGCCTGAATCTGGTTATGCGCCCGAAGACTATGCGGACGACTTGAAAATGATTGTCGACGAGCTAGGGTGGGAAAAGTTCATCCTGGTCGGGCACTCCATGGGTGGTCGCAATGTTTTAAACTTTGCAACCCGCTTTCCAGATTACGTGGAACGTCTGGTGATTGAAGATATCGGACCTGAAGGGAACCCGAAGGCCCACGAGTATTACGAATATTTATTGAATTTAGTCCCAGCTCCTTTCGCGAACCGCGAACAAGCCAAAGAGTATTTCTTTGGAGAGTTCATTAAAACCGCAAAGACCCGCGAAAACGTGCAGGTCATGGCCAACTATTTTTACGCCAACATGGAAGAAAAGCCGAATGGTCTTGTCGACTGGCGCTTCTCGAAACAAGGGATCATCGATTCGGTCCGCTTGGGGCGAGGTGAGGGCCGTTGGAACGAGATTGAGGCCTTGGAGGTCCCCACTCTTTTGGTTCGCGGGGCCCAATCCCAAGAGCTCAGCCATGAAAACTATCAGAAGATGTTGGCTAGCAACCGCTTGATTAAGGGCGTCGAAATCCCGAATGCGGGCCACTGGGTCCACTCAGATCAACCTCAGGCTTTTAGCGAGGCTTTGCGCCTGTTTGTGGGCGGCTTTTAAGCCGCCTCTTTGACTTTTCCCTTTGCTGTCAGTACTTTGGGGTTTCAGATCGGAGTAGTAAAATTTGAAATTCTCAGAATTGAATTTAGATTCTCAATTGTATTCGGCAATCCATAGTATGAACTATGAGGATTGCACTCCCGTCCAGTCGCAAGCTATCCCCGTGATCTTAGAAGGCAAAGACGTTGCTGGTCTTGCTCAAACAGGTACAGGTAAAACGGCCGCTTTTGTTATTCCTCTTATGGAGCGCATTTTAAGAGCGCGCCCTGCTGCAGGTGATGTCACAGAAGAACAAAAAGCTGTGATCGAAAAGCGCGCTTTCAAAGACTGGAAACCTCAGAACTTTATTTTAGTTTTGGTACCGACGCGCGAGTTGGCTGAACAGGTTCAGGATAACATCCTAAAACTGGGCGAGCACTCCGGCCTTAAGGGCTTTGCGATTTACGGTGGGACAGGTTACGACAAACAAAAAGATGCTTTGAAAAACGGCGTAGAATTTATCGTCGCAACGCCAGGTCGTTTGATCGATCTTTACAAAGAACACTTGGTGGACTTGAAACAAGTTCGCGCGATCGTGTTCGATGAAGCTGATCGTATGTTCGACATGGGTTTTAAAGACGACATGAAGTACATCTTGCAACGTGTACCTCGTGAGCGTCAGTTCCTAGTCTTCAGTGCGACTTTGAACTTTGATGTTTTAAATACGGCTTACCAGTTCGGTTCAGAGCCTGTTGAAATCAACATCAGCCGTGATCAAGCCAAAGCTGAAAACGTGAAAGATCAGATCTTCCATGTGGGCAGTGATGAAAAGCCCCAGCATCTTTTATCTTTGTTAAAAGTGAACAATCCAAAACAAGCGATCATCTTCACGAACTTTAAGTTGAGTGTTGAAAAGATTGCGAAGTTCTTGGTGGATAATGGTGTTCCTGCGATGGCGATTTCAAGCCTTCTGACTCAAGCGCAGCGCAACCGCGTGATTGAGCAGTTTAAAGCAGAAAACAACATGAACATCCTAGTGGCTACGGATGTGGCGGCTCGTGGTTTGGATATCAAAGGTGTCGACCTTGTGATCAACTACGAACTTCCCATGGACAGTGAATCTTACGTTCACCGTATCGGTCGTACAGGCCGTGCGGGAACAACAGGTCACGCGTATTCCTTGGTTGGCGATAAAGACATCGAGTCTTTGGCGCGTATCGAAGAATATTTGAAACATAAAATTGAAGTTGGTTATCTTGAAAACGATCAATTGATTCAAGATTTCAAACCAATGCCAAGACATCACGAAGGTCACTATCCAAAATCATTGGATCGTGCTCGTGCGCCTCGCGGAGAGCGTGGTGATCGACAAGGCGGCGGCGAACGTCGCAGTGGTGGCGGACCAAATCGTCCACGCCGTGATGGTGAACAACGCCGTCATGACAAAGGACCTCGTCCAGAGCGCGGTGAACGTGATCAACACAAGTCAGCTCAAGGCGGTCAAAACCGCGGACCTCGTCCTGAACATAAAAAACACGACGGACCACGCAAGCCACAACACGGTAAGCGTCCAGAGCACAAAAAGCATGAGCACCGCAAAGGTCCTCATCAACACCACCAAGGCAAGAAAACGCCGGCCGTGGTCGCTCAAAAATCCTTGGGACAAAAGATCTCAGGATTCTTCAAACGACTTTTCTCATAAAGAAAACAAGGGGCTTCACGGCCCCTTTTCTTTTAGTGGCGCCCGTGTTTGCGGATCAGATCTTCGTGACGATCGACGTGCAGGCGGTTTGAAATGTCCTTCACTCCGAATACTTTTTCTACGGAATCTTCGGCAAGATACTTCATGTGACGGTCAGGGACGGTGCCGCGAAGGATGACTTCGCCATCCACGACATCGACATCAATATTGTAAGCATCGACATATTGATCGCGTGTCAGCATTTCGCAGACTTCTTCGCGAATGCGTTCGTCACTGCGTTTGTAGTTTTTAGGACCTCGGCCCGTGTAAGAACGACGGGGAGTTTGTGAACTCTCATAGATCGCGCTGAACGTGGATTTCGGATTGAAGTCCCCTGGTTGACTTTCTTGTTCTTCAACACGAGGAGAATCTTTGGCTTCATCTTCAGCCAATTGATCGGGCTGACGGCGACGAGATTTTTGCCCTAGGCGACTCATAAGCTTCTCCTTTCCAGCGTTCACTTTTAAAGTTTATCAATTCAAAGCGAAGCCTCAAAGTCACGTCCTTCAAATTTTTAAGAATCATGCTTTCACTAGAGAATTTGTTAATTAGCGCGCGACCTTTTCTCACACCATTGTCCGTGTTCCAATATTTGAATCGAATCAAGGAGGTCGTTTGTGAGAAGCATGATCTTTTTTCTCTTCATACTTGGACTAACAGGTGGAGTAAAAGCGCAGGAATCCAAAGGTCCTGCAGGAAAACCTGCACATGACAAACCTATGCCTCCAGTTTCAGTCATCTTGAAAGATGCTCAAGGAAAACAAGTGGGCGACGTGAACTTCACTCAAGAAGCCGAAGGTGTAAAAACGGTCGTGAATCTAACCGGTATGCCAGATGGCACCTATGCGTTTCACATTCATGAAAAAGGAAGCTGTCTGCCGCCGGAGTTCAAATCTGCGGGTGATCACTTCAACCCCGATAAGAAAAAACACGGCCAAGTAAAGGGGGGACCGCACGCTGGGGACTTTAAGAATGTCGAAGTGAAAAGCGGTCGCGGTCACTTGGAAGAAATTAATAAAAACATCTCTCTATTATCGGGCCCGAACTCACTGCTAAGAGCTGAAGGCACTTCGGTCGTCGTGCATGAAAAAGGCGACGACTACAAAAGCCAACCTGCAGGAGCTTCAGGAAAGCGAATCGCTTGCGGAGTCGTAAAAACTCCGGACCGCGCAAATTAATTTAGATTGCACGGGCGCTCAGGGACGAGCGCCTATTTTGTCTCCGGGCGGGGCTTTGGGAAGGTAAGGATTTTTGGTATTCTTACCTTTCGGAGGCACGCCATCCGGGCTCAGTTGCCGCCGCACTTCGTGCGGTTCGCGCCATCGTGGCGCCGGCAAAGGCCTCCTTCAGATAAGAATACCAAAAATCCTTACCTTCCCAAAGTTGCCAGGCGCAAAAAAGAAGCGACATCCTTTCGGATATCGTCTTCTTATTCAATTATGTTTTGTGATTTATTTTTTTGCGGAAAGTAGAGTGACGGCTTTTTGGTTTTGCGCTTTTGTTGCGATATCTAAAGCTGTTTTTCCAGATGAATTTTTGGCTTTTTTATCAGCGCCGGCGTCTAACAAAATCTTGATCGTTTCAGCGTTTCCGTGGCGGGCAGCTTCCATCAAAGGAGTTTTGCCTTCGGAGTTTCCTTTATTCACTAAAGAGGCATCTTTAGCTAAAAGCACTTTCATTGTGGCGTGGTCGTTCAATGACGAAGCGAGAGTCAGGGCGTTGTCGCCTAGCTCATTCAAATCATTCAAAGGAGCATTGGCTTCAATCAAGGCTTTTGAAACTTCAGGCTGCTCGTTGGTGAGCGCATAGTACAAAGCGGTCTTTTGATCTTTGTCTTTGATAGTGACGTCGGCTTTTTTAGAAAGCAGGAATTTTACGACGTCGATCTGGCCGCTAGACGCTGCGGTCATAAGAAGAGTTTCGCCTTTTTCGTTGGGCTTATTGATGTTGATTCCCGCATCTACGGATTTCTGAAGCTCTTTGGTTTTTCCGGCGTAAGCCAATTCAAAAGCTTTGTCGTCGACAAGTTTCTTGCTGCCTGCAGCGGGACTCACGGAGCCCGCGAAAACCATACATGCGATTAAGGCCAATCTAAAAAGGTTCATAACAAATCACCTTATTTCATCTTCAAGGAAAGATTGTTTGATTCCGCCACCAGTGTTGATGCTGAATCGATAGGATTCATCAAGCCCACTTGAGTGTAGTCAAACTTCTTCAATCTTACACGCTCTGCCAAGATAGAGACAAGATCACGGATATAAGTGCGTGGCTTGTTAAGGTTTCTTTGATCATAGATATCTGGTTCTGTTAAGACCGCGAAGTACAAGTTCCCGTCGGTCGTTGAAAGAGCTCCACCGAAAGTGATGGCTTTATCTGCGGAACCTGTCTTGCCTGTCAGTGTGTTTTCGAAAGTATCTGAACCGTACAAGGACTTAAATGTAGAGTAGTGTTCGCCGTCTCCACCGACAGCCATGACGTCTGCCAATTGGAATGCTTTAGAGCCTTTATAAGCCTTCAGCATATGATCCAAGTCTTGGATGATGCGTACGATAGATTCGCATGTTACTTCGTTATAAATTTTTTCATCGTTGATCATGACTGGATAACCAGAACCATTCTTCATTACGACGGTGCTTTCATCCATACCCAAACGATTTTTGATGAAGGCTTTATAACCGTTCACACCGCCCAAACGCTCAAACAAAATATTCGGTGGAACGTTGGAAGAGTAAGCATTGAATTCACGCATCATCATATAAAGAGGACGAGATTGGAAAGAATAGCCCGTGACTTTTACCTCTTCAGTGTACTTTTTAAACTCAGAAGAGATTGAAGGTTTGATAGTTTTCACACGGATTTGACTGTAGTTTCTTACGAAATGAGTCAGCGCTTTTTGTGTCGTCAATGGACCATAGAACAAATCCGGATCGGCGCCACGGAAAGTGCTATCGTCGCGATGTTGAACGATATAAGCACTGCCCGGTCCCATTGGCACTACGAATTTTTCATCATAAGAAAGCTGGCTGATGGAAGTACAACCACGGCTCGTAAGAATAGGTTTCAACTGCTTAAACACCGTCGACAACATCTCTTTACCCATGAAGATATCGCCGTCACCAGCTAGGTGAACATAACAAGTTTTATCTGGATTTGTCGGAGTAATATAAAGACGGGTTTTAAAGCGGTATTCAGGGCCCAAGGTGGCCGTCGCCCAATGTGTAACTAGGATTTTTGAAAGAGAAGCGACACGGAATTTCGTTTTAATATCTGTTTCCGTCACGTTTGTGGGAGTCGACCGCACGTAACTGCTGCCACTGTCTTTGATTTCTTGTGCGGTGGGGTTGAAAGCTTCGGCTTTATTCGTCGAATCCTTCATAAAGCACATGGCATTCATTTTATAAGAGAACGCAGATGCGGTACTTGCAACGGCGGTAGAAACGATAATGCTAGCAGCAATATTTTTTAGTAGAGAAGCCTGAGCCATCTAACGTACTCCTTTAACAACGTGTAACCCAGATACAAGATCTGTGCGCTTCGTGAACTGCCTGTATTGGATCTGAAGTGTCTCAATTTTTGACATTGACGCATTTTGAGACCGGTTTGGAAAAAGGTACCTGGTTGGTCCCTCTTCTAAGCCGGTTTATTGATATAGGGCGGTTTTGGGTCTCTATAAAGTGAAATGGCCCCGCTATGTGAAAGGACAAGAAACCTTCGGGAAGCTCGTTGCCTCCAACCCCGGGGCCCGTTACAGTCTTTAACCATGATATTGGCACTTTTGATTCTGCTGACATTCCAGTTCTTAGGAGAGGGCACGGTGGCTCTCTTGAATCTCTTTATTCCGGGACCGGTTTTGGGGATGGTGTACTTTTTTATTGCGCTGGTGTTATGGCCGCCCTTGAAAGAAAAAGTGGAAGCACTCAGCCGTTTTATGAATGCGCACTTGGCTTTGTTCTTTGTGCCTGCGGGTGTAGGCATCATCGATTACTTTGATTTATTTGGTCGTTATGGCTGGGCTATGGCCATCACGCTTATCATCAGTACACTGATTACCTTGGCTGTGACCGCATGGTTCTTTAACTTCCTTTTAAAAATGAATCCTGAGGAGCCAAAGTCATGATCGAGCTTTTCTCTTTAATCATGACTCTGGGATTTTATCTGATCGCGCGACGTTTAAGTACCTGGGGGAAAGAACATCCTTTCTTAAGTCCGCCGGTCATCACGATGTTTGCGATTGTTTTCGTGCTTATGGCTTTCAATATTCCTTACAAAGAGTACTTTGCAGGAGTCCGTCCCATTCACTTTATGTTGGGACCCGCGACGGTGGGCTTTGCTTTGCCATTGTTCAATCAAATGTCGCGACTGAAACGAGTTTTAAAACCGTTGATCTTAGCTTTGGCGGTGGGATCTTTTGTAGGAATCTTCAGTGCGGTTTTGATTGGGGCCGCACTGGGTTTGCCTCACGATATTTTACTATCGCTCTCTCCTAAATCCGTCACGACTCCGATAGCGATGGGAATTGCTGAAAAAATCGGTGGGGCGCCGGCTTTATCGACGGTCTTTGTGATGATCACCGGAATTGTCGGGGCGATTGCCGCAGGCACGGTGATGAAGCTCATGAGGATACATGATCCTTTGGTTAAAGGATTTTCGATGGGACTTTCGGCGCATGGGTTAGGGACATTCAGAGCGTTTCAAGTAAATGAAATGGCCGGAGCTTTTGCGGGCTTAGCGATGGCGCTCAATGGACTAATGACCGCCATCTTAATTCCACTTCTCTTATTTTTGATTCCTTAAGAGGCTAGCAAAACCTTCGATCCATTCACGGTCGTCGTTCACACAAGGGACCAATTGATAGTCTGTGCCGCCGTTGTGTTCAAAGATTTCTTGTCCACCGATGCCGATCTCTTCCAAAGTTTCGATGCAATCTGCAACGAAAGAAGGGCAGACGACAGCGACAGATTTTTTACCCTTTTGCGCAAGCACTTCTAATGTGTGATCCGTGGCGGGCTTAATCCACTCGGCTCGACCGAGTCTTGATTGAAAAGAGACACTCCAATGACTGTCGGGAAGATTCAAGCTTTCGGCCATCTTCGTGGCCGTGGCATAGCATTGGGCGCGGTAACAATTTTTTGCGCACGCCTCCTGATCAAAACAGCAGTCTTCCGTACGAAGGCAGCCATGTACTTTGCGCACTTGGCTTTCAGGCAATCCGTGGAAAGAAAACAGATAGTGATCAAAGTTTTTTCCTGCCGTGGATTCTTTAACTAATCTTACGGAAGGCTTGATGAAAGAATCATCCGCATAAAATGGCGGCAGAACGTTCGTCGGAATATCCAGACCCAGCTTTTTTAACCAGCGGTTTACTTCTTTGACGGAAGAACCCGTCGTCGCCTCGGCATATTGAGGATACAGAGGCACAATCAGAAGAGATGAAACTCCCTCGTTAGCAAATTCTTCCAGGGCTTTGCCAATAAGTGGATCAGAATAGCGCATTCCGACTTTCACGCTATAGCTAGAGCCTAAGGACTCTTGCAAAGCCTTTGCGAAACGATTTGTATAGACCGTGAGCGGAGAACCTTCGTTTTCCATCCAGATCTTCTTATAGTTTTCTGCCGAAAAAGGAGCTCGCCGAGGAACGATGATTCCGTGAACCAAAGGCCAACGCACGAAGAAGGGGATATTGATGATATCTTCATCCATCAAGAAGGTTTTAAGATAGGCCTTCACGTCTTCAACCTGATAAGTGCGCGGACTGCCGATATTTAAAAGCAAAACACCTTTTTTAGACATAACGACTCGCGATTTCTTCGGCAAGTTTATCACCGCGTTCTAAGATTTTGCTTAAACCAATTCCGCCTAGATAGTTCCCGTGTAAGAAAAGACCCTCAGGAAGTTTCTGAGCACTTAAATCTTTCAAAGTCTTTTCAAGTTCAATGTTGTAAAAGGGAAGAGCATTGCGCCAGCGGAAGATACGGTAATCAAGAAGAGCTTCTTTATTTCCTAAAATACGGAATCGCTCTGTGGCAATCGTCTTCAGAACTTCGGCATCAGACATATCCAAAATAGAAGTGTCGTGAGCACCACCAAAAATCCATGTCTCTGAATAAGTTTTGTCTCTTCCGGCAAAGATGTAAGAGTTCATCAAAATACCAAGAGCTTTCAAACCATAGTATCTAGGTATTAAACATCCGAATCCAGGATACGTGTTCTGCGATTTGCTAAAGTAAACCGTCACACTCATCAAAGAAGTCATCTGAATACGAGAAAGCCGGGCCGCGATTTCGGCATGCGATGACTTCAAAATTTCACTTGCCGACTGCGCGGAAGTGGCAACAACAACCGGTCCCTTTAATTCACTGACTTTAATATTCGAATTCAAGTGAATGCGAACGCCCAGGTCTTTCAGTTTGGCTTCAAGACGATCAATCACATCCTGCATGCCTTCAGGTCCGGTCATAATGCCTTTGTACTGAGGCTGTGATTTGTCTTTTTTCTTACGATTAATAAGAGGTCCCAGAATAAGGCTTGCGCTGAGTTCGTCGGTGGCATTTCCATAAATGCCTTGCATTCCGGGGCTTAAAATAAACTGCGTCGCCGGCGCGCCGATAATACGGTAACCCCAGCTTTGCAAAGTTTCGTTTTCACGCGGGGACAAGTTTTTCTTTCCACGCAGAAGATTAAAAACAAGCTTTCCGATAAATTGAACAGTTTCCGAAAAATACAACGGCCAAGGGCGCGGTTTTTCACGGAAGATAAATCTTTTTTTAGAGGACTCTAAAGCGCTCAGTGGAGTGAGCCCAATATCTTTGAAGAGTGCTTCGGCGTTAGCCGTGCGAATCATTGAATTCGCCGCTTGCTCAGCCAGGCCGTACTGATTTTTGTCGGTCCCGATAAGGCCGCCCACGCGGGCGCCTTTTTCGTAGATATCAACTTCAAAGCCTTTTTGAGCCAGTCGCAGGGAGAGGCTTAAGCCTGCAAACCCCGCACCGATCACGCTGATTTTTTTCATATAGATTGAGAGAAAATCTTCGTCTGTGGTTGTTTTGATTTTAAGCGTTCATCGAAGAACACGCAGGCGTTGCGCAGGAAAGGGCGACCCTCTTCTTTGACAAGCAGCTTATGATCTTTGATTTCAACTAAGTGATCTTTCAGCATTTCGCTTAAGAACTCTTTGGACTTTGCTTCTTGATCTGCATCTGTGAATTCCACCTCGAACTCCGTCATCAGCTTTAAGATTTGCTGACGGCGAACACGGTCTTCCTCGGTCAGGACGTGACCGCGTAAAGTGGGAATACGGCCCTCATTTAAAGCCGCTTCATACAAAGGCAGAACTTTTTCGTTTTGATGGAAGCTATAAGGAGTTTCAGAGATCGAAGAAACTCCCAATCCCAAAAGCACGTCTGTGCGCTGATCCGTGTAACCCATGAAGTTGCGATGCAAGCGTTTTTCATTCATGGCTAAAGACAGGTTGTCTGTCTTAAGTGCAAAGTGATCCATGCCCACTTCGACGTAGTCATTTGCTAAAAGAATATCGCGGGCGATTTCATAAAGCTCACGCTTTTCTGCCGACTTCGGAAGATCCTCATCTTTGAAAAGTCTTTGGGCCGGCTTAATCCATGGAACTAAGGCAAAGCTGTAAAGAGCGATGCGGTCCGGACGAAGTTGAACCGTCGCCTTTGCGGTTTCACGAATCGTTTCTGGAGTCTGCTTTGCTAAGCCATAGATCAAATCGAAATTCACGGAAGTATAACCCAGGTCTCGCGCTGCTTGAGTCAGATTTTGCGTGATCTCTAAAGGCTGAATACGATTCACCAGACGTTGCACTTCTGGATGGAAATCTTGAACGCCCATGCTGACACGGTTAAAGCCTAAGTCACGCAGGGCTTTGAGTTGCTCAACGTTTGTACGACGAGGATCCACTTCAATAGAGCCTTCGAAATCGTTTTTATCCACTTTCACGCGATTCATAATCGGACGAAGTAGTTTCAACAACGATTCGGCAGACAGAAATGTCGGTGTGCCGCCGCCGATATGAATGTGCTTCAAAGGTTTTTCTAAAAGTTCAGGAACTTGCTGAATATAAAGTTCCCATTCTTTAACAACCATATCCACGTAAGGCTGTTCGCGTTTATGATCTTTTGTGATGATGTTATTGCAACCACAGAAAGTACAAAGCGACTCGCAGTAGGGGACGTGCAGGTAAAGTGACCATGCACCATCTTGCTCATTTAATGTCGCACGCAAATGCTGAATCCATTGGTCCTTCGTGGGGTTTGTTTCCCAGTAAGGTACGGTTGGATAAGACGTGTAGCGAGGAGCGGGAACGTCGTATTTGGCTAATAGATCTTTAATCATGAGAGCTCCTTACGGACAGTGTCCACGAAGAGTTTCACATTCTTTTCCGGAGTTTTTGGCAAAACCCCGTGGCCCAAACCGCAAACCCATCCCGCACGTTCTACAGGGCTCATGGCTTTCATTGGAGCTAAGAAGTGAGTTAATGCTTTTTTGAAATCAGCGTCTTCCATGAAAAGAAGACTTTGATCAAAGTTTCCTTGAACGAAACCTTTGTTTTGAATTTTAAATGAATCAGGCAAATAGCAACGGTGATCAAAGCCTTGACCGGCCCAAGGCAAATCAGTGAAGGCTTTATTAAAGAACACGGGTTGAGTTCCTTTAGAGTAATAGCCGATCTTGCCTGGATAATCTTGAGATAAACGCGTCAATACCGGTTGAATCCATTCTTGGAAGAACAGAGGTGACACTTCACCCGCTGCCGTATCAAAGACCATCACTATCTCCGCGCCACCTTCAAACTGCAGGCGGATGTTTTCTTTAAGAAGTGGATACATCTTTTCTAGGAATTGCGGGAACATATTGATCAATGTTTTAGATTGAATCAAAGAACCCGCGTGAGATCCTTCCACCGCATACACGAACAAAGTCCAAGGACCACCGACAAAACCGATCAAGCTTTTACTTGAAGGTAACACTTCGCGAGTCGCTTTCACGGCGGCTTTTTGGAACTTCATAAATTCGATAGCTTCATCCACCGGACCTAGCTTTGCCATCGTCTGCGGATTTAATTTAAATCCCAATTGGGGACCGTGATCCGTGTAATCAAGGCCCATACCCAAAGCTTCTAGCGGGAATAAGATATCGCTAAAAAGAATGGAAACGTCGAAATCAAATTCGGCAACGGGACCCAAGGCCACTTGCGCCGCCAATTCCGGCTGTTTACAAAGCTCCATGAAAGAATGTTTCGCACGCAAGCCTTGATAGTGCTGATGATAACGACCTGCTTGACGCATAAACCAGATCGGAGGAACAGCCTGTGGAGTTCTTTGAAGAGAGTTTTTAAAAAGTGTATTCATGCATTTTCCTCCACGGACCATTGGTAACCCACACCACGCACAGAGCGGATGTGCTTTTCACCGTCGTCGCCCAAAAGCTGGCGAAGGCGGACAATAATATTATCGATCGTGCGATGACTTGGATTTTTATCCACGCCCCAGATTTCGTTCATAATTTCATCGCGGCTTAGAACGCGGGGGGATTTTTCGATTAATAGCTGCAAAATTTTAAGGTCCGTGACCGGTGGATACTCAATCTGACCTGATTTCTTTTGAACCGTCATATTCGTGAAGTTCACGGTGCAAGTTTCTAATTCCACTTCGCGTGCCGGAGCATGCGCATCTAAAACGTGTTTCACCCGGATCAAAAGCTCTTTAAGGTGGAAAGGCTTGGGAATGTATTCTTGTGCTCCCAATTCAAAACCTTTCAGACGAGATTCGGCGTCGGCCTGCGCTGTTAAGAACAAGAATAATACATTTGAGATTTGACGAATTTTCGCCGCCAACTCAAATCCAGTTCCATCCGGTAAACCCACGTCTAAAAGAATCAGATCAAAATCTTTATTCTGGTTAAACGTCGTCCAACCTTCAGATAAAGATTTAGCCCAACTGACATCATATTCTTTTTTTAGACGGTCAGTCAGCGTTTCACCTAAGCTTGTGTCATCTTCAACTAAAAGGATCTTTCTCATTTTAGTTGTCCTTCCAGTTCAATGTAGGATTTAAAGCCTTCATTTTCACGAGAGTCATAGCGAATATGACCATTCATACGCTTTAAGAGACGGCTGGTGATCAAAAGCCCCAGGCCGTTGCTTCGGGAGTCTTGAGATTTCAATATTTCCGAACCTAATTTATGAACCGGCCCTTTAAAACCCAATCCATCATCTTGCATTTGCAGCTCAATACGATTGTCAGAAACAGATTTGATTTTAATTCGAACCGTCGTGGCTTTTCCGTGCAAGACCGAGTTTTGCAAAAGATTTTTAAAGACACTCAATAAAGCACGGTGATCACCGCGAATGGTCGCTTCGCGCTCTAGTTCAATAGAAAGCTCGGGAAATTCATTGCGCAGGCTTGAAAAGATAGATCTTAAAGAGACGTCTTCATGCAAAAGTTCCCCGTCTTCTAGGTTCGCTAGAAGCAAAGAGTTTTCTAACTGCAAATCCAAACGCTGGATATCGGCAATCAAACGTTTCAGGATAGGGCTGCTAGCGCTTGTAATATCCTCTTCCAAGACTTCGGCCTGCAGACGCAAACGCGCAATGGAAGTTTTAATATCGTGACTGAACGTCGAAAAGAAAAAGCGCAGACGTTGATGGCGCTTTTGATCGCGATAAGTGAAAACCACTAACGAGATACCGCCCAAAAGAATGGCAGCAAGCAATATAGAACCTTCCCACACAAACATACGGTGAGACATCTTCATTTGTTCTAAGGTTGTCGTGTTCGGATTAAGACGCAATAAGAAGAAGACCCACCACCAAGCCACAAGCGAAAACGTGAACACAAACCACACAATGGCCAATGCTGTTTTCACTTGAGGTTTGAGGAGCTTCTGCAACATCACGATTCCTATTCTGCAGCGTCGATAATGGCTTGTGCGGCCTGCTCTAGAATCTCATCCGTATGAGCCATAGAAACAAAACCCACTTCGTAAGCGTTCGGCGCTAGATAAATACCTTTTTCCAAAGATTTTAAGAAAAGACCTTTGAAGGTAGCTCCTTGGTTTCCAGGAATTTGTTCAATCGTACGAATTGGAGTTTTTGAAGGACCATGAATCCAGAACAAAGAAGCCGAGTGGCTGACTTCCAAAGGCACGCCTTTTTTCGCAAATCCAGCGCGGATGGCATCTGTGAACTTTTGAGTTCTTTTTTCTAGAACATTCCATCCATCCAAGCGCTGCATTTTCTTAAGCGTTGTAAGACCGGCGCGCATGCCGATAGGATTCGCGCTTAAAGTACCCGCTTGGTAAACGTCTCCGCTTGGAGCGACCATGTTCATCAGTTCTTTTTTTCCACCGTAGCAACCGACTGGGAAACCACCACCGATGATCTTACCGTAAGTGACCAAGTCAGGACGGATGCCGGTTTTTTCAACCATGCCTTGCAGGCCCACGCGGAAACCAGAGATCACTTCGTCGAAGATCAAAAGGCTTCCGTTCTTTTCGCAAAGCTCAGCCACTTTCTTTAAGAACTCTTGTGTTTGAATCAAAAGACCATAGTTTGCGGGAAGTGGTTCGATGATAACAGCCGCAATGTCTTTACCGAAATTGTGGAAGACCTCTTGAAGTTTTTGTTCGTCGTCAAGAGGAGTCACTACTGTTTGCGCTGCTACTTCCGCAGGGATACCGGCACTCGAAGAAGCCGCAGCTCCCGCAAGTCCGCTTCCGGCTTTTACCAGAAGATTGTCAACGTGACCGTGATAGCAGCCTTCGAATTTTAAAATTTTATTACGACCTGTTGCCGCGCGAGCGACGCGCAAAGCACTCATCACCGCTTCTGTTCCAGAAGAAACGAAACGTAATTTTTCCATGAAAGGAAGTGTGCTAGTGATCCACTCTGCAAGTTCTAAAGAGTAGATTTCTGTCGCCCCGAAAGTCCAAGCGGTGTCGACCATGCGATGAACTTCTTCTTTCACTTCGGGATCTAAGTGACCCAAGATCAATGGACCAAAGCTTTGACAGAAGTCGATGTACTTTTTGTCTTCAACCGAAGTTAAATAAGCACCTTCCGCTTTTTTGAAGAAAACAGGCGCGCGATCCAAGCCTTTAAAAGAACGAACAGGAGAGTGAACTCCACCCGGAGCCACATTCAAGGCGCGTTGGAATAATTCTTCAGAGGTTACTTTGTGCATTGTTTTCTCCAGTCATCTTGATCCAAAAAGATTCTTAAGCGGGAAGGATCAAAAGCATTTTTATTTTCCATGTAAGCACGGATCACTTTGTAAGTGTTGCCCGGGCCACAGGCGTGGTTTTTATTCAAAATTTCAGGCGCCTCTTGCACAGCTTGCAAGAATTGGCTGCCGCTACTCCAGAAAAAGCTTTCTTTATCAGCGAGGCCTTCTAAGCTGCCTGTTGGTTTCAACGTGTAAGTCGCTACCAAAGGAAGTTCCGCGGAGTTCGCGGCAAAGCCTTCGTCGTGCGAAAGTTTCGCCCACTGCAAAGACGTTCCCGCAAGAATATCAATGCGTGCGTTTTCTTGCTCGCCCAGGCTTTCCGAAGAGCCGTGAACCCATATACCTTTTTGGGCCAAGTTTTTCCATGTTTTAAGCCCTGCAGTCCAAACAAATCCTGGGAATTGAAGTTCGGAAGGCCAAGCTTCGCTGCGAGCCACGAAAACCGCGTTCGTATTTGCCGGTAAGCCGGAAAAGTGCAAATTGTTGCGGTCGGCTTTCACTTCACTTGACCACATTTGGTTTTCATTAAATTGAGGAGCTTTCTCCTTCAATTGAAGCTCGCGGGCATCCAAAACTTGCCCCTGATCCGTCAGACCTTTGAGCAATGTAATATCGCCGTAGGGACGAGTCATCACCGCAACACCGATCTTCTGATGACAGCCGCCACCGAAACTTGAAAGAATCTCGCGCTCTTTTTGAGCGCAGCGGTACGTGTCTTCATCATGAATGGATTTAAGAAGGTCATTGAGGTCGCGACGAGTTGTCAGAATCTCAACGGCCAAGGCCCCTTGAGCGGCGGCATTGGGATTAATACTTAAAGGCAATACGGCCCACGTCAGCTGTTGCATATAACCACGCAACAATTCTTGAACTTCTTTAAATTCAGCTTGGGGTGCCGTGAGCAAACGATCCAACGCCGCTTTCGCCACGATCAGACCATCTGTTTCCGAACTTTCTAAAAGTTTACGAACACGCGTGGGAATATTTCCGCGCACGCTTTCAAACTTCACCGAGTTCAAATTAAAAGGCAGGTGCGATTTAAAAAAGTCCGTCAGATTGTATTCACGACGAGGAGAAGAGCTGAATACTTTCAGTGCGCCACTCGCTTTGATTTTTTCAAAGTGCGAAGTTTTTAAAAGCAAAAGATCTCGTTGATCCGCTCGTGGCAAGGTCGCAGCGATCAGAGTATCGACTTTGCCTTCTGTCGGAAGATCCTTCCAAGAGTGCACGACCATATCTGTTTCGTCGCGCAAAAGCTCGCCATAGAAATCTTCAGTGAAGACACCTTTTTCTGGAATTTTCCATAAAGGATCCGTCAGATTGATATCACCCAAAGATTCTTTGAAACGATATTCTACTTCTAAAGCAGGGTGTTTTTTTTGAAGTGCTTCGCCGACGGTATAAGCCTGAAGGCGAGCCAAGTCGCTCTTGCGAGCGGAAATTTTTATGCGCATAGATCGTCCCAACCAAGTGGGCGAAGCTCCGTTCTTTGCATAAAGGCTACGGCTTTTTCAAGAAGATGTGCTTTCAAAGCCTGAATCTTGTTGTGAGTATCCTTTTTTGTTTCTTCAATCTCTGCAAAGAATTGATGAAGCCCCATGAAAACCACGTGGGGGAACTTTTCTGCGATCAAAGAAGCCAATTCGTTTTCTTCTCCGCGCAAATCAAAAACAGCTGTCGGACGGGTGTCCTGTTTGCTCATCAGTTCCAAGATACGTGCGTCGCTCAACGGAGCCGCAATCACCATCGCCTCGCCATGAATGTATGATTCATTGTAAGTCGTGATAGTCAGATTGTTGTATTTCTCTGAAAAATTTTGCAATTTTGCAGGATCACGGCAGATCGCTTGAAGAGCTTTCTTGTGAGCCAGCCAAGGAAGAATTTCTTGCGCCAATTGACCCGAACCGCACATTGTGACGGTCTCAAGATCTTTTGTGTATCTGCGCAAAAGGCTTCCGTAGCTTTGCGAGCCAATACCGACAAGATGTTCTGCGCGCGTTTTCTTTACTTCTGCCATGATGAAGTTCAACCATTTTTGGTGATCTCCAAAAAGCGTGTCACCCAATTGTTTACGTGACTCAACAAAGTTTTTAAATTGTCCGAAGACTTCGGTCTCACCAACAATCGGTGAGTGCAGGCCGCAAAGAATTTCTAACAACAAGCTCAGGGCTTGTTCGCCGCGAAGGATGTGATCTTCTTTTTCCAGAACATCCGCGTAACCAGCCAACTCGCCTTCCGTGCAAAAAAGAATTTTGCGAAGGCAGGTTTTCCAGATCGCTGCATCTTGGAGAGACTCCGAGAAGTTTCTATTGGATTTTCTGTGAACGAGAAGTATATCTTCCATGTACAGAAAGGTTTATCACTAAACTTTCAATTAAGTGTCATCCAATTGTCATCCGACGAATGAAAATTGCTGTAATGCCTGGGAAATAGGCAGGGGATGGAGATTATATGAAGCTCACTCAAAGACCACGTCGTAATCGCAAAACTGAAGCCCTGCGCCAAATGGTGGCAGAGACCGATTTGAGACCTTCTCAGCTCGTATTACCTCTTTTTGTTGTCGACGGTAAGGGTGAAAAGCAAGCCATTCAATCTATGCCGGGTATTTACCGCATGAGCCCGGATATGTTGCTACAGGAAGTGCAAAAAGCGGTCGAATTGGGCGTGAAGTCCTTCGATCTTTTTCCGGCTATTTCCGAGACACTCAAGGATTCTTACGGAAAAGAATCTTTAAACCCAAACGGCCTTTTACCGACCACTTTGAGAATGATTCGCGATAAGTTCCCCGATGTGACATTGATTTCGGATGTGGCCCTGGACCCCTATTCTTCTGATGGTCACGATGGCGTCGTAAAAAACGGCAAAATTCTGAATGACGAAACCGTCGAAATTCTAGCGAAGATGTCCATCGTCCACGCTCAAAATGGTGCGGACATCGTGTCGCCATCGGATATGATGGACGGTCGCGTGGGGGCTATTCGTGAGGCCTTGGATGACGAGGGGTTCACAGATGTCGGCATCCTTTCTTATTCGGCAAAATACGCCTCCAGTTTTTATGGGCCTTTCCGTGAAGCCTTGGATTCGGCACCTAAATTCGGTGATAAAAAAACTTATCAGATGGATTTCCGTAACGCCCGCGAGGCTTTGCGCGAGATCGAACTCGATGAGCTTGAAGGTGCCGACATGGTGATGGTAAAGCCCGCGTTAAGTTACTTGGACATCATCAGCCTGGTGAAGTCGCACACGCATTTGCCAGTTGCAGCTTACAACGTGAGTGGTGAATACGGGATCATCAAGGCGGGCGCAAAAGCCGGTTTCCTTGACGAGACTCGCGCGATGGTTGAGACCTTGTATTCCATCCGCCGTGCCGGGGCTGACGTGATCTTTACATATTTCGCACTGCCAATGGCGGAGTGGCTGCGCAAGAACGTCAACTAGTCTTATCCTGAACCTTTTTGACAGCACCTGCTTCCGTTATTACAATTTTCCTTTAACAAGGACGTTGTTATGAAGTTAGGTGTTGAGGTTCTTTTATCCAGTGCTCCGCTATTAAAATCTCTGAAAGGCAAGCGCGTTGGTCTTGTTTGCCATCCCGCCAGTGTCGATGAAAATCTTCAACACAGTCTGGATTTGCTTTCTAAAAAAATAAAACTGTCTTGTGCTTTTGGTCCTCAGCACGGTGTGCGTGGTGACAAGCAAGACAACATGATTGAAAGCCCGGACTTTATTGATCCCATTCATAAAATTCCTGTCTTCAGTCTTTATGGCGAAGTTCGTCGTCCTACGGCGAAGATGATGGACAGCTTTGATGTCGTCCTTTTTGATCTTCAGGATTTGGGTTGCCGTATTTATACTTTCATCACGACCTTGCTTTACGTGATGGAAGAGTGCGCGAAACTAGGTAAAGGAGTGATCGTTTTAGATCGTCCGAATCCTGCGGGCCGACCCATTGAGGGTTTTAAAATGCTTCCGGGTTGGGAATCTTTTGTTGGTGCGGCTCCGATTCCGATGCGTCACGGCCTGACTGTCGGTGAACTCGCGCTTTATTTCAAAGACTTTTACAAAATGAACTTGGATTTAAAAGTCGTGAAGATGAAAGGCTATGCGCCCGATAAGAAGCCGGGTTTCGGGTGGGATCTTTCTCGTCCGTGGGTGAATCCTTCGCCGAATGCGGCGTCACTCAATATGGCACGCGCTTATTCTGGAACAGTTTTAATTGAAGGAACGACTTTGTCTGAAGCACGTGGCACGACACGAGCTTTAGAAATCATTGGAGCTTCGGATATTGATTTCAGCGAAGTCTTAAAACGCATGAAGAAAAAAGCGCCGCAATGGTTTAAAGGTGTGGTGCTTCGCGAATGCTATTTTGAACCGACTTTCCACAAGCACGTCGGAAAACTTTGTCACGGATTCCAGTTCCATACAGATAGCAAAGCTTACAAACACGATCAGTTTAAGCCTTTCCGCCTGACGGCTTTGATGTTGAAAGTGATTCGTGAAATGCATCCCGATTATCCGATCTACCGTGATTTCGCCTATGAGTATGTGAAAGATCGTTTGGCCTTTGATGTGATCAATGGCGGTCCGGCTTTGAGAGAGTGGATCGAAGATAGCAAAGCCACTCCGAAAGATCTGGATAAAGCCTTGGCGGTGGATGAAAAATCCTGGGCTAAGGAAAGAAAAAAATATCTTTTGTACTAAAGAAAAAGAGATCTGGAAACCCAGATCTCTTTTTTATTTTTGCATTAGTGTTGCAGCGGTTGAGTCACTGTCTCTGGTGGAGGCGGTGGTTGATTTGAAGAACCTTGATGGAATTGTTCTTCGGTAGAGCCCTTCAACGCACCTGTAGAACCTTGGCCCTCGGTGATCACTTGAAGAACTTCGTCGAAGTATCCTGTTCCCACTTCGGCTTGGTGTTTCACTGCGGTATAACCTTTTTCCGCCGCTTCGAATTCTTGCTCTTGCAATTCCACGTAAGCTGTCATGCCGTCGGTCGAGTAGCGATGAGCCAGATCGAAAGTGTGATAGTTCACTAAATGCCAGCCTGCCAATGTGATGAACTGAAACTTATAACCAAGTTTGCCAAGATGATCTTGGAATTCCGCAATCTCTCCATCACTAAGGTGCATTTTCCAATTGAAAGAAGGCGAGCAGTTGTAAGCCAGAATTTTTTCTGGGTACTTCTTATGAACTTCTTTAGCAAAAGTTTCAGCTTCTTTCATATCGGGTTTGGATGTTTCAAACCAAAGCACATCCGCCCAAGGAGCGTAAGCGATCGCGCGTGCGATGGCGTACTCTAGACCCCCGCGAATTACATGATAACCTTCGGGAGTTCTTTCGCCCGTCAGGAATGGGTGATCGGCAGGATCAATATCCGAAGTCATCAACGTCGCGCTTAGGGCATCGGTTCTTGCGATGATCACTGTTGGAACACCTAGAACATCCGTTGCCAAGCGAGCCGCTTGCAAAGTACGAATGAAATTACTTGTCGGAATAAGGACTTTCCCCGCCATGTGTCCGCATTTTTTTTCAGCGGCTAACTGATCTTCAAAGTGCACGCCGGCCGCTCCGGCCTCGATCATTGATTTCATCAATTCAAAGGCATGCAACGGCCCCCCGAAGCCGGCTTCAGCATCGGCGACGATGGGTGCATACCAGTCTTCGCCGCGCATGTCTTTCCCAGTTTGATTCGCGATCTGGTCCGCGCGCATGAAAGAGTTGTTAATGCGTCTGACAAGATTCGGAACGCTGTTAGAAGGATAAAGGCTTTGATCGGGATAAGTTTGACCAGAAAGATTTGCGTCCGCTGCCACCTGCCAACCACTGACGTAAATCGCTTGCAGTCCGGCTTTCACCATTTGCGCCGCTTGACCGCCTGTCATTGCGCCAAAAGTATTTACATAAGGGGAGTTCTTTAAAAGGCCCCACAGTTTTTTTGCGCCCATTTCAGCGAGCGTGTATTGAACAGGAATGGACGTGCGAAGTTTTGCCACTTCGGCTGAACCGTAGTTGCGCTTCACGCCCTTCCATCTTTCATCTGTGGCCCATTGAGCATCCACTGACTTTTTATGAGCTTCCATGCCGTTGACCATTTCAATCTCCTTTGATTCCGCTTTAGTTAGTTGTTCATAAGCCATCGTGGTTAGGAAATTTGGGAAGTCCTCAGTAAGAACCATGTAATTTAAAAGCGAAACTGCCTTTTTCAAATGCGGTACGTCCTGAGATTCCAAATTAAAAATTTCTTCCTGCAAAAGCAGTTTGTATCGACCGTAAGTTAATGGGGAGCCATCCGTTAAAACAACGTGATGATGCAGCCACTGCCATAATTGACTGCGCGAAATCTCGGCGGTGGCGGCGTCTTCCATCAGGTTGTCTAAAGCGGCAGCGCCAATACCGGAAAGCCACTTATCCAGATAACGAAGGGTGATAGAGATATTTGTGCGCACGCCTTCTTCAGAGACATGAATATCTTTAGGCACTTTTAAAAGATCTTCCGCAAAAACGGGTCCGCGAGGTGAAACATGTTTTTGGTGAGGACGATCGGCCAACACACGAGTGAATTCCGCAAAGGCCACCGGAACTAAATCAGGATGAGCCACCCATGTACCATCAAATCCCAGACGCACTTCGCGGGATTTGTCTTCCGCGACTTTGTGAATGGCATTTTTTGTAAGATCGGGGTCTTGACGGTTCGGAATAAAGGCAGCCATTCCGCCCATAGCGTGAGCGCCACGCTTGTGACAAGTTTGCACTAAGAGCTTGCAGTAAGCTTCCATAAAGGGCGTTGTCATCGTCACACGAGCGCGTTCAGAAAGAACGAACTCAGGACAAGCATGAAACTTTTTAATAAGACTGAAGATATAATCCCAGCGACCGGCATTAAGGCCCGCCGCATAGTCTTTAAGGGCAAACAGAATTTCATCCATTTCAAAAGCGGCCGTGATGGTTTCAATTAAAACCGTCGCGCGAATGGTCCCGCTGGGAATTTCTAATTTTTCTTCCGTAAATTTGAAAACATCAGCCCACCAGGTTGCTTCTTCATGATTTTCTAATTTAGCCAGATAGAAATAAGGCCCGGTGCCGCGCTTAATCAGTTCTTTGGCGTTATGAAACATGTAAAGGCCGAAATCGAAAAGGGCCCCTGAGATAGGCTCTCCGCGAATCATAAAGTGCTGCTCGTCTAAGTGAAGACCACGAGGGCGTACGACAAGGGTCGCGATATTTTTATTCAGCTTGTATTCTTTGCCATTTTCGTTGCGATGAGTGAGTGTGCGACGAACGGCTTTTTGCAAAGCCTCTTGTCCGTTAAGAAGATTGAACCATGTTGGACTGAGGGAGTCTTCAAAGTCCGCCATGAAAACTTGGGCGCCGGAGTTCAGCGCATTGATAATCATCTTAGGTTCCGCGGGGCCTGTGATCTCGACCCTACGATCCTGCAGATCTTTGGGAGCTTCTGCAATCTTCCAGTCGGATTCACGAATGCTGCGAGTTTTTTCCAGGAACTGAGGGCGAGCCCCTTCACAGAATTCATTCACCAAAGTTTTTCTTTTCATCAGCATGTGACGACGAAGGCCATCGAATTTTTCGTGAAGAGAAATTAAAAAATTGGCGGCGTCGGGGGTGATTAACTCGGCTTGAAGATCATTAACGTTCATTGGAAGACTCCTCTCCTGATCTAAAAATCCTGAGGCCTCGTGAAGATCTAAACAAGTGAATAAGAATCCATTCATATTTGTATTTTTCCGGATGAAGAACTGACTCACATTCCCCTGAACTTAGCTCCAGAAGTGCCTTTCAAAGGGTGGATTAAAACTTCGTAAGGCGTGTAGCCTAGCAACTCATTACGAAGAATTAACCCGAGCAAGGAGAATGGATGAAGTTTAAAATGACGACGCTATCGTTGATGTTTGCATTAGGTCTAGGCCAAATTGGATGTCAACCAGCGAGCTCAGGAGATGCTCTTAACGAAGAAACCTCTGCTGCTATTGAAGACGGCGCTTCCGAAGACATCGCAGACCACATTCATAATGACAGCGAAGAAGCCATCGATCCCGAAATTGAATCTTTGGGTTGTGTCAGAGCTTCTTCAAGCCAGAAAGCACAAGTAAATTTAGGAAACACGAAAGAAGAAGAATTCCTTCAACGTTGTTCTAAAGAGACAAACAATTCATCTTGGTGCAGCCAGCTTGTTAGACCTAACAAGAATTCGGCTTCGACATTCCGTTGTACTTACGGATCAAGCCAAGAACATCAGTTGATTCATCCCGATGAAAAGACCTGGCAGTATCCGATCGCGGGCGTAAAAATCCTTCAGGATCTTTCCGCAAAAGGAATCAAAATCAGCCATATCTATAACTGGTGGAGACCCGAGCCTTACAATAAAAACGTAGGCGGAGCAAAAGGTCGTCATCCTTACGGAACTTCTATTGACGTGCGCTTTGCAAGTAATAGCGAGGCGGACCGTGCTTTCCGTGAGCTTTGTAAAATGAGAGCAAAGAAAAGATTGCGCGCGATCGGTCACTACGGAAGTGCTTCTTTACACATTGGTGTAGGTGATAAAACGGCCAACACGTGGGGTAAAAGCTGTAACTAGTTTCCGCTATAAATTGTTATTTCCTTTAAAGAGCCAAGTTGTCTTGGCTCTTTTTTTTGTCAGTGGAAGCACATAAAGCTACCGCTTCGCGGGCATCGTCTCAGGGGGCGTCCACGCAAAAGTTTTCATGATTTGATTGCAGCTTTGCAGAGCTTTTGTGAAGCGAGCCTTATCATCAAGACAAGTCATGATCGCGACGCGGTCTTCGTTCTTTAAAACGACTTGGCGAATTTGTTTATTCTTAGATCTTGAAAGCATATCCACAACCAAAGCAGGACTGCCATTCAAAGTGAAGTTCTTCGCTGAAATCACCTCAAAGCCATAGTTCGGGTAATCACGCATCCATTTGCGTGTATAAAGCTCTAGCGAGGCATTTTTTGCGACTTTATCAGTACGAATACTAAGACTGCCTTCTGTCTGATTGTCGCGCGGAGCAAAACGAACGGTGTCTAAAAGACTTTCCTCACTGTTTGCTACCGGAACCCAGTTCGTTCCTTCCGTTTTTAAAGTGAAACCTTTGTGCAGAAAATAGAGGCCTTTTTCGGGGGCGGTGAACGCAGACGAACTCGTCGCCGGATGCGGCGCTGCCAACGTTACTGAGGAACAGAATGTAATAAAGGCGACTAAGGATTTCACTTCTTAAGAGTAGCTTGGGCGGCCGGTTCAAGGCAAGGGCCTAAATCAACTGGAAGATTCACAATGTAAATTTGTTTCTTATCCTGGAATAGGCGCGAGAAGGCGACGCGTTCAGTTTCTTCATTCGAAATAGCCGGTGAAGACAACGAGTCATTGCCTTTAAAAACCACCTGCGTGCACTGCTTGTCGATGTCATAGACCTCGATTTGGTAACGCTTTTCGCCTTTACGTAAAATGCTATAAAAAAGACGTTGGGGATTGCGAGGCGAGAAGAACAGATCGCGGTAATTTCCTTCGTTGGATTTCAACATAAAAGGAATTTTTGTTTTCAGATTATAAAGGACCAAGCTTTCTTCGCCCGTTTTCAAATTCTTTTCCGCCCACGCCACTTGCGAACGGTCGGGAGTGATTGCGGGGAACCGCTTTTCCTTTTCTTTTTCTGCAGAGATCAAACTGACCGGAACTTTCTTTAAGTCCAAGCGATAAATCCCTGAGAGCTCTCCACGTCGCGAAGTAAAAAATATAGAGGGTCTTGTCGCGTGAGAAACAAAAAATGGCTGAGCATCGAAGCCCGGCTGTTGAGTCACGCGCAGAATGTTTGTCCCATACAGATCACTCATGTAAAGGTCTGAAGGGGGAAACTCTTTGTCGAAGTTTTTATTTAGCAACGGACTTTCTTTAATTTCATCTGTTGTCGACGCATAAAGAATTTCAGATTTAGAGATATAGATGGCATCGAAGGCATCGCCATCAGAGAAGGTCACCCGACGTTCCTTGTTGTTTTCAAGGTCCATCTCGTACACTTGCCAACCTTTGTGAGATGCGCGGGAACGACTGCTATAGATCAAACGCTTTCCATCTTCGGAAAAGCGGGGATGATCGTTATCACCCAGGAAGGTGATTTGTTTTGTGTTTTTAGTAAGTAAAAAGTCAGAAGTTAATACGTCCTTGGTGACGCTCAAGTGTGTGCAGGCCGAAAGAAGAAAAAATACACCTGCAACTTTCCACTGGATCCACTTCATATATCAACCTTATGCAGCACTTTCTGTAACAGAGAAGAAGGATTGACCTTCTTCAATTCTTTAAGCTCTACCCATTCGACGTTCTTACCACTAACGGATTTTTTCGAATGAATCTGAATAAAGATATCATGATGTGTGATGTTGTGTTTGACATCATAGTCCTTGGGCTTGTTTTTTTCCATGGCGATTTCTCCAGGAAAAATCATCTGACCTTTCAAGAACGGAGCATAATCATTTTTCACCAAGGCGACCTTCCGGTCTTTGATCGCGACAAACGGCTTCCAGACCCAGACTTCGCTTTCTTTGCGTGGTTTTTTTAGAGGTAATTTCTCAACCAGATTTTTTTCACGCGACACACACGTATTCACCCACGGACATAACATGCAAGTTACTTTTTGCGGTGTACAGACGGTCGCACCGAGTTCCATAAGACCTTGGTTTACCACATCGGCATTTCCCAACAACGAGAGCTCGTCTGAGATCTTCTGTAAAATCTCGCGGCCTTTGTTATTCCACCATTCTAACTTCAATCCATAACGACGTGAAAGGACGCGGATGACGTTTCCATCCAGGACACCGACTTTTTCTCCAAAGGCGATGCTAGCCACGGCGCGGGAGGTATAGGAACCAAAACCGGGAAGTTCTAAAAGCTCTGCGGCTGTTTTGGGAAAACCTTTTTCGGCCAAAGCTTTAGCGGCTTTGTGGAGATTGCGGGCACGAGAGTAATAACCTAAACCGGCCCAAGCTTCTAGCACTTCATTTTCCGGAGCATTCGCCAAGTCCTGCACGGTGGGAAATTTTTTAAGAAATTTTTCGAAATAAGGAATGACCGCAACAACGGTTGTTTGTTGCAACATAACTTCTGAAAGCCAAATACGATAAGGGTCTTTGTTCTCTCTCCAGGGAAGGGCGCGCAGGTTCTTTTTGTACCATTGCGTAAGTTGCTTGTGGTCGAGTTTATAGTCGTAATTTGAGCTCATCCGCGGTAATGTAGTCGTACGGTATTTGAGGAGTCAATATGGAATACAAACCGTTAAGCGGACGTGAGTTTCCCCGTTTTTCTGCGATCAAGACCTTCTTCCGGTTGCCCTACGTTTCATTAGACGCCGACTATGAAGTCGGAATCTTTGGCATACCTTACGACGGTGGCGTTTCTTATCGACCGGGAGCACGCTTTGCGCCAACAAAATTGCGCGAAGTTTCAGCCCTGGGACGTGGTTTCCATATGACCCGTGCGGAAAACTTTTTTGAGAATTTAAAAGTTGCTGATATTGGCGATTGCCCGACAGTGCCTATTGACCAAGGTCAGACATATGAGCGCATCGAAAAATTTGTGACTGAAATTTTAAATCACGGTAAGCGCTTTTTAGCTGTCGGTGGTGACCACTCAACCACGCTTCCGGTCTTACGGGCCCTGCGAAAAAAATATGGCAAGCCTTTGGCTTTCGTTCACTTCGATGCTCATTTGGATACTTATCCTGCGGCTTGGGGTTGTGAATACCATCATGGGGCTTTTGCTCGCCATGCTGTCGAAGAAGGACTGGTAGATCCTAAGAAAATGGTGCAAATCGGAATTCGCGGACCCTTGGCCGGCGGAGATGATTTGAATTTTGTGCGCGCCCACGGCATTCGCGTGGTCACGGTTGACGATGTTCGCAATCAACCTTTAAACGAATTCCTGCGCACGCTTCCGGTATTTGATGATACACCGACTTATATCAGCTATGACATCGACAACTTGGATCCTAGCTGCGCCCCAGGAACTGGAACTCCAGTCCCTGGTGGTTTGACGACTTATGAAGTACAACGCATTTTCCGCGCCTTAAAGATTCCGAACCTTGTGGGCGGGGATGTTGTTGAGATTTCTCCTCCGTTTGATCACAGTGATATTACGGCTTTGGCAGGAATGGATGCCTTGTTTGAGATGCTGCATCTTTTCCCGAAGAAGAAATAATTAACTAGTTTCTTTCGCCGTGAGAAATCACGGCGATCACGTGCCGGCGGGGATCCACCGCAATAAAACTCATCGCATTCACGCTGGGATACCAGTAAGTATGTGGATCCCACATAAAACTTTCTAAATCTTTTTTGACCTTCAAAAGCTCCCAGTGATTTTTTGTTTTTAAGCGGCGCAAAGTTTCTCGGTGTTCGATTCTTTGATAGCGATAAATTTGCGCATCCATGGAACTCATTAAAGTAGCTAGCATTTTCGATGAACTTGTTCTTTGCAGGTTGTATTCATTAGTTTCAATCAATTCCTGAAGATCCAGTTGAAGACGTTCGGGACTGCTTTGGAAGAACTCGAATTTCAAACAGGCAAAATCAGGAAAGTCTTCCTCGGTTCGGGCGCATTCCATTTTCAAGTTTTGCAGCGAGAGCGGAAGTTCTAACGGAACCGATGCAAAAGAATTTCCCACATTAAAAAAGAACAGAACAAAAATGAGTTTTTTCATAAAGATCTCCTCGTGCTAAAGCCTTCTGCAAAGGCCCAGGTCTTTTGAAAACAATCACAATAGAACATGAGAATTGGCGCTGTCCGAATCGGGGCCAGATCCTTTTTCTTTTCCACGCTGAAATGATTCGCTCTTTCGCCAAGTGGCAGCCCACAAGTTTTGCTGATTTTTTGTGTAATGCGCGACAGGGGTTTACAATGAAGTTGTTAAAAGAAGAACAACGAGGAGGATCTAATGAAAACGCAACTTGTGACATTATTAGCTCTGACTGTTTTAGGTGGCACTTCGTTCGCGGACACTTCCGATGATAAGGCGAAACATTCTTATGACCGTGATTCAATGTATGAATCGGCGCCAACAGGAGTTGATAGTGAAGCAACAAGCACTGCGACATCCATGCCTGCTGGTGACACGGCGATGAACGCACCTGCCAAATCAGATTCTGAAATTCAAGCGATGGCTCGTCGTAGCTTGCAACGCGATACTTCATTATCATCCGAAGCTCGCAATGTGAACATTCGTGTTCAAAATGGACGGGCGACGTTGCAGGGGCAGGCGGCTTCACCTGAAGAAAAAGAATCTATTCGTCAAAAAGTGATGGCTGTCGAAGGAATTAACTCTGTGAATAATAAAGTTTTAATTAAAGAATAAAGTTTCAATCGTAGTGAGGGACGCAGTTCAGCCCAAACAAGAAAGCCCGCTGTTGGCGGGCTTTCTTCTTAAATTATGTCGGTGTGATTTCGTTGGGAGGAATAAGACCTTTCTTTTTGATCTTCTCCACCAAAGTCGTTCGATTCAGTCTTAAAAGAGCGGCCGCCTGGTTTCGGTTCCAGCCTGTCTTTTCCAAAGCTTTTAGGATCAAAGCATTTTCGTAAGCATCCACCGCAGAGTTGAAATCCATTCCTGCGTCAGGGATTTCCAAACCGCCGACTTCCGCAGAAGCGGTTTTGCCGGACTTATACTTGATCGGAAGATCTGAAATATCGACCTGCCCTTGGCCTTTTAGAATCGTCATGCGCTCGACAAGATTCTCAAGTTCACGAATGTTTCCAGGCCAAGCATAGTTCACAAGGCAATCTAAAGCATCGGGAGTGATTCCCGAAAGACCACGGCCTTTGCTTTTATTAAAAATTTCCATGAAATGATTCAGTAACAAGGGAATGTCGGTTTTGCGTTCACGCAAAGCCGGAACCGGCAAAGGAATGACATTCAGACGATAGAAAAGATCTTCACGGAAGCGGCCATTGTCGACAGCCTCTTCAAGATTGATATTCGTCGCCGCGATCACGCGCACATTCACGGTCACAGTTTTAGTTGAGCCTACCGGTTCAAAACTACGCTCTTGTAGCGCGCGAAGAAGTTTCACCTGCAAAGAAGGTTCAAGATCTCCGATTTCGTCTAAGAAGATCGTTCCGCCGTCAGCCATTTCAAAGCGACCTACGCGGTTGGCAATAGCGCCCGTAAAAGCTCCCTTAATATGTCCGAAAAGTTCACTTTCCAGAAGCTCCGCAGGGATCGCGCCACAGTTAATTGGAATAAATGGGCCTTGCGCGCGAGGAGAGTTGTAGTGAATAGCGCGGGCAATAAGTTCTTTTCCTGTTCCTGATTCACCAGTAACCAGAACTGTCGAATCGGAATCGGCCACTCTTTCAATCAAGCGCAAAACATTTTGGATTTGATCTGAGTTACCGACGATCTGATCGAATTTATACTTCTTATTAAGTTCCGAACGAAGTTGCTGATTTTCCTGTTGAAGCTTTTTGTGAGTCAGAGCTTTTTCAATCAAGCTCATCAGCTCTTCAAGATTGAAAGGCTTAGTTACAAAGTGGAAGGCGCCTTTTTGTGTCGCACGGATAGCAGACTCAATCGTTGCGTGACCTGTTAGAATGATAACTTCGGTCGCTGGACTTAGAGATTTAAGATGAGTCATGAATTCAATGCCATCGCCATCGGGAAGATTCAAATCAACGATAGCTAAATCGACAGGAGTGTCACCCTGACATAAAACTTTGGCTTCTTCGATTTTGTTGGCAGTGATGACGTTCAGGCCTTTGCGATCAAGCACTCTAAAAAGTGCGGTTCTTAAGGAGGACTCGTCATCTAATATTAGGACTCTTTGGCTTCGCATGAACCTTCCTTCCATGGTGGGTTCTTGTACTGTTTCAGTACTTTTTTAAGCTTAGGGTATTTTTGACGGGACTGTCAAAAAATCCGCGCCAGGTAAGGCTTTCAGGACCATAAAACTGGACGGGGAATGGAAAAAAATGCCGCCTTTTAACGAACTAGACCCGATAAAAATTCGAGAAAATCCTCACCATGATTAAAAAGAAGGCAGATTTAAGAAATCTGCCTTTTTGATTAACCGAAATTCAAAGTTCGTTTTTAGAAAGTGACGTTGTGACTTTCTGTAAGGGCGGTGGGAAATACTGTCCTTTAACGACGGGTAGTTCCGGGCCGTAAAAACGAAATGTCAGATGATAGTTGGATTTGTCAGGCGTCGGAAGCCAGTTGGCTTGCGGATAATTCTTGGGTTGCTTGTTCGCAAAGACGATTGTCAAAGAGCCGTCTTTATTTTTCTGCAACTTGGATTGATTGTTTATTAGGTATCTCTTCAAAGAGTTCGGAACGACCATGAACTTTTCACCGTCGACGACGATGACGGACCAAAAGAACTTCGCCAAAGTCTCTGGCAGTTGATCCGCAGGAAAGGTCATAGTGTAAGTTTCGCTGCCATTCAAAGGAGTATTGGTTCCGTCGGTGTTTGTACGATAATAAACAACCTCATCTGAAGTATTGGCCCAGATCCCCCCGTAGTTAACGAGAGAGCGCCAAAGATAATTACTTCCATATTTTCCCGCAGGCGGTGTGGCGCCCCAGCCATTTTTGCGTGTTCCTTCCGTCAAAAGAGCGCGCAAAAAAGAAGGAATGGCTTCTTTACGAATAACTTCTTCGGTTCTTGCGCGAAAGGCTTCATCTCCCAGATTGCGGCTGATCAGCAGGGTCTTTTCCTGTAAAGGAACCATGCTGTCGTTAATATCTGGTTCGCTTTGTAGAATCGCATCTGCTTTTTCAAATGCCGTAGCCCCCGGAAGCTCTTTGTTTGAAAAGAGCGGGATCTGTACTGGCGTTTCAACCTGTGCCGTTGCAGTCGGCCGAATTTTTATTTGCTTTTGAAGTCTCACGGCTTCTTTTTGGTTTTTTCCGATCTCCACTCTGGCCAGAACACGAAATTTATTTCCGACCACATTGATGCGCTCGGTGCCTGTAGGGATTTTCACCGCCGCATTTTCCTGACAATAAGCAAACTTTCCGTAAGGATGCCGAGGGAAAGCCCTTTCGTTGATGTTGGAAAGTGTTTCGCCCCAGCTGTTTAAAACCTGGAAGGTGTAATACCTTTTTTCGATTTTTGGAATATCCACGAGAACGCAGGTTTTGGGATCTAGTGCTAGCCACGCTTCGCTGTAAACGACGTCTAAGTTGGGATTGGCCCAGGCCACACCGCCGGGTTCGCGATGATAGATTTCATTCCATTTAAATCCACCGTCTTTAAAGTCGATATGCTCTTGACGAAGCACCAACAGACGGCCCAGAAAATAATGATAGGCATCGACAATATCTTTATCACTGATGGTGTTTTGATTATTTTGTGCGGGCGAGCTGAAAGGCGAGAGCAACAGTAGACAGAACGCTGCCAGGGACTTTTTGAGCTTCATAACAACTCCTTGTTTTCATAATTTTAGAAAACGTCGGAGCCTCTAGGAATGGAATTTCACAGGTGGTGGCAACAGTCAGGGAACTGCCTTAAAGCTTCATCGCAAGAAGCTTGGACTTCAATGTATCTAGCGAAAGAGGCTTAATAATATAAGAATCTAAGCCTTGATTTAATGCTTCCTTGACTGACTTTTCGTCGGCAACATTTGTGGTCATAACGATCTTGATATTTTTATGACGTTGAGATCGGCGCAGATCTGTCAAAAGACTCAGGCCATTGCGTTTTGGCATCTGCCAATCCAAAAAAAGAAGATCAATACTGGCACCCATATCGTGAGCGCGTTCGATTTTAGCTAGCGCCACAGCGCCGTCTTCGGCCTGAATAATATTTTGAAAACCAAGTTCGCTGAGGGCGGCGGCCAGAATCATTCGATCGGTGGTATTATCATCACTAATCAACACACGCACTTTACTGAATACCTTTTTATCCACGAGCCACCTCTAAGAAGTCATACCTTGATTTCTATTTTCTCTTCCTAAATGCAAACACGCAAGTTTATATTCAGAACGCAGCTGTAAAAACAAATACATCACTTCATCAAACTTGTTTTGAGCAATGTCTTCTTCAATTTTGGAACAGAACTGAGTCATTCGACGTAAGCCCGCGTTTGCGCAAGTCGACTTTAAATGATGAGCAATTTTGCTCGCCTCGGACCATTCAGATTGTTCGATCACCGTCTTCATTTTCTGTAAAGACTCTGGAGCTTCTTTGAACCACTCCTCGCGGATTTGCGACATCAAGAGGGGTGCTTGAGTTTCACTGATCTGGCGAAGTCGTTCCATCGCACGGGGATCCACAATTTGGGTGTCGACGGCATCAAGCTTTGGTGACCACATCGCCAGTTTATCATCGAGCTCTCCCATCGTCAGAGGTTTCGACAGATAGTCACACATTCCTGCGCGCATGCAGTCCTCTTTATCGCCTCGAACAGCATTGGCGGTGACGGCGATAATAGGGACACCTCGACACCAAACCGCGCCTTGACCGTCAGTAATATGTTTTGCCGCTTCATAGCCATCCATTTCCGGCATGTGGCAGTCCATCAGGATCACGTCAGGTTTTTCTTTTTCATAAGCGGCAATGGCTTCGCGGCCGTTTTCTACTATCGTGAAGGTGTGACCCAGGCGTTTCAACATAACCTTGATCACTTCCTGGTTTGTGGCGTTGTCTTCAGCCACCAGCACTTTCAACGGAGCCAAAGATGACAGGAATGCCGGATTCGATAGCGACGCAGAGCTATTTGTTGCCGGCATGGAATTCACTGCCTCTAAAGGAATGTTCACCCAGAATGAAGTTCCTTCTCCGGGTTTGCTTTCGACTTCAATCGTTCCGTTCATCAGATCTACAAGTTTTTTCGTGATAGAAAGGCCCAAGCCCGTTCCACCGTATTTTCTTGTCGTGCTTTTGTCGCCTTGTTCAAACGGAGTGAAGAGTTTCTTGACGGTCTCTTCCGTCATACCCGGGCCGTTATCGGAAACTTGCACTTGAAGCATCGTTTTGGAACTTTGCGCGCGGTAAGAGTTGATCTGTAACGCAACTTTACCTGAAGAGCTGAACTTGATGGCATTCCCCAAAAGATTGATAAGAATTTGGCGGATGCGAAGAGCGTCTCCGGAAAACGCGCGAGGTGTGTTGTCAGAAATAGAAATCGCGAAGTCCAAGCCCTTGGACTTCGCGGAATATTCTAAGGTGTTGTAAACTTCTTGCACAAGTTTCGGCAGCTCGAAATAGTTTTCTTCAAGTTCCAGTTTTCCGGATTCAATCTTTGAAAGATCCAAAATGCCGTTGATGAGGGTCAAAAGAGCCATTCCAGCATCGCGGATCTTTTCAAGTTTGGCACGTTGGCTGCCCTCGGGCATTTCCGCAAGCATCACTTCCGACATTCCTAGAATGCCGTTCATGGGAGTGCGAATTTCGTGGCTCATGTTCGCTAAAAATTCAGACTTGTGTTTAGAAGCCTCAACAGCGGCATCCTTCGCCAGTGCTAATTCTTCTTCAACTTTGGTGCGTCGGCGGTTTTCCATGTCGGTCAGAAGATAGGCCAGAACAATAACCGCAAAACAAAGTCCGCTACCTAAGATTGTCCAGTCGCGATTGATACGGCCTTTGGATTCAGCGATGAGACGATGCTCTTCCACTTTAGCGCGCTCAACACCTTTCACGATTTCAACGTTGTTGCGAAGCTGATCCATGACTTCTTTACCCGTTCCAGAGCGTACTTTGTCTTGAGCTTTTTTCACTTCGCCCGCATTCACGAGCGCAATAAGTTCACGCGAGATTCCAATTTTTTTATTAATAAGTCCGCGGATCGCTTTGTATTCGGCCATGTTTTTAATTTCCGCGGGAGCGCCTTTATCCAAAGTGTCGAGGTGGCGCGGAATGTGGATGCGGGCTTTGTCGTAGGGTTCAAGAAAATCACCGTTAGATGTAAGGATGTAACCCCGTTGGCCCGTCTCGAGGTCAACCATCGTCTTCACAAGTTCTTCCATGACGGTCACCAGAGCTTCGCTTTTTTCCTGTTCACGAATAGAACGGCGATAGTCACGTAACGATAAAAAGTTTAAGACAAGAATAGAAAGAGTGACGACCGTGCCAAGGGCAAAGATACCCTGAATCAAGCGATTGGTGATTTTGATTTCCACAAAAACCCTTTAAAGTGAAAAAGCTATGCGCGCTATATTCTCTTGGTCTTGGCTCAGTGAAAACTCCAGTGTGCCTTCAAAGTCTCGCAAAATCTGCGAAGCCACTGAAAGACCTAAGCCGATAGGAAGGCTGGGGTTTTTTTCTGGCGTACCGTTATCCTTGACTAAAATATATGTCAGTTCGGTGCCGGAAGAAATTTCGATATCCAGAATTGGACGAAAGCCCTTTTCGTTGCGTGAACGATCTGTGACGTGATCAATCGCACTTTGTAAAACATTTTTCAAAGCTTGAGCCAGAAGATTAAGGTGGCCACGTACCAAAATGTCGTCGCCCGGGAAGTGCAGCTTCACTTCAATGCCCTGAGATTTTGTTTGCAGCTCTACGATCTTAAGAGCACGCAAGCAGGCTTCCTTCAGACTGATATCTCCAATCTGATCGGCATTGGGGTTTCGCGTGAAACCTAATAGGTTTTGCACGATTTCTTTACAGCGTTGCACGCCGGCTTCCATTTCCACAATGTCGGGGTAAAGCGGATTGTCTGGACTCATGTCCATCTTAATGAGCTGAGTGAAGGATAGTATGCCACCTAAGGGATTGTTCAGTTCGTGAGCGATACTTGATCCGATAGTTCCCAGCTCTGCCATTTTTGCCGACTCTAAGATCTGCTTTTCCATTTTCAGTTGTTGAGTCACGTCATGATAAAGATTGACGAATACCGGTGGCTTTTCAGAATCCAACGGAAGACTTTGGCTGAAAACTTCAAAGGTGCGCGGAGAAGAGCTCTGACTTTGCACGCGGAAGTTCGTTCCACGCTGACAGCCCGGACAAGGTTCTTCGCGATTGTATAAAACTTGGTAACACTTGCGCGAGGTGTGTTCACGGCCCTGCTCACGAAGCCTGTCGTCCAAAGCCTTGTTGGATTGAATGATGTCATAATTCGTATCGATAAGAACAACGGGGTCAGACATGGAGTTGAAAGTGGCTTCCCATTGTTCTTTCAAAGACTCTGATTCTTTCAGTTTCTGAATACGATCCAAGGCCAAAGCCACGGCTTCGGCCACGCGAGTGAGGAAGTCACTTTCTTCCTTCGTAAAAGGATGATCCGGGCCGCGCAAGAAAAAGATGGACCCGACTTTTTCGTGATGACGGAAAAGGGGAACCTGCAGTTGCGTGAAGTTCAACTGGGCTTGCACCTGTCTTGAAAACAGTTCGTCTTGCGGGTGATAGAACAAACGAATCCAAGAGGTGTGAACCGTCGCCGCCATAGATTCATTAAGAAGTTGTTCAATTTCCCCGACAGAGCTTGCCTGATGCACGGCCATGAGGGCGCGCTTAAATCCTTCGATACGAGAGTTTGTTAAAAACAATTTGCGGCGTGCTTCGGTAAGAAACTTTGTTCTTTTTTGCACGCGTTCTTCCAGTTCAATTTGCAAGCGTTTTAACTGTGCTGTTTGTTCGCGAATTAAGAGCGCTAAGTTTTCATCCTGTTTACGCTGATTGGCTTCTTCTAAGGCCGAAAACAAGTGGGTTTCTAAATCGGCATCTTGATAGCTCGACATCACTCGGAAGAAAGAAAACTCTTCATGCAAAAAAGAAAGCTGATGGGCGGAAAAATCTTCTGGCACGACGGCAATAAATTGCGTCGCCGGCGAACTTTCTTTGATGGCCTGATAAAACTCAGGAAACTTTTTTCCTAAAACCAAAGTGATCGATACGGCGACAACATCGTAGGTGGAATCTTGAATCCAATGCCAGGCCTGCTGCAAGTCGGTGGCAATATGCGCCCCCAACTCTTGCAAACGGGCGTCCCAAGGACCAATTAAAAGAAAACTGGCTTTTAAAGTCCGCATGTCGGGATAAGGTCCTGGTGTTGAGTGATAGTAAAGTCAGGATGATCTTCAGGATATTGCGGAATTTCACCGACGTGCTCGCCATAAGCGAAGTAACAGGTGTCAGCACCAATGCGCTTTCCATCACGAATTTCACTGGAAAGACGATTCCCGATACTTAAAAGCTCTTGCGGTTTATGACCTTCACTTTGAACAATGTCCAGGAAGGCCGATTCTTTTTTCTCTCCGATAAACCCATTCAGAATATAGATTTTTTTAAACAGCGGCGCGATTCCTAAAGAGCGGATTTTTTGCGCCTGGGCCTCGGGAGACCCCATCGTCACTAAAAATAAATTGTGAGACTCGCGAAGTTTTTGGATGTTTTCCAAAGAGCCCGGCATCATCGGAAGTTTTTCAGGGATCTCGGGATTATAGAAACGCTCAAGCGCGTCGTGAATGGCTTTCCCTTTTTGGTTTGTTCCAAATCTATCGACAATCTTCGTAAAGATTTCGGTATGGGAATATTGCGAGGCCAACTCATGGCGCATTTGCAAGCAAGTTTCTAAATCACATCGCAATCCCGCCGCCAGCATGGCTTCGCAAGAACGGCGGGCCGCTGCGGGAACCAGAATGCCTGAGGTGTCCAGCAAGGTGTCGTCTAAGTCGAAGGCGATGGATTTATACTTACTCATGAAATTGATTTTCCTGTCAGTAGAAGTTCCAGTCCCTTTTTAAAGTGAGGCCACACTAAATTCAGATCAATGTGTTCTTGTTCTTCAATACAGATCACCGGGATCTGGTGTTCCATCCAACCGTATTGCCCTAGGCTTCCCGGTGTCGGATAGCCAATGTCTTCACGCGCCTCGTAACCTGTGTCAGTCGCCAGTATCTCTGCGGCTTTCTTTCCAGGCTGGCCCGTGTAGACAACGCAAGGCTCCCACGAGTGAAAGTGTACTATGAGCTGTGGCTTTTCGTCCTCAATGAGTTTTACCAAGGCCTGCACTTCCTTCTCACTTCCAGGCGAAGGGCCAGGATAATATCGGGGTGCCTTGGCTTCTGAGGACCAGTCTCGCGAAGGAAAGTTGCGGTTCAGGTCGACTCCACCGGCGTTCACTCTTTGGTTTTTCGCATAACCGTCGGGGTTGATACAGGGAATCAGCAGCCAAGGGCGGATAGACTCAGATTGAGTGGCCTCCACCTGCTTAAGCCATTGGATAAGTTCCTGCGCCAGGCGAACGCCTTCGGGTTCGTCGCCATGAACTCCTCCAATAAACAAAATGGGCCGTTCGGAAAAGCCACTCAAACTGTGTGATTTTTTATACAATTCGATAGAAGTTCCAAGAGAGGTTTGAGCCCAAGAAGTTTGGTGAAAAATTTTTCCTTGCATGAGACAATTAAGCCTGTTTTTTTCAGAGAAGAAAAGCTTTTAAAAGGATGTTTCTAAATGTCAGTCAATTCATCTGAGAAGTTAACTGTGATCGCTCTTGCTGCCGGTAAGGGCACACGTATGAAATCGCCACTTCCAAAAGTTCTTCATCCCGTGGCGGGCCGCCCGATGATTGAAAAAGTCATTCAAGCTTCCAAAGGTGCCGGTGCCGCTGAAGTTCGTGTGATCGTGGGTCACGGACAAAATCTCGTCCGCCAGGTCGTCGAACCTATGGGTGTTGCTTGTTACGTCCAAGACGAGCAATTGGGGACGGCACACGCCGTTCGTTGCGCCAAACCAGAAACCATCGAAGGTGACGTTGTTATCATGAACGGTGATCATCCGTTGATTGAAGCTTCGGATATCAAAGACTTCGTTCGTCACTTCCGTGATGAAAAATGTGATTTGGCCGTGGTGACTGCTGTCATTAAAACGCCGGGCGAGTTCGGCCGTATCGTGCGTCATCGTGGTGAACTTGCCGCGATCGTTGAAGCGAAAGATGCTTCGGTTGAAACTTTGAAAATCAAAGAAATCAATACAGGTATCTACGTGGTGAAGGGCTCGGTCCTTGCCGAATACCTTCCGAAGATTTCAAACAACAATTCAAAAAAAGAATTCTACATCACCGATCTTATTTCTTTGTGCATCTCGGACAAGCTGCGTGTGCAAGCCATTCAGTCGACTCCAAAAGTCGCTGTCGGTGTGAACAACCAAGTCGAGTTAGCTAAAGCCACTCGTCTTTTATTCAAACGCAAAGCTATGCGCTTGATGGAAGAAGGCGTGTTGATGATCGACCCTCGCACTGTCTATGTGGAAGAAAGTGTGGAGATCGGCGCTGGCACAGTGCTTTACCCGAATGTCTTTATTCGTGGTCGCTCCAAAGTCGGCTCTTTCACCGTGATCGAATCGAATAGTTTTATATCTGATTCAGAAATCGGCGATAGCGTGCAAGTGCGCGGCGGCAGCTATTTAGAACAAACGAAACTTCACAATAAAGTTTCTGTGGGCCCTTACGCGCGCCTTCGCCCAGAGACAGAAATCTTCGAAGAAGCTCATGTTGGAAACTTCGTGGAAATGAAGAAAGTGAAGTTCGGTAAAAAATCGAAAGCCGGTCACTTGACGTATCTTGGCGATGCCGAGATCGGAGAAGAAGTGAACGTAGGTTGCGGAACTATAACTTGTAATTACGCAGCTGACAGAAAGAAATATAAAACGAAGATCGGGAACCGCGTCTTCGTAGGCAGTGACACTCAGTTCGTGGCTCCTATCGAAGTTGGCGACGACGCCATCATCGGTTCTGGATCGACGATTACTAAAAATGTCCCAGCGAAAGCTTTGGCTGTCGCTCGTGGCAAACAATTCGTTAAAGAAAACTACGCTGTCAAAGCCACCGAACAAGAAGTGGCCGAGACTGAAAGCAAATAGGTGAAGTTATGTGTGGTATCGTTGGCTATTTAGGCCCTCAAAATCCCAAAGATGTGATTATCAGCGGTCTTAAAAAATTAGAATACCGTGGATACGACAGTGCGGGTGTAGCTATTCTTGATGGTGGCAAAACAAAACGCGTGCGTGCCCAAGGTAAACTTAAAAACTTGGAAGAAAAACTGACGTCAGAAAAGTTCGATGGTCGTATCGGCATCGGTCACACTCGTTGGGCGACTCACGGTAAACCTTCTGAAAGAAATGCCCATCCTCACCAAGTTCGCGGCATCAATCTTGTTCACAATGGCATTATCGAAAACTATCTTGAAATTCGCGAAGAGCTTTTGGCTCAAGGGGCGGAGATCACTTCAGACACAGACTCTGAACTTGTCGCGCATTTGATCGCGAACGAAGTCGAACTGACGAAAGATCTTTTCAAAGCCGTTGAAGGCGTTTTGCAAAAAATCCGCGGCGCGTTCTCTATCCTTGTGATGTGGGAGCAAGATCCAGATCGTCTAGTGGCTTTCAAAGACGGTCCACCGCTTGTTGTGGGTATCGGCGAAAAAGAAATGTTCGTGGCCAGCGACGTTCAAGCTTTGATTCAGTACACAAAAAAATTCGTTTACTTGGACGACCGTGAAATCGTGTCGATCAAAGGGGCGGATGTTCAGTTCTTCTCTGCCAACGGCTTTCCGATTCAAAAGAAAGTGGTTGAGCTGAACTGGAATCCAGAGATGGTTGAAAAGCAAGGTTATGCTCACTACATGCTTAAAGAAATCTATGAGCAACCTCGCGCGGTCGCAGCAGCAATTGAGCCGCATGTGAATCCAGAGAACTTCTCTGTCGCTCTTAAGAATGTCGGCTTTGGCGGACAACCTGTTCAAAAGCTGGAAGAGTTGGACACGAAAGCAGACTGGGCGAAAACTCAAGAGGTCTTTAAAAACATCGACCGCGTTTTCATCATCGCCTGCGGGACAAGTAACTATGCCGGCATGGTGGGTAAATACCTGATCGAACAATTGGCGAAGGTTCCGGTTGAATGTGATATCGCAAGTGAATTCCGCTATCGCAACCCGGTGATTCCTCCGCGCAGCTTGGTAATGACGATTTCGCAAAGTGGAGAGACGGCTGATACTTTGGCAGCAATCCGCATGGCTAAAGAATTGGGTGCGACAACTTTGAGTATCTGTAACGTGCGCAATTCAACAATTGATCGTGAAGCTCACGGTCACTTGTACATGAACTCGGGTCCGGAGATCGGCGTGGCTTCGACAAAAGCTTTCACCAGCACGATGGCGGTCCTTAACTGCTTTGCCATTTCATTGGCTCGCGCTCGCGGTGCGATGAATGAGGCGACAGAAAAAGAACTTGTGAAGTCTTTACTAGCGGTTCCAAGTCAAATGGAAGGTGTTTTGGCTTATGACAAGTACTTCGAAGAAGCGGCTTCAGGTTTGAAGTTGTTCCGTGGTTTCTTGTACATGGGTCGTGGTACCAGCTTCCCGATCGCAATGGAAGGTGCTTTGAAATTAAAAGAACTCGCTTACATGCACGCGGAAGGTTATGCGGCCGGCGAAATGAAGCACGGTCCTTTGGCATTGATCGACGAGCGTATGGCGATTGTGATGGTGGCTCCGACAGATCACCTTTACGAAAAAACCATCAGCAATCTGGAAGAAGCTCGTGCCCGTGGCGGTAAAGTGATTTCTATCGGAACTGGCGAAAACGAAAAGCTTCGCGCTATCAGTGAATACTATTTGGCAATTCCGAAAGCTCACTGGACTGTCGAGTCTATTTTGACTGTCATTCCATTACAGCTAATGTCTTACCATTTAGCATGCAACTTAGGTTACGACGTGGATCAACCACGCAACCTCGCAAAATCCGTGACAGTTGAATAAACTAAAAAGCCCTCTGAAAAGAGGGCTTTTTAATTCCTAAAATTTCAAACAAATTAAACGCCAGAGTTCATCAAGTTATAGAAAGATTTCACACGCTCGACGAAATCCACCGTTTCATAACCGCGTGCGGGGCCGTATTCTAGTTCCGCTGCGTAATCGGGGTTAGCCAGAAGAGGAAGAACCTCGCGCAAGTGTCTCCATGAATTAGGATTGCGACCCATTTTTTCAGCGAGCTTCTGCGCATCTTTCAAGTGAGCGACACCGACGTTGTAAGCCGCCAAAGTCAAAGCCAGACGGTCTTTCGGATTTAAGTCTTTCGGAGTGCGATTCCATAAGTAACGAAGATACTTCGATCCGCCCCAAATACTTTGCATTGGATCTGTGCGATCTTCGATACCCACGTGATCTGCCGTCTCTGTCGTTAATTGCATAAGACCGCGCACACCGGTAAAGCTGCGAGCATCAGGATTCCAATGCGATTCTTGATACGCCACCGAAGCAATCAATTGCCACGGAAGACCGTGCTCTTCACCAGCATCTTTGAAAGCCTGGCGGTAAAGAGGAAGTGTCGAACGGATCTTTTTAAAGAACTGAGCAATGTCGCGTTTATCCAGCTGGGCGAGATAAGTTTTGTAACGATCCAAAGTGCGCATGATTTCATCGTCCCGAGACGCCTGCTGATACCAAGCATTCATCAACTGGACGAGGTCATAATTATCCGGAGTCAAAAGCCAGCTTAAAGAATAAGACTCTGTGAGTGCAGTCACTTTTTCTACGGAAGTGTGATAGCGCGTATAGAAATCTCCGCTGAAGTTTTCTGCGATCACGCAATCGGTTTTACGCTGTGGCAGAGCCGTGAACAAATCCTGAGTTTTTGTATTTTCTAAGATTTCAAGTTGGACGGACGGGGAAAGCTGAAGCAGGCGTTGCGAAAGACCGAAGTAGTTATCTTTATTAAGAAGCTGGATGCGTTTGCCGTTAAGATCCTGGATATTTTGAACTTGGGATTTCTTATGGCAGTAAAGACTTAAAAAAGTCTCTTCATAGGCGGGGCTTTTTAAAAAGCCCATATTATTACGAGGAGTCCTCAAACGAGCCGCGGCGATATCGCCTTCACCCTTCATCAGGGCTCTTACCACCGAGTCTTCATCAGGAAGAACAATGTAACGGATCTTCAGGTTATAGCGGTGAGCGAAGTTTTCTAAAAGATCGTGATCGATTCCAAACGCAACGCCCTTTTTCGGCTTACTATATATAAGAGGACTTTGCGTGGTAAGGACAACAACTTCGCCTTTGGCTTGAACACGGGATAAGGTTTCTTGCTCGTCCCAATAAATGGCGTCGCAGCCATTCATCGCGATCGTCGTAAAACCCAAAGCGCTGACAAGAGCGACCTTGGTTAATTTCTGTCGAAATCTTAAAAACATACCCATGTGTTCGCCTTGAGTATCTGACGACGCGGCGCAGCCGCAAGCTCTAAGGGTGTGTTGGACCCTTAAAATTGTGAAAAACTGACGGTTTTTGGAAGAACTCCGGGGTGAATTAGAAAAAACTTCAGTCTCGGTCTTGAGTTACTGGGTTGTGTTACGAATGGGGGAGAAGCTCGCGATTGTAACGCGGGTCCTTCGATTCCGCGGCTTGTCGGAGCCTTTGGGCTGTCGAATGACTACGGGACACGGGCATCCAGCCCTCTGCCGGCCAGGGTACCGCATCCTGCGGGGCCGGAGGTCCCTTCGTCATCCGCCAGCCCAAAGGCTTCGCCAATCCACGGAATCGAAACCAGGTTTCAGGGATTTTTCCAATTCAACTCAGTCTAAGAGCAGATTGCATGATGAAGGTTTGCTATAACCGTTGAGCTTAAATCGTGGGCAGTTTTGTTTCTTGGGTCTTCTCTATATATAGACATGCTTTCTTGGGATTTTTTTTGGTGGGGACGGTTTGCGTTAGTTGGTGACTCGGGGTGGGGATTCTTGGATCGTCTTTGGCTGAAGACAGTGAGGGGTCAAGTGTCTGAGTTTTCTTATGTTCAAAGCAGAGGGTGGATTGAAATCGTTGTTGGGTCGATGTTCAGTGGGAAGACTGAAGAATTGATTCGTCGATTGCGTCGGGCGGAGTTTGCTCGGCTGCAGATTCAGGTTTTTAAGCCTATTATTGATAAACGTTATAATGAGATGGCTGTGACTTCTCATAATATGACGACCATGGATTCTTTGCCGATTCATGATGCGGAAGAGATTTGGAATCATTTGAAGCCGGGGACGAAAGTCATCGGTATTGATGAGGGGCAGTTCTTTTCTGCTAATTTGGTGCAAGTGGCGCAGGATCTTGCGGATCGTGGACTTCGTGTGATTATCGCGGGGTTGGATACGGATTGGCAGGGGAAGCCTTTTGAGCCGATGCCGACTTTGATGGCGATTGCTGAAAGTGTGACGAAGCAACACGCGGTGTGCGTGGTTTGTGGAGCTCAAGCTAGCCGTACGCAAAGAACTTCCGGTGGAGACAATCAGGTTCTTGTTGGGGCTCATGATTCTTATGAAGCTCGTTGCCGTGACCACTTCAAGCCTGAAGTGGATCAGCCGACATTAGATTGGAAATTAAAACGTGAAATGGAAATCTCCTAAAGGCTTTGGCCCTTAGGGATTCCAGCTTTGCAAAGCTTCTCGAGCTAAAGTGATTTGCTTTTTCTTGCGAAGTTCTTTGTCGCGCTCTTTTTCTGCCAAAGGGGGAAGAAGGGCGAAGTTGATGTTCGTAGGTTGGAAGTGCTCTGCTCTTGTAGGATCCGTGATCGCTTCTAACAAAGAACCAAACGCGCTGGCTCTTGGTGGTGGAGTGAAAGGGCGATCTTGAAGTTTTTGATTCAAGAAATGCGCAACCATCAGTCCCGTGCATGTTGATTCGAAGTATCCTTCGACACCCGTGATTTGCCCGGCAAAGAACAACCAAGGATCATTCTTGGAAGACAAATCCTGATTCAGTCTTTTGGGTGAGTTGATGAAGAGATTTCTGTGAATGCTCCCAAGCTTCAAGAACTCTGCATTTTCTAATCCCGGAATCATGCGGAAGACGCGCACTTGTTCTCCGTACGCCATGCGAGTTTGAAAGCCCACCATGTTGTAAGCCGTGCCTTCTTTGTTGTCTTGTCTTAATTGGACGACGGCCCAAGGGTAACGACCTGTGCGAGGATCATCCAAGCCGATCGGTTTCATGGGGCCGAAACGCAAAGTTTGAGGACCACGGTCAACCATCACTTCAATTGGCATGCAGCCTTCAAAGAAGTTTGTCGTCTCGAAATGTTTTGGTTCGATTTTACGTGCGTTTTTAATTTCTTCGATGAAGCGATTGTATTCTTCTTTGTTCATCGGACAGTTGTAGTAATCGCCCGTACCCTTGTCGTAACGATCTGCTTTCCATGCGATTTCCGTGTTGATGGTGTCGGCATCGATGATCGGCGCAATGGCGTCGAAGAAATAAAGGAATTCATCACCAAAGTGTTTGCGCATGTCTTCGGCGAGTTCATCATGAGTCAACGGGCCTGTAGCAATCACCGTTGGACGAGGCAACGAACTTAGCGACGTCACGACATCATTGCGGACTTCAATGCGCGGATGATTTTTAATTTTCTCGGTGACGATTTCAGAAAAGACCTCGCGGTCCATCCCTAAAGCCTGACCGGCTGGCACTTGCGCCTTAAATGCGGCATCTAAGATGTGGGAATTCATTTTTTGCGCTTCCCACTTTAGTTGTCCCGGAGCGGAGTGCTCACCCAAGCTACCAAAAGAATTCGAACAAACAAGTTCTGCGAATTTATGAGTTTTATGAGCAGGCGTCATGGTTTTATCGCGCATTTCGTAAAGAACGACTTGATATCCCATGTCAGCCAATTGTAATGCGCATTCTGAGCCTGCGAGCCCTGCACCAACCACTGTAATTTTTTGATTTTGAGTGAAATTTGTCATCTTTGTGGTAGACCTTTTCTGAGATGGATTACACAAACAAACCCAAGCGTAAATTTTCTATCGGCTCGGAAGTACTACAGAGTCTTTTTGAAAATGGCAAGTCGCCATTGTCAGAGCAATTTATGCGTTGGAAATTGTGGGCGAAATGGGAAGAAGTCGTGGGGCCCACCATTGCGAAAAATGCCGAGCCTGTAGGTTTTCAGCGCGGTGTTTTGTATGTTTGGGTGCGAAACTCAACCTGGATGCAGCAGATGAGTTTTATGGGGAATCACATTCGTGACACCATCAACCAAAAATTTGAGAAGAATTTTGTAAAATATATCAAGTTCACTCTGGACCGTCGTGAAGTTCCTTCGGCGGATCAACAGGGTTTCCGAGAGATGATTCAAAAGATCGCTCCCGAAGACGACAACGACTAAATCACTTCAAAGACTGTAAAGAGCGAATCCACGGCAGTTGGATTTTATCCAATTGCTGACGACTTTCTTTGTTCAGATGCGGACGAACTGTTTCTAACGCTAGGATTACGTTCACCTTCTGCGGGAAATCCAATTTTGTTCCATCGCCGTGAACATAGAAGCCTTCTTTGTCGTTATAAAGATGCTTGTTCATACCGTAATAAATTTCCAAAGCCGACCACTTGTAGGTTTCAAGCTCAGTCACTTCAGCCGCTTTAAGAAGAGCACGCAGGCTTAACGCTTGTTCTTCAGCGTTCACTTCAGGATTATTCGATGGTTGCAACTTATTGAGATAATAGTAAGACGGAAGCAAAGACTTTTCATTCATCAGCTGATTTGAAAGAAAGTTAGCTAAAGCGACGGTTAAAAGTTTAAGATCGCGTCGACCTTCCACCAAGGTTTCTAGAGCATTCAGTCCTTCGGCATCTTTTTCTAAAAGGATCGAAGATTTTGTATTCTCAACGCCTTCAGTGGCCTCTAAGAATTCAGCGATGGCTAAAATAAACTTCGCCATGTCCCGTGTCTTCACGGCGTTTGATTTTCTTCCGGCCTTGATGTCGACAATGCCGCCCATGACGGCAGTTTCAGTTGTCGTCGTGTATTGATCTGCCCACAAAAGTTTCTTATCCAGTGTGAGTAGAAAAACCGGCGTGGACTTCTTCGTGATATCTTGAAGCAATACGGCCACATCGCCAAGATTCAAAGTGAAAAGCATATCTTTGGGGAATAAAGATCTGTTTAAAGCTTCGGCTTGAATTTCCGATGTTAATTCCTGCGCTTTAATATTCCCTAGTGCTTTGTCAAAGTTCGTTTCTTTCCAATCGGCCATCACGCGCATCATGCGGCTTAAGCCGTGAATCTGTGAGGCGAAGGCTTCTGCTGAAAAGTTTTTCTCGTAAGCTATCTCTTCGTTGGCGTGAAATCCATCTTGCAATTGGATCTTGTCGGGGATGCGGTAAGAGTGCTCAGACTCATTAAGATTCATAATGTCTAAAGGCGCTTTGACCGCTTCCACGGGAGAAAGCAATGCGGGGATCAGGTTTCCGTTCACATCGCGATAACCACCGATGCTCACGAGCTTATTTACCTGCGATAAAGCCGCTTGAAAACTGAGAGCTGTCTCTGGTTGTGAGTACTCAAGAAGAAGACTGTTTGCCGCTAAAGAAGGGCCAATATTATCTGCCTGAATCTCGCTAATCGAACCTTGAGGCTGCACCGAGAAGGCCGCCTTGTTGGAAAGTTGGATTTTTACCTGCGAAGCCTCAAAACCCGCAACGTGGCCTTTTGTCTCTGGCAAAACTTTTTCGGACCACTTTGCAAAAAGATTTTTAATGTAGTCGCCATAATTGGACTGAACATTCGTCAGCTCTTTGCTTTTCTCAACCAAACCGGCATCGATTTTTTCTACAAAGATTGCCGGAAGCTCTTTTACAAAGTTCTGCGCGAACTTTTCGATTTCAGAATAAACATAGCCTTTCGTTTTTTCGTTCATTTCTTGGCGAAGTTGCTGCAGTCCGTACTTTTTAATTTTTGGAAGGATGAAGATCTTCTTGGCGATACCTTTGAACAAACCGCCAGAACAGCCATCTTTACGAAGACAATCTAGTTCCTTATCATCTTGATTCGTTAGAAAATCATAGAGGTCTTCGTTCACCGGTTTAAAATAGCTGGCTTTTTCTTCTGGAGTCAGAATACGCCAGATATCAACAAGAACTGTGAGTCCCGCTTGAGGCTCGTCTTGAATGGCATCTAAGCCTGTCGAGATAAGGCGACCTTGTTGAAGACTTTTTTGAAGTTCTGAAGGAACAGTAACTTCAAAATCCTTAATTACTTTTTCAACCAGATTCAGTGTCTGCGTCAGAGTTTTTGCGTTCTGCAAGTCTTGCATTAAACGCTGAATATCGGCGAACAAAGGTTTCGTTTGCAGTTGCAGTTCCGTTTTTACGCCCTCTTTGATCATCTCCGGCATATCTAAAGTATCAATCGAACCAAGAAGAGCTTCGGTGAATCTTTCGACGTGAAGTAAAAGACTTGATAAAGTCTCGGGCTGTTGCGGCCAGGGATAAGATCTTCCTAATTGAAGAATATTTCCGGAAAGAATCAGTCGTGATCTTTCAAGATCGACGGACACTTCGCTTAAAGTTTTTCTGACTTCTTCCTGAGTTTGGGCCGCGGCTAAAGATGCAAAAGGAGTTTGCGCCAAGGGCACCATCGTTGTGGCGCCGGGTTGCGCATAAAAACTTTGAATCCACTGCAAGCCTTTGTTTTTTAGAACTTCGTCGTCCCGTAAATTTCCAAGAGCAATTAAGTTTTCGGCTTGTTCAAAAAGGTCCGCGGTGGAAACCGTTCCTTGCCACACGAGGGGAGGGGTTTCTCTGTTAAACGAGCGAAGACGCGCATTCAGATCGGCGTCTTGGGATTTGGGGCCGAAAGCATTGCGAGGTGTTTCAAAGCGACGCTCTTCCGGTTTGGGTGCACAAGCACTCAAGGCAAGGACAGATGAAATTAGAATTTTAATGCTCGTCTTCATTTAAAATCCTTTAGAAAAACATCATCAAGTTCAGTTCTTGCACCAATTGGCGTTCTACGTTGACTCCCGCGATCACATCCGAAACTTCCAAGGACACGATCATGGGAAGTACGGCCGTCTTCTTAAAATAAGATTTCACAGAGCTGTAAGAGACTTCCGCTTTCACTCTTTGTGCCCGCATTTCGGTATTCAAAGCCAGAAGATCATAGCGAGAATTTTTAGCTCCAGAAAAACTGTCTTCGAACTTCGTGGAATATTCGTAGCCGCCACCGAAAGTCCAACTGTCATTGAGTTCATAGAATAAATTGCTGCCTAGTGATGTCGTGTCTCCTAACGAGCGATCGACCTCTTCTTTTGAAGCCTGATCAGGAAGAGTGTCATCCTCGTCCAAAGGTACACGCGCGGTGATTTTATCAGGGACGTTGTAGATATAAGAAAGATAAGGTACCAGAGTGAAGCTTTTCCCCATCTTGCGCGAATAAGCGATCGTATTATTGATATTCGTTCGGCCGAAGATATTTAATGCGGCAAGATTGTCAGGATCATAAGTCGGGCCTGTAGGTAAGCTGAGCTGTGCTTGATAGACAATAGCTTGTCTATTGTCTTCATAAAACTTATAGACGCTGGCTAACTGCACGTCTCCTAAAAAAGTCTCATCTTGATTGGTTAACGGGCGATAACCTTTTTGTTTCAAAGTTTGTTGAGTGGCGACAGCAAGATTCGTATTTAAGGCGCTATCAAGTTCGGCACTTAAACCGGAAAACTGCGCGCGGTAGTATTCAATATTAGAAAACTGCTGAGATATAGAAACGGTGTTTTTGTAAGTCACGACGGGTAAACCTAAACCCAGCGTCCATTTTTTCGTTAAGCCACGAGCAAACACAGGGGCGAAGTACTGCACCGTTGGTTTTGTATGAACGCGCAAGACTCCCAGATTAAAATCACTTCCCAGATTATGAGCACCAAAGCTGTTCAACGCATCAATCAGGCGTTTTGCATCGGAATTGAATTTCGCCAAAGTCGGAGCATCGAAGACCACAGATTTGTAGTCGCCCAGTTTCATCAAAGTGCCGTCTTCAATATACTTTTCATCAATGCCATCAATCTTCCCAAAACGAAATGAAGGACTGTTGATGCCTTCAGGAAGAACGTTTGTGGACGTCAAAGCCTGGGCGCTAAGAGCGCCGCAAAGTCCAAATAAGATTAAAAGGGCTTTGACTTGTTTCATCATCTTTTACTCTAAAGATAAGGCGTTTAAAGTTTTTTGAATCCAGTCCATGTGATACTGAACATTGATGTACTGACCGCGGTAATTGCACCAGTCCGGATCTGGATCCTCGGTTTGAGGAATTAATGATTTTGAAACAACACCGACAACCATCGTGTCTTCACCTGCAGTCAACATTGCGGGACCACCGGAATCGCCTTGGCAGACACCTTTGCCTTTGGTTTGATCCACTTCGAAAGTGGGAAGGTTCGGATCATAAGAGGTGATTTCAAGATTCGCCGTTCTTAAGATGCCCGCATTTCCAGGAAGAGATTTTTTGCCATTAGTTCTTCCGAAACCCGCGGCCGTTACGTTTTTTAATTCCAAACTCTTCTTAGCCTCAGGCAACGTCATGATCGTAACGTCTTCGGGGAGAGAGATTTCAAGAAGCATCATCGCTAGATCCGCCGTATCTTCTTTCGGATAATCGGGGTGACGAACGATTTTGATCACGTTGAAAAGGGCTTTCTTGTCTTCAATAGGAAGTTCGATACGAACGACATTGGCATTTTCCACAATACAGTGAGCCGCTGTCAGAATGATTCGTGGAGAAATAGCGGCGGCCGTACATTCCTGCACTTTGTATGATGTCGTAATTTTATTTCCATCGTCTTTAACTTGTTTGTTGTAAAGCGAGCGTAAGTGCAGAGCCTTGCGGGTCATGGCGTCTTCACGAGCCACTTCCGTCCCACCGACAATAGCCGGCGAATCCACCTGTGTAATCTCAGCCGGAGAGGTCTGAACATCGCTTTGACAGGCACTTAACAAAAAGGGAAGAACGAGCCATTTTCTCATGTCGACCAAGGCATGCAAAAAACTGGCTCGGCACAGCGAAAACAGGTTGTTTATTAGGTGTCTAAAACTTTGATAGGCGACCTAAAATGCACCTTAAAAAAGCCCTTGCATTTCTGCAAGGGCTTTCGTGCGGGGTCGAATTTAGTGAGAAGCGTGGTGAGTGGCACCGCCGCCGTGGCGTCTTGTTTGCCAGCCCTTCTTCGCTGCACGCACGCGGGATGCGTGGGATTGAGTCGATTTTGACGAAGAAGATTTTGAAGAGGATCTTGAAGACGCTGATTTTGAAGATGCGGATTTAGAGGAAGAAGATGATTTTGATTTTGCAGCGGCTTTTCCGCCTCGTTTACCGCCAAGTTTAGATGGCTCGGTGTTAGAAACTTTTTTACCGGCGCCGCCAGTTTCTTTATTCACCGTGGCCCAGCCGATTTGGGCAGCGCGCTTTGCTGAGTAGCCGCGTTTTTTCGCGCTTTCTTCGATATGTTCTGCTTGGCGTTTCTGTTTGCTCGTGTATTTTTCTTTTGAACCTCGTGGCATGATGGCCCTCCTTGTTTTCACCCTCATGCTAACGACGATTTAAAATTTTTCACACATTGAAAGCTTAGATTCTTAACACTGGAGCTTAGTCCTTCGTCTCTTTTTCGATAGAGGTGCGAAGCAATGACTTCACACGATTCTGCTGAGTCGATCCACCGAGCATCGCCTTCAATTGGTTGTGCACGCTAGGATCGTTGATCAAAGCTCCTAATGTGCCTTGGCCTTTATCAATTTTCGTCAAGATAGAGTCCAGCTTTTCCACGGAGCGAGTCAGCTTATCACCGGTGCCGCCTTCATTCATATTGGTGAGGACGCGATGAGCTTCTTTGCTCATCTGGCTCATGTTAGAGCTAGCCGTTTCTAGGTTTCCCATAATACGCACCAAACGATTGTCAGCATTCAGGCTGGCTGTCAGCTTGTAGAGCTCATTGATCGTATCAAAGATTCGATTTGTTTCGTTACCGCGTTCGGAAATAATGCCAATCAAATCAGTGGGTTTGGCAATGTCTAAAACATCTCCTTCCTTAACGACCGGACTTGAAGGATCGCCAGGAATAATAAAGACGAACTTATCACCCAATGCACCTTGAGTGCGCACTTCCACTTGAGAACCTTGACGAACGCGACCGATGTATTCTTCGTTAATGCGCATCTGCACATCAAGGGCGTTCTTCTCTGACAGGAAAGTAATTTTCTCGACGTTACCCACAGGAACACCGGATAAAGAAACCACGCTGCCTTCGGAAAGACCTTGGACCTGATCAAAGTGCGCATGCACGCGGATGTAGCTTGTGAAAAGAGCGCGGTCGGCACCAAGAAGAAAGATGGATCCCAAAATAAAGATGATCCCGATAGAAAGAAAGATTCCGACTTTCAATTGGGTGCTTGTTTGTGATTCCATTAGGCACTTTCTCCGTTAATGAACTGACTCATGGCTCCGCTGTCTGGAGCCTCTTTCAATTTTTCGATAGTATATTGTTCGCCGATTTTACCGTGCTGTAAAAGTGCGACCTTGTCACAAACGGCATACACGGTCGGCATATCGTGAGTGACGAGGATTGAAGTCACACCTTTGGCTTTCAAAGCCAAAATAGACTCTTGAATGCGTTTTGTATTATAGGGATCTAAGCCTGCTGTAGGTTCGTCGTACAAAACGACTTCAGGATGCATCATCATGGCACGAGCTAAACCTACGCGCTTCTGCATCCCGCCTGAAATATTGCCGGGCAACAAGTGTTCAGATCCCGCTAGGCCAAACTCCGCCAGCTGCTCGCGAATTTTTTCCGCGATCTCTTTTTCATTTAAATTAAAATGTTCACGCAGCGGATAGGCAAGATTTTCATATACCGACATCGAGTCAAAAAGAGCTCCGCCTTGAAACGCATATGCCACTTTTTTGCGAATCTCGTTGAGTTCGCGCTCTCTCATGCGGGCAATGTCGACGCCATCAATAAGGATTTGTCCTTGATCGGGCTTTTCCAGGCCCACCAAACTGCGCAGCAACACGCTCTTTCCTGTACCTGAACCACCAATGAGCCCTAGACACTCACCTTTGCGCACGTAAAAGCTCACACCACTGTGAATCTTTTTAGGACCGAACGACTTGTGAAAGTTAACGACTTCTATAAAGCCTTTTTTGGATTCGCTCATAGTTTCTCCACGATCCAGAAAAGTTTTGAAAGAAAGAAGTCACCGACCAAAATCAAAATTGAAGATACGACGACGGCTTTCGTTGTCGCGATGCCCACTTCTTTTGTACCTTCTTTGACGTTAAGCCCGAAGTAGCAAGAAGGAATGGCAATAAATAAAGCAAAAAAGAAGGTTTTTCCGAAACCGGAAAGATAATCCTGCATACTAGATGTCGTAATCACCTTAAGGAGATAGAAATTAGGATCAAGATTCAGTTCGGTGGCGCCGACTAAAAGACCGCCGGCATTCCCCACGATGTTGGCAATCGACACCAAGATAGGAAGTACGATCAAACACGCAAGCACTCGAGGAATCACGATTTTTTTAATCGGAGATGTTCCTAACGCACGAATCGCATCGATTTGCTGAGTGACGACCATACTTCCGATTTCACTGGCGATACCTGCACCAACACGAGCGGCGAGCATAAGACTTGTAAAAACCGGACCGATTTCTCGCAAGATAGTGACCGCTAAAAGTTTGGGAACGTAAAGCTTTCCACCGAATTTCTCTAGGCCCAAACCAAACTGCAGGGACATCACCATGCCGATACTGACAGCCGTCACCAGAATTAAAGGCATTGAACGAATACCAATTTGATAGATTTGCTCAATCAAGAGCTTCCAATAAAATCGGCCTTTGAAGATTTGCTTAAACACATCTGCAGACAATAAGCCGACACCACCGACGAAGCGGAGGATTTCAAGCATAAAGGCTGTCAGAGGTGTGTTAATTGAATTCATTAAGGAGCCTTGAAGTTCTGTTTGAAGTTTTCAAAAGTGTTGAGTTCGTTTTGAAAATTCTTTTCCACGCCTCCGTAAGTCAGCGTGTAGTTGCAACCATTCTTTTTAAACACCAAAAGAGAAAGCTGTACGGAAACGCCATCCACAAACCCTTGTGCTAAAGTTTGTCGGGCCGCGCGGCCGTTGAACGATGTGTCTTCAGATTTTAAAACTTTTAAAGAGTTCAGAGCGCTCAAAGAATCACTTTCCAGTTGCTGCAACGTAGGTTCATTTTTGCCACCACACTCAGAAAGATAAGAAATCGTATTCCCGGTTTTGCCGCTGATCCAAGCCTTGTCAGAGCTGTCAGACTTAATTTCATTAAAGGGAGCGGAAGGAGCCGAAAAGCTGACATCCTTTGCAGACGTGACTTTCCCGCCGGGTAATTGAACCGACACACAACTTCCAAGAAGCAAAAACATGATGCAGACAAAGACGTGGTTTCTCATAGCACCTATCTATCGGAATACTTAAGGTAAATATTCAGTCCTGACCTTGGCAAACAGGACCTAAGTCCACTGTCATCCATTTGTCAGGCCTGACAGAAAATCTATGAAACTTTTTGCCCATCTGGAACATATTTGCCAATAGACCAAAGAAATGCTGGCACCGTATGTGCAACAGCACAAGGAAGGGAAAAGGTGGGTTCAAGGAGTGAACACTTTGCGATTTTTCGTTGCGGCAGGATGCCTCATCTTAAGTCTAGCGTCAGCACAGGCTCAAACAGTCAGTGGCTTGATTAATTATCAGGGCGATACCGTTCATTTGGAACTCTCAGGTCAGCAAAACTGGGATTACGACGTGAAACGTTTGGAAGTAAAAAACCAAACTGTGGTCGAAATGACTGTTCCTGCGATGGATGACGCCACAATCAAAGCTCTTTCTTCATTTAAAAGTGATTTCGTAACGGGTGTCGCTGTCGATCGTAAAGGTCCAGATGGCAAACACGTGATCTCTTTTACATTGTCGGGCGATGACATTGATACCTTTGACTATTTAACAGATCAGCCTTCCAGATTGATCATGGATTTCTATGTAAATCCAAACAGCAAACCTAAAAAAGAAATCAAAGCCGTTGCTAAAAAAACGGAAACAGCACCCGCAGAAGAGAATGCTAAGCCTGCAAAATCGGTGGCAAAAACTAAAACTGATAAGAAAAGAAAACCCGCCACAGCAGACGTTTTGAATATTGCAAATCAAGGAACCGCTGTGGCGATGAACTCAGACCCAGTGAAATCAGGAATCTTTGATGGCGGCGATCCTAATTATGAGCGCTTTTCTATCAAAGACTACGAGATCAAAGAAGAAGCTTTGATCCGCGCTAAGGACAATTATTACATCCCGTTCCCTATGTTGGAAACTCCGGTGAGCTATTGGGAGAAGATGAAAGTCACTCCCACGATTTACGAAATCTCTGCAAAGTCTTCCGATGAAAACAAACAAGCGCGTTTGCTTCTGACTCTTTTTGAAAAGCAAAGATACGCGGTTTATTTGAAAACTCAGAATTGGTTTAAAGATAAATATCCAAAATCTGAGTACAACGAAATCATCGATTATATGACTGCCGATGTACACCTGGCTTTGTGGCAGGACTCTGGCAACAGTCAAAATTACGACGAAGCTGTTCAACGTTATAAGGAAGCGATTGAAAAATATCCGCGTTCTCCTTTGGCGGAAAGAACATCCTTAAAGATCGGCTACCTGGCATTGGAAAAGGGTGACTATCTTGGAGCTCTTCGTCTTTTCAACGAGCATATCGGTAATAAAAACTTCCCAGATAAAAATGCATTATCAAAAGACTTGGCTCGTTTGGGAACAGCTTTGGCTTACATGAAACTCAATCGTTACAACGAAGCTGTAGCGCAATTCGACGATATCGAAAAGAACTCGACGAATCGGGATCTGAAAGTGGAGGCGGCATTCCGTCGCGGTGACGTGTGGGTGCGCGGTAAAAACTACTCTAAAGCCGTTGAAGAATATCAACGCGCGCTTAAGAAGTACCCAGAAGGTCAAAACTCTTATCCTAATGCCTACTACAACCAGGCGGAATCTTTATTCTGGATGAATAAATACAATCAAAGCTTGGACACGTATCTTGAGTTTATTAAAAAGTTCCCAAGCAATGCCAACGCTCCTTACGCCATGACTCGCATGGGAGAGCTCTTGGATATCTTCGGTGCTGATAAATCCCGCGTGATGGGTGCTTATCTAGAAACGTATTTCCGTTACGGCGAAAGCCCAAGTGCAGTGATTTCTCGTCTGCGTTTGCTGAGCGGTCGTATGAAAGGCATGAAGCCAAAAGAAGTGAATAACGCTGTCGGCGAAATCATGTCATTGGCGAAAAAAGTGGATTTGCCAAACATGGAGCAGTTCGCAACCGTGATGGTGGCAGATGGTTACACTCAACGTGACGAATTCCAAAAATCTATTGATCTTCTTTCTAAGTATTACAAAGAGCATCCGACTTCTGTGGATGTTCCATTGATCACGAACAGAATTATTTCCAACATCAATGCGAAGTTGGAATCTGAAGTGAATCGTGGAAATTTCATCGAGGCTTTGAAAACTCACAGTCAATATGCCGACACGTGGTTGAAAAACTCGAAGCGTCTAGACACTCGTTACAATGTAGGACGTGCTTTTGAAATGGGTGGAGCACCGGTTGAAGCGGAAAAATATTATAAAGATGTTTTGAACCGTGTGTATGCCATTCGCGGAACTCCCGAGGCGAAAGAAGTTCAGGTCAAAGAAGAAATTCCGACGGAAGATGAATTGAATCTGCGTTTGGCAGCGGTTTTCACTCAAGAAGGTAAGTCCAACTTGGGTTATGAGTACCTAAAAAACATTAAAACTCCGGAAAAGCTTTCAGAAGCTGCACAAATCGAAAGAGTGAACATTGCTGTTCGTCTGCTTGAGAAGCGTGGCGATAATGAGTCGGCGATTCGCTATTTAGGTGAACTGCTTCGTACGTGGAAGGGCCAACCGGAACTAGTGGCTGAACCGTATTTGAAATTGGCAGAACTTCAGCAAAAACAAAACCGTCCTACTGAAGCATTGCAAGCTTTGGAAGTGGTGGATCAATTACAAAAAGATTCTGGCAAGGTTTCCACTGTCGTACATGCGAAAGCCTTAGAAAATATTGGCGATCTTTATCTGAACAAAGGTGATGAGGCGAAAGCCACAGAAGCTTACGGAAAGCTTCTGCAAAAGTACGAAGAAAGCCGTCCTCTTTCTTCGATTCGTTACAAGCTAGGACAGATTTATTTCAAACGTGGCGAAGTGCAAAAAGCTGCGGAAGTTTGGAATGAATTTAAAGGTGAAAAAAGTGGCTTTTGGAAAAACTTGGCGCAAGAGCAGCTGAAGAATTCCGAATGGCGCGACGGTTATAAGAAATATATCCAAAGAATTCCAGCTATGTCTGAGAACGAGCAAGGGCAATAGGGAGATTTGATGTCGTACTTTGATTTTGATGCGATACACATCGAAGACAGAAGAATGCACGAAGTAAAGCAACTAAGTTTGCAGTTGGCAGCAACGCAAGCAAGTCTGTTGATTCTTGGTGAAGCCGGTGTGGGAAAAACCAGTTTGGCTCGCTACATCTATGCAAAAAGCCGCTCGGCTCGTTTGTACACTTTGGATTGTAAGAATGCCGGCGGTTTTGATTTTTCAAAAGTCGATGGTGGCACTCTTCTGATTGAAGATTTAGATTGTGCAAATCTAGCATTGCAAAATGAATTGATGAAGTTGGTGGAAAGAGCGGGCACGTCTCGCCCACGTTTCATTTCGACTTCACGACGTGATCTTCGCTCATTGGTAAAACAAGAACAGTTCCGTCAGGATCTATTCTATAAGTTGGCTGTGGTTCATTTAGAAGTTCCTCGTCTTGAAGATCGTTTGGCTGATTTCCAGAATATTGTGACTTTTATTTTAGAAGTCGCGCAAATCATGCACGGGAAATCAGGCTTGCGTTTGACGGCCGAAGCTTATGAGCGTTTGGCGGCATGGAACTGGCCGGGAAACATCCGTGAACTTGAAAACGTTCTTGAAAGATCTGTAGTTCTTGCAAAATCTTCACTGATTGGCCCTGAATCTATTCAATTTGAGGCCATTGTTGAAGATATGGAACTGGATTTTGCCCCTGGAATGTCCCTTTCTGAGGTGGAAAAGCGTCTTATTATACAGACCTTGGAGTTGACGGCGCAGAACCGTACTCGAGCTGCTCAGATGTTGGGGATTAGTATTAGAACATTGAGAAATAAATTAAATGAATACAAGGAGGCCGGTGTTTTATGAGTAACGGAATTTTTGATAAAACAACCAATGCCCTCGCCACATCGTTGGCGATGAGACAACTCCGCCACAACGTCACGGCTTCGAATATCGCGAATGCCGAGACTCCGGGCTATCACGCTAAGAAAATGGATTTCGAAGGCGCGTTGCAAAGAGCCCTGGATTTAGATGGCGCAAACTCGCTAAGCACAAGTGATTCACAGCACTTCGGCATCGGTGGAGTTTCTGTTTCAAAAACTAGACCTGATATCTATGAAGACCCTGAAGGTGCCGTGAATAACGATGGCAACACAGTGGACGTAGAAAAAGAAATGTCGGCGTTATCAGAAAATGCGGTTCTGTACAAAGCAGCTCTGCAACTGATCAACAAAAAAATGGCCGCGCTTAAATACGCAGCCAACGACGGTAGGTAGCGACGAACATGGACCTCGTTGGGCTGAGAATTCCTAGTTACTTAGCCCTGAAGCGAGTTCCGCAGCAGTAGGTTCCAATGGAACCACGTCCGCGAGGACTGTTCGAGCGAAAGGGTAAGTAACTAGGAAGTCTCGGCCCAGCCGAGAGTTCTGAGAGGAGGCCAGAATGGCTGATTTTCTGACAGGGATGAGAGTAAGTAGCAGTGGTATGGCAGCGCAAAGAATGCGCATGAATACTATTGCGAGCAACATCGCGAATATCAATACGACTCAGACGCCTGAAGGTGGTCCGTATCGTCGTAAGGACGTGGTTTTTGAGTCGATGCCCGACGCCAAAAATTTTGGCGAGATCATCACCTCGACCGATCCTAAGGGGAATTTCCAAAGGGTCCAGGTTACTGATATTATCTCGGACCGCAAGGCTCCGCTGTTGAAATATGAACCAGATCATCCTGATGCAAATGCCGATGGATACGTCGCTTATCCCAATATCAACCTTATGGAAGAGATGACCAATATGATACAGGCCACTCGTTCTTATGAGGCGAATGTGACGGCTCTTCAAGCGTCAAAAGATATGGCGTTGAGTGCTTTAGAGATAGGTCGCTAAGACTGAAAGCCCAGGAGGAATTTTCCTAGACTGGGGCAAATTTTAAGGACTTTTTTAGTTTAGTTTTATACAATTTTTGTAAGAGGAAAGGTGAAGCCATGGAAGGTTTTACTGTATCAAATGCAAACAGATTTCTCGATACGGGTGTCATTCGTGACTCCAAGTCTTTAAGCATCGAGGGTCCTTCATCAACGAGTTCTACAGCAGATACTGGCAAGAGCTTCGCCGACACCCTGAAAGACGCCGTCAGCAGTGTGAACGAGATGCAAAAGTCTTCGGATAAGGCTATGCAAAACTTGGCCACTGGAAAAACAGACAACGTCGCAGAAGTCATGATCGCCGCTGAAAAAGCAGACATCGCCCTCAAAGTGATGGTGCAAGTACGTAACAAGATTATTGATGCGTACCAAGAAGTCATGAAGATGCAGGTTTGATTTTATTTATTTGGGATTTCGGTTTTAGGTCGGAGGGGTTACCTTGAACAAAATATTTGGCGGATTGGTTGTCCAGTTTAGAGAGTTCTTCAAGAATTTAGGGCCAACCAAAAGACTTTCAGTCATTGCGGTTACAGTCATAGCTGTTGTGGCTTTATTGACGATGCTTTTCATGGCATCCGGTAAAGACTATGTGCCGCTCTTCACCAATATTCCGACAGAACAAGTTTCTACAATCGTTGCGAAACTGAATGAAAAGAACATCCCTTTCCAACTTCGTGACGAAGGTAAAACTGTCGCTATTCCAAAAGAGCTTTTGCATTCAACGCAAATGACGTTGATGTCTGAAATCGGTTCTCCCAAAATGGGTTCCATCGGTCTTGAGATCTTTGATAAACAAGACTTCGGAATGAACTCTTACGCTCAGAAAATCAATTACCAAAGAGCCCTTCAAGGTGAATTGATGAGAGCGATCAACACTTTGACCGCTGTAAAGCAGTCTAAAGTGATCTTGGCATTGCCCAATAAAAAAACTTTCCTTGAAGAAGGCGGCCAGGCATCAGCTTCGGTTGTCGTTGAACTTCATCAGGGTAAAGAACTGGCTCCCGAACAAGTGCGTGGTATCCGTTACCTAGTTGCGAATGCAGTTGAAGGTATGGATGCAGATAAAGTCACGGTTCTAGATGAGCGTGGTAAAGTTCTGACTCGCCAGGAAAATGGCGCGACGACAGGTTCCAACGATCTTTTGGATTTAAAGGCAAAGATCGAAGGCGATCTTGAAAATCGTATCGAAGACATTCTTTCTAAAGTTGTCGGTCACGCTAAAGTCGTCGCAAAAGTCGATGCGACTTTGAATCACCGTGTGATTTCTTCGGTCGAAGAATTAGTAGATCCAGATAAAACGGCGATTCGTTCACAACAATCTGAAGAGGAATCTTTAGATGGTTCCCGTGTGAATCCTGCCGGCGTTCCGGGTTCTCGTTCCAATCTTCCAGGTGCGGAAGATCAAGGAACTGTGGGCTTTAAACAAGACGTTAAAAAAGAAATCAAAACAACAAACTACGAAGTTCCAAAAACTGTGCGCAACATCCGTGAAGCTGCGGGTAATTTAGAACGCGTCAGTGTGGCGGTTGTGGTTGATGGTATTGCCGTTACTAAAACAAAAGAAGACGGCACGACAGAAACAACTTACCAACCTCGCAGTGCGGAAGATCTTAAAAAGTACGAAGACTTAGTTAAAAACGCGATCGGTTTCAATACAGCTCGCGGTGACAGTGTCAGAATTGAAAGCATGCAGTTCCAGCCGGAAGACTTTTCTGAAGCAGAGAAGATCTTAACAACATTGGAACGCAAAAAGTTGATCCACGCTTTATTTAAATGGGCGCTGTTGGGATTCAGCTTGGCTCTCTTCTTCTTTATCGTGGTTCGTCCATTCATGCAGTGGATTACAGACAGTTTCCAAGACTCTGTGGAGGAAATGTTGCCTCGTACAATTGAAGAACTTGAAGAATTACAATCCGTGGATAACACGCTTCCTGGTATGTCGGCGGCTCTTCCTGTCCTGCAGGAATCTATCGATCCAGAAAAAGCGGAAAGCGAACTTCTCAAAGATCGTATCATGGCGACTATGTCACGAGACGAAGAGAAAGCAGCCAATGCCTTTGGTATGTGGCTTGTTAGGAAGGATGGCTAATGAAATTACATAAGGCCGATAATATCGAGTATGAACAGCTCAAAGGTTTTGATAAGGCCGCAATCCTTATCAACTATCTGGGTAAAGACGCTGTGAAAGTCCTTCTTCGCCGCATGGATGATGCTGACATTCGCAAACTTATCAATCAGATGAGTAAATTGCGCGTCGTTCCTGTTCACGTGACAAAGCGTGTGCTGGAAGAATTCTACGAAATGATCTCTGAAACAGAAGATTACATCTTCTCTGAAAGCATCTCTGCCAAAGACACGATCGTGGATGCCTTGGGAGAAGAAAGAGCCCGTGGTATCCTGGGTGGTTTGAATATCACTTCCGGTGGTTCTCGTTCTTTGGAATCTCTTGAAATGGTCGATGCGAAATCTTTAGCGACGTTCTTAGTGAACGAACATCCTCAGACGGTCGCCGTGATCTTGGCGCATCTAGAGCCGGAGAAAAAAGGTGAGGTTCTAAAACGTCTTCCAGAAGCTCTTCAAGCCGAAGTGGTTCTGCGTATGGCGAACTTGGAACACGTGGATCCAGAATTGATTTCTGAAATCGATAAAGTTTTGAAAAACCAATTGTCCAATACGGCAACAGTCGAACAAGCTGCTTTGGGTGGTGTTCAGCCGGTGGCCGAAATGCTCAACGTTATGGACAAGAATACCGAGACAGCGATCATGTCCCGCTTGGAAGAAAAAGATCCTCTTCTTGCCGAAGAGATCCGCAAGCTCATGTTCGTTTTCGACGATGTTGTCAAAATCGACGACCGTGGTATTCAAGCGCTTCTCAAAGAAGTGCCGAACGAAAAACTTCTTCTGGCACTCAAAACAGCCAGCGAAGAGATTCGTGGAAAAATCCTCAAGAATCTTTCTCAACGTGCGGCAGATATGTTGCGCGAAGATTTGTCGAACATGGGACCTTCTCGTTTGTCAGACGTCGAATCTGCCCAACAAGAGATCGTCAACGTGGCTCGCCGCTTAGAGGCGGAAGGAAAGATCTTGATCGCAAGAGGTGGTTCAGAAGATGCAATGGTCTAATTCGGGCTCAGGGAGCTCTAACGCCTCTCTTAATGCTAAGACGAAGTCAGTTCTTCCTAAGGAAGTGGCTGAAAAGACCGTGCTGGAGTTTGTACCCGTTCGCTTTGATCTGGGCACACCCGAGCAGGCTTTGAACTATCTTGCTGAAAAGAAAAAAGGTTCTGACTTCCGCATGAACGATGCTGTCCGTATGCAAACGGGCATTGATGATGTCGAGCAAGTCAGTGAAGAAGAAAAAGTCGAAGAAGCCGCTCTTGAAAAGTTAAAAGAAATTCAAGAGGGTGCTTACCAAGAAGCTTACCGCCTTGGTTTGGAAGAAGGCCGCAAAGAAGCTTTTGAAAAAGTCTCTGCGGAAATTGCTTCTCGCATGGAAACCATGGATGTCCTTTTGAACGGTATCAAAGAATTGAAAACGGAGATGGCTTCTTTCAATGAAGCTCATCTGGTCAAAGTGGCTTTCCATATGGCAGCACGATTGGCAAAGACCGAACTTCAAAATAATAATGAAGTGATGGTGCAGATTCTAAAAGATGCTGTCAGTCTTTCTCAAGACGAAGAAAATATCACGGTGCGTGTGTCTCCGGGGCAATTTGAATTCCTTGAAGAACTAAAAAAAGAATCAGGCCGTGAATTGGAATTCGTAAAGAGGATCCGTTTTGAGCCAAGTTCTGAGGTCGCTGATGGCGGTTGTATTGTTCAAACTAACTATGGTGAAGTCGATGCACGCATCGAACAGCGTATTGAACAATTGTGGACCGCTCTTTCTGAAAACATGCCGAAAGTTAAAGACAAGGTTGCTAGCTAATGAACGAACTTGAACTGAATCTGGAGAAGTACTCTGATGTCATCAGCTCCATCCACTTAACTCGCGATAGCGGGAAAGTGACGGAAGTAAATGGCATGCTCATCAAGGGTTATCTTCCAGGTGCCAGTGTCGGAAGTATCGTGCAAATCATCCCTTCAGGAATGGATAAGTCTTTCCTGGCAGAGGTCGTTGGTTTTAAAGACAAGCATGTTCTTATGATGGCCTTAAATGACATGCGTGGCGTGGCTTTGGGTTCTAAGATCATCTTAGCTCGCCAGATTGCCACCGTTCGCGCCGGCGATGAACTTTTAGGCCGTGTGGTGGATGGCTTGGGTCGTCCTTTGGATGACAAGGGCGAAGTTGAAAATTTCCGTGAAATTCCTCTTTACAGTGAAGTGCGAAATCCTTTGGATCGTCGCCCTATTCGCGAACCTATTGACTTGGGTATTCGTGCTATCAATGGCGCATTAACCGCGGGCCTGGGCCAGCGTGTCGCTATTATGGCAGGTTCTGGTGTGGGTAAGTCCGTCCTTTTGGGGATGATGGCTCGTAACACCAATGCCGACGTGAATGTGATCGCGATGATCGGTGAACGGGGCCGTGAGGTTCGTGAATTCATCGAACACGATTTGGGACCGCAGGGCATGGCTCGTTCGGTTGTTGTCTGTGTGACCAGTGACCAAAGCCCGCTGCTTCGTATGCGTGGTGCTTATGTCGCAACGGCCTTGGCAGAGTATTTCTGTTCTCAAGGTAAAAACGTTCTTCTGATGATGGATTCGGTGACGCGTTTTGCGATGGCACAACGTGAAATTGGTCTTAGCACGGGTGAACCACCTTCACAAAAAGGTTATACGCCCAGTGTGTTTGCGACCTTGCCAAAACTTTTAGAGCGCGCAGGTTCCTTTGAAGGAGAAGGCAGTATCACAGGTTTTTATACAACCCTTGTTGAAGGGGACGATATGAATGATCCTATCGGGGATTCTGTTCGTTCTATCGTCGACGGACATATTGTTCTAAGCCGTGCTTTGGCGCAAAAAGGCCACTTCCCGGCGATTGATATTATGCAAAGTGCAAGTCGGGTGATGCGTGCGGTTTCTTCGCCAGAACACGCGAAGCTCGCGCAAAAGCTCAGAGAAACTTTGGCGATCTATAAAGACGCCGAGGATTTGATTAACATCGGCGCTTATAAGCCAGGATCAAATCCAAAGATTGATAAAGCGGTGAAAGTGATCGATGCGGTGAATGACTTCTTAAAACAAAGAGTCGAAGACCCCACAAACTTCACCCAGACCGTCCGTCAAATGCAGCAAATCCTAATGAACGCTTAAGCGTGACGTATAAAGCCAGGGCCGGAGGCCCGAGCTGGAGTAAGCAAACATGAAGTTTAAATTTCCACTCCAAAAAGTCTTAGAGCATCGCAAGATTAAAGAAAACCTGGCCCAGAAGGACTTCCAGGAGGCCATGCTTCTTTTAAATAAAGAAAACGAGCTTCTTGAGCAGATGAGCGAGCAAGTCACAGGCGCCCATGCGCAAGCAGGAGCCTTAGCGCATCAGGGTGGGGCCCAAGGTCCAGCTCTTTCGCAGATTCATGAGTTCTTAAAAGGCCAGCAAATCCGCATCCAGCGCCAAAAGCAAAAAGTTCAAGAAATCGAAAAATTGGTCGAGGCCAAAAGAGAGATTTTGCGACAAGCCGCCCAGGAATATAAAATTATGGAGAAGATGCGTGAAAACAAGTTCGAAGAATATCGACTTGGCCGACTCGCACAAGACCAAAAAGACATGGATGAACAAAGCATCCTGCGCTTTAAAGCGGTGAAGGAATCCTAAAGAATGAAAAACGGATACGATCAATTTTTCCAAAATGCACGCAAAGTCGCCGATCAACAGCAAGGTGGAATGAAATTCAATAAAAAACCTGCAGCGACAAAATTGCATTTGGATCTTGCATCGGAAGACGTTGAACAACAACTTCGCCGTCGTATGAAAATGTCTCAACCTAAAAGAAAGAAAAAGGCCACGATTCCTTGGAAGATGGTGGGCGTTTCCTTTATGGGTTTGATGGTGGCGATCTGGGGATTCCAAAATCACGAAGAAGTTGAAAGAATCATTAAGCGCGTTGAATTTCAAATGACCGGTCAAGCTTATGCGGAAGAAGCGCCGAAAGTTTCTGCTCCCGCAGCACCTGCAGACAAGCCGGCAGAAGCGGCTCCCGCAGCGGCTTCGATGAGCAGTGTTGAAATTGATCATTTGCAAAAATTGAATGAAAGAAAAAAAGAACTCGATGCACGTGAAGAAGAACTCAACCGTATGGAAGGGGAGCTTCAAGTGCAGAAGGTGGAATTAGAAAAGCGTTTGAAAGATCTTGAGGAAATGCGCGCGAAGATCTCCGGCATCCTTGAAGAACGGGTCAAGGCTGACGACCAGAAGGTCGATACCTTGGTACAGATGTACACCAATATGAAAGCGCCACAAGCGGCCAAAGTCTTTGAGACAATGGACGAGGATTTGGCAATTGAAATACTTGGTCGTATGAAAAAGAAGAACGCTGCTGATATTATGAATTTGTTAAAACCAGAGAAGGCTCAGGTTCTGTCTGAGATGTTCGCTGGATATAAAAGACGTCCCGCAAGCGACGCAAAATAAATAAAACTTTTTCCAAGGAAGGAGGAAGGTTTGTTACAAAGTATCGTCGGACCCCCTATGGTGGGTGCGACCGATTTGAGGTCTCAACCGGAAAGAACGGTGGATAAAGACTTCAAAGGTTCCGGCTCCGAATCTTCATTCGGCAAGGCCCTCGAAGACAAGATGTCTGCAAAGAGCCCGAAAGAATCGAAGGAAGTGAAAGAGTCACCGCAGAAGGAAACGCGGCAGAAAGAGGAAAAAGAACCTCCGCAAGCCAAGGCCGAAGCGAAGAAGGAACAACCGGTCGACAAAACCGAAGGGAAGATAGCCAAGAAGGCAGTTCGACAGCAGGCAATTCAAGAGTTCATGGACTCATTCGAGAGTGAATTCCAAATCCCTCCCACACGACTTGTGGAGGCGATGGCCCAGCTGGACGACAAGCAACTTACACAATCTCCCGAGGTAACAGCGGATGCTGTGATTGATCAATTGGGTTTAAGTGAAGCAGACGCTGAAAAAGCGCAGGCGATGTATGCCGCTTTGCTTGTACAACTCAGTCAGATGCCAACACAGCAACAACAAAAGCCGACACCAGAAATGGTGACGGGTGGCGCTGGTATGACTCAACAGAATATGCAAATGCGTGTGGCGAATGCTCAAGGCAAGCAAGATGCTTTGACCGCTTCCGTAGATCGCATGAATAAAAAGTTTTGGACGACTCCAGAGCAGCAAACTCCGCCAACGGCAATGCCATCCTTGGATGCGGCTTTAGCGCAAAACCTGAACATAGATGAAGAGTCCATGTCAGCGGCGTTAGAGCAGGAAGTTCCAATGGAAGCGCCGCCGGCGATGGAAATGCCTGAAGCTCCGGCCAACGCAAAGCCATTGCCTGAATTGCCACCGCACTTAAAAGGCCAAATGAGCGAGACGATGTCTCCGGCCTTGTTGGCGGCACTCGCGGCAAAACAAGCAGCGGCGAAAGCTCAAGGCGCAGAGGGACAGTCTGCAGCGGAACAAGTTCCAGAGTTGACGAATGAGTTCCAACAAGTGGCGCAAGCTCCTAAACTTGAAAAGCCTCAAGCACTGCTTGCCGGACAAGTTCCGCAGGCAAATGCCAAGATGGCGAATCAGGAATTCTTCCAAAACCAATCTCAGGGACAAATGATGCAACAGAATTCTCAGAATCTGGCGCAACAGGGAATGTCCTCAGAGAAAGAAAGTGCATTGACGAAGCTGACGACGAAAAGTGCGGATTTCCAATCCAGCCTTTCCGGTCTTGAAGCGGTTCATGCTCAGCCGATCAAGGGTGAAGCATTGGGTCTGCCTCAAGCAACGCCAGTAGCTGCGGCCGCAACGCCAACGCCCGTCAATCAAGCCGAGAACGAAGCCGCGGTGAAGCAGCTCATGAATCAAGCCCAATATCTTATTAAAAAAGGTGGCGGCGAGATGAAAGTTCAAATGACCCCTGAGGGCATGGGAACGATTCATCTGAAAGTGATGCTTCAAGACGGTAAAGTGAACATGCAGATGTCAGCAGATACTCAAGAGGCTAAGAAGGCGATTGAGTCTAGTCTAGCTGAACTGAAAACCAGTCTTGCTGCTCACAAGCTCTCAATGGAAAATGTAAAGGTGGATGTTGTGAATTCAACGTCTGCGGATACAGCGATGCAAAACCAAACCAATAACAACGGCAACCAGCAGCGTGATCAAGCTCGCCAGTTCTGGAACCAGTTCAACGAAAACTTCGGTTCTCAAGGACGTCGTGAAGGTTACTCTGAAATGCCGAACTTAAAAGGTTACGGAATGCGCAATCGCGATCCACTTCAACCCATCGAAACTTCCAGCACTGCTCGAAGTTCCCGAAAAGTTGAAGGCAAAGGCAGTGGATTAAATCTTGTAGCGTAAGGGCGTGAGCCCGCAGAGCTGAAGCGCCGAGCAGGCGCGTAAGCTGAAGCAGCAAGAAACTTTTTAGAAGGAGACCTCAATGGCAGTCATGAGTACCAAACTAGGAGTCAACGCATTCGGCGCAACAACAACGAAAGCCGAAAACGTAGGTGCTTCTAACGTCAGTGCTCTCGATAAAGATAAACTTGGCGGCGAAAACGTCGGCGAAGTTTTAAATAAAATCGTTGATGCCAATTGGACGGATCCGGCGAAAAAAGCCCGCACGACGGGAAATCCCAACTTGGATAAAGATGCTTTCTTCAAGTTGATGCTGACGCAAATGAAAAACCAAGATCCGACGAATCCAATGAAGAGTCACGAGATGGCGGCACAGCTTGCGAACTTCTCGTCTCTCGAGCAAATGCAGAACATGAACAGAACATTGGAAGAATTGAAAAACGGACAGAAACCAACAGAAAGTTTCCAAGCGTTGAACTTGATCGGTAAAGCCGTGTCAGGTGATTCTTCAAAAGTTGTTCGTGGCGTGAATGATAAAGAGCACGATTTCAAATTCAATCTTCCAATGGAAGCGGCGGAAGTAAGTGTGAAAGTTCGTGATGCCGAAGGAAACATTGTTCGTTCATACAACCTCAAAGGTTTGAAGCCAGGCGAAAACAAACTGACTTGGAACGGTGAGGATGAAAAAGCAATGAAAGCTCCTCCGGGAGAATATCAATTCATCGCAGAAGCAAAAACAGGCGATGGTAAAAAAATGGGATTGAAAACAGACTTCGAAGGAATGATCACAGGCGTGAGTTATTCACCAGAAGGCCCTGTTCTTCACGTGGGAAATCAGGCGATTCGTTTCTCTGACGTGAAGAAGATCACAGACCCTCGTCTTATGAGCAACGACCAGAAAATAAATGATGTTACAAACCTAGACTTGAAGAAAGATGATGCCCTAGGACAAACTGAAAAAGAGGGGAATGTTGTTCAACAAACATCTTCCACTGCTAGCGCTCCTACGGCAAAATCGAATATCATGAAGAATGTGGGTTTGTCCCGCGACATGATGGAGAAGATCGCTAAGGAGACAGCGAAGTAATGGTAGATTTAAAGAAGATACAAACATTCGACCAACTTGTTCCGAGCCAGCCAGGGAAAATAAAACAACCTGACTTGGGTAAGGGACCTTCCTTCAAGGACACCTTGAACAACATCTCGGGCGTAACGCCTCAGAATGTTGGACAAGTAAATCCTCAAGGCCTTGCCAAGGCTGCTGAAGGAGTGAAGTTCTCGAATCACGCGATTGAGCGCATGAGAACTCGGGGGATTAGTTATTCACCTGAGGACATCACGAAGCTGCAAGACGCGATCTCGAGAGCGGCGGCGAAAGGTTCCAAGGATTCATTAGTGTTAATGAATGACTCGGCACTGATCGTCAGCGTGAAGAATAATACCGTTGTGACGGTGATGGATAAGAACGCATTGAAAGAAAATGTGTTCACGAACATCGACTCAACAGTAGTTATCTAGGACGCAAGAACACAGAAGCTCAGGAAGAGCGGATGTGGGAAGTTAACAGAGTGGACGGGCTTAGTTAGCTTTTGTTTGAAAAATTAAATAATTTTAGGGCTGGTCCTCGTAGAGGAGGCCCTCCAAACGGCGGATTCCGAATGAAGACGCCAACGACATGGAGGTCACATGGGTATTCTTTCATCTCTTTACACGGGTGTGTCTGGTATGACTGCGCAAGGCGAAGCTTTGGGCGTTATCGGGGACAACATCGCCAACGCGAACACTATCGGTTTCAAAGCAAGCCGTGCAGAATTCCAAGATATTATTTCTAAAAACTTAAAAGGTATTCTTGGTGGTAACCAAATCGGTCGCGGTGTGAAGATCGGTGCAGTAAACCCAATCTTGACTCAAGGTAATATCGACGCCACAGAAAAAGTCACTGACTTGGCAATTTCGGGTGACGGTTACTTCAAAGTAAAAGGTTCCGATGGCGAATCTTACACTCGTGATGGTTCTTTCCACTTTGACCGTGAAGGTTACTTGGTAACGAACGACAACCAAAAAGTTCAAGGTTTCTCGACAGACGAGAAGGGCAATATCGTTAACAAAATGACAGATATCAAGTTCCCTCGCGCGTTGATCCCAGCAAAAGCGACAAAAGAATTGAAATTGGATCTGAACTTAGACTCGCGCATGGAAGCGACTAAGAAATTTGATATCAAAGATCCATATTCCACTTCTCACTACTCTACGGGTGTAGAGATGTTTGACTCTCAAGGTAATAAACACTTGGTAAGTTTCTTCTTCAATAAAGTGGCTGACCGTGAGTGGGAATTCAAAGGCCTTGTTGACGGTAAAGAAGTCACTGGTGGCGAAGACGGACTGTTGTCTCAAGTATGTGCTGGTAAGTTGACGTTCACGGTAGACGGTAAACTTGACAGCCAAGAAACGACAGAGGCGAACTTCAACTTCAAAGGTGGTGCTCTTCAAGACCAACAAGTTAAGATCAATTTCGGTGACGCTATTAAAGATGGCGGTAAAGGTTTGGAAGGTACTAAGCAGTACGGTAAAAACTCTGACTTGATCTCTTGGCACCAAGATGGTGCAGCGGCCGGAACGATCACTGGTTTGTCATTCAATGACGAAGGTATCTTGACGGCAGTTTACTCGAATGGACAAGCTTCTGACCTTGCTCAGATCGCTCTTGCGAAATTCGAAAATCCAGAAGCTCTTTTCAAAGTTGGTAACAACCGTTTGAAAGAATCTAGAGACTCTGGTGCGGCTTCTTTGGGTGGCCCGGGTTCAGCTGGTCGCGGTAAGTTGTTTGCTAAATCTCTTGAGAGATCAACAGTAGACTTGGCGACAGAATTCGTAAACATGATCCAAAATCAACGTGGTTTCCAAGCCAACGCGAAGACAATCACGACGACAGATGAACTTTTGAACGAGGTTATCCAGCTTAAGAGATAATAATCTGATCTAAAACCTAATGACCATGTCGACGGGCTCTCTGACCAGGAGCCCGTTTTTTATTTTTCGCGCCTTGCCGTAAATGCGAAATCTCATTTATGCAATCATGATTACGGCACCGTTTGATTTTAAGTTTGCAATCCAAAATGAGACGTCCGTTAAATGTATGTAATAATGCTGTGTTTACGGGGTTTTATTACATTTCCGACTTTTGTTTAGAGACAAACCTGTTATATCCTTGGGCTCAGAAATAACATGAACGTAACAAAGGTGACTCTGTATGAGATGCTTAGTAGTTGAAGACGATAACGAAATCGCAACGATCGTGAAACAGGGCTTAGGGGAACTTGAAGGCGAAGTGGAAGTTGAAGCTAACGGCCGCCGCGCTTACGAGAGAGCTTTGACAAATCATTACGACATCATCGTACTTGATCTAATGCTTCCTGAGATGGACGGTTACACATTCGCAAAGTCTTTGCGCGAAAAAGAAGTGAACACGCCAATCTTAATCCTTAGCGCCTTGCGCGAATTAGATGACCGTTTAAAAGGTTTAAGCATGGGTGGTGATGACTACCTTACTAAACCTTTTGCAATGGCTGAGTTGCAAATCCGCGTTAAAAATCTTTTGAAGCGCGCGCAAAAAGCTTCTGAAGTGACTCAATTGGTTTTCCAAGATTTGAAGTTGAACCGATTGAATCGTGAAGTCGTACGTGCGGGTCGCAAGTTGGATCTTCAAGAAAGAGAATTCGTTCTTCTAGATCTATTCATGAGCAATCCAAATAAAATCATCGGAAAACAAACGATCCTTAAGGAAGTTTGGAACTATGATTTCGATCCACAAACAAACGTGGTAGACGTATTGGTATGCCGTTTAAGAAACAAGTTAGAGAAGGATTTCCCTACACGACTTATTTATACGGTCAGAGGTGTAGGATATGTTCTTAAGTCGTCTTAAGCCGACTCTTTTCCGAATCAGCACTAAATTGACCTTAGCGTACTCTTTAGTGCTGATCCTTAGTTCCACTGTCATATTTAGCTTCCTGTACTTTCAAATAAGTCACGCCCTGCAAAATCAGGAACGACTGGTATTGGAAGCTAAACTCGAAGAATACCGCAATCGTATCGAGATGCGCGGTCTCAAAGAGCTGACGGACTATTTTTCTTATGTCCCTGGTTATGATCAGAATGCCTCTTTACTGGTGAGTTTGGTGAACTCGCGAGGAGACGTCCTTTTTATTCACGAACCGGTTTCCGGTACGAATGTGGATTTTGAGGATGTGAAGTCCGAGGTTATCAATCAAAAGTCTCCGCATTTTGATTTCGTGATGCCCGAAGCAAAGGGGAATGACAGTCTTTTGGTGTTTGGTAAAACGCTGAAAGATGGCAATCGTCTTTTCGTTGCTAAAAGCACAGAAGGCATGGGCGTTCAATTACGCAATCTGCAGAAGATATTCTGGTGGCTGCTATTGCCGGTGGCTTTGGTGGGTTTCTTAGGGGGCTTGTTCCTTTCGAATAAAACTTTAAGTCCGGTGCGTGAGCTTCTGACTTCCATGAAAAAGATCGAAGGTGGCTCTTTATCGACGCGCGTGCCGATCGGCGGCAGCGATGATGAGTTGGAAGAGCTAAAAATTCTTTGCAATAAGATGCTCGATAAAATCGAAAATCTTGTTAACGGCTTGAAAGAAGCTTTTGATCACTTAGCCCACGATATTCGAACGCCGGTGACCCGTCTGCGCGGTCGAGCCGAACTGGCATTGCAAGCCGAAGGTGATATCGAAACTTATCGTGAAGCTTTGCAAAGCTGTTTTGAAAACTCAGACAAGATTCTTAATTTCTTGCAGGTTTTGACGGATATTACTGAGGCAGAAAACCGCAGTAAAAAACTGAAGCTAGAAAAGAAATTTATCAGCCAATTGGTTGAAGAGATCATGAGCCTGTACGAAATGGCTTTTGAAGAAAAAGATATTAAGATCAGTGTGAAGCTGGATGCTCATGACTGGGCTATGGTGGACGCGCGACTTATCAGTCGAGTGATCGCCAATCTTTTAGATAATGCTCACAAGTACACTCCATCGGGTGGCGAAGTGTTGATTGAAACAATCAATCAAACTGAAAACGTGATTCTGCGTGTGACTGACACCGGTCCGGGTATTGCTGCTGAAGAGCACGGTGCGATCTTTCAAAAGCTTTATCGCAGCGATAAGAGCCGTTCTGAATACGGAATGGGTTTGGGCCTTACATTCGTAAAAGCCGTAGTGGAAGCGCACGATGGAAAAGTGTCTGTCAAAAGTCCCGTTAAAGACGGAAAAGGCACTGAATTCGAAGTTCTTTTGCAAAAGATGTCCTAATAAAGCGCACTTCGGTGCGCTTTATCCTGTTGTCAGAATTCGCTTTGTAGTAAGCTTATTTTAAATTCGAATACACCAAGGGTTTCGCGAAGGAATTTCGCGAAAGTTTTTTGATGGTAGGGTCGCCATCCTTTACAGAAAGGATGCCCTATGGAACTTGGTGAAAAGTTCTTGAATCTTCTATTTATATTTATTCCCCTGATTTTCTTTGTATCACTTTTCTTCTATATGGAATCTCGTCGAAAATCCAAAGAGGCCGAGATCTCAAGTGGCGACGACTCGGCAAAAAATCAGAAACGTCCCTAGTAAGAAATTTCGATGACTTGAACGTCTATTTCTCGAGTTGAAGAACGTCCTTGAGCATCCGTTGTTGGGATTTGCTGGCGATAGGTTTTTTTACTCATTTGGGGGGTGATCGAATGGTCACCTTGCTTGTAGTAGGTCTGTAAAACATGGACGGTTTTACCATTGGACTTAAATGCGAAATTGATGCTTTCAGCATCTTGCAGGTCGACATTGAAATGGATAACGCCGTTTTGCGAAGGGACAGACGCGATCTTTTGTCCGTTCAATAAAACGTCAATCATGGCGCCATTCGCAGCATCGGTCAGAACACTTAAGGACTTCACACTGTGAAGATCCGAAGGGCTTGTGGGCGCGCTAGAAGAGGTCTTTCCCGCATCAACGATCGTCAGTGAAACCCCGATGCTTCCAGATGTTGTCGCTGCATGCACGGTCATGGCTGCTAAAAGTGTTGTGATCAACGCCGGAATATAGATTTTCATGGAACAGCTCCTTCAGCTAAGTGGTGAATATGAGGAAGCAATCCTTGTACCTATAAAGAAGAAAGGCTGCGTTCAACTTGAACCTTTTGGGCTGTAAAATTCTTTGTCACAAGGCTTTTTTGGGCATTGTTTTGCAATCCAAATTATCGGAAATGCTGTCGGTCTCCCTCTGAAAAGAGGGCGCGGAAGATCTGCAAAAAACAAGAAGGTTACAAGTTACGCTTGCGTAATTGACCCTCTGTAGCCCATTAAATTAAATCCACGTAAGACTTTGTGTTTTGTCTACATGTTTAAATTTGCATAATGTTTATTCGAAGATGTCTCGAACTAAGGAGAGATCTTGTGGCGAAGCTTGATACGCACGTAGAAGCAAAAAGTCGTTCCGGAAAAAAGAATTCTAAATCACCCGCGAAACCCATGAAGATGAAAGAATTTTCGTCAGTCGACAAAAAAAATGTCGCACCGTCAACCTTTCTGAATTTTGAATTGCCAACAGACACAAACCCGAAAGAGCAACTGCGCCAACTCTTGTTCACAGTAAAAGCTGTGCGCCGCGGTGACTTTGCGGTGCGTATGCCTGTTGGGCAAGAAGGCATCATCGCCGAAATCGGTGAAGTATTAAATGACATCATTGAACTCAACGAAAACATGGCCAACGAATTCGTCAGAGTGCGAAGCACCGTCGGCCTTGAAGGTAAGATGAATGAACGTGTGTCGATGGGTTCGGTGCGTGGAGCTTGGGCGACAAGCGTAGATTCCGTGAATCTTCTTATCGGGGATCTTGTGCAACCAACACAAGAGGTTGCGCGTGTTATCACCTCCGTGGCAAAAGGCGACTTGTCACAAAAGATGTCCTTAGAAATTGAATCTCGTGCGGTAAAAGGAGAATTCTTGCGTATTGGTACCACGGTGAATGCCATGGTGGATCAGCTGAATTCATTTGCCTCAGAGGTAACGCGTGTTGCGAAAGAGGTGGGTACCGAAGGAAAGCTGGGCGGACAAGCAGATGTTCGCGGTGCTTCTGGTATTTGGAGAGACTTAACAGACAATGTAAACAGCCTTGCGGGCAACTTGACCGACCAGGTACGTAACATCGCAAAAGTAACTACGGCCGTGGCAAAGGGTGACTTGTCACAAAAAATCACGGTTGACGCCAAGGGCGAGATCTTCGAGCTGAAAAATACAATCAACGTCATGGTGGATCAGCTTTCATCATTCGCGGCCGAGGTAACGCGCGTTGCGAAGGAAGTAGGTACGGAAGGTCGTCTAGGTGGTCAGGCGGACGTAAAAGGTGTTTCTGGTACATGGAAAGATTTAACAGACAACGTAAATGGTCTTGCGAATAACTTAACGGCGCAAGTACGTAACATCGCGAAGGTAACAACAGCCGTTGCCAACGGTGACTTGTCACAAAAAATCACAGTCGATGCTCGCGGTGAAATCTTAGAACTAAAAAATACAATCAACGTGATGGTGGATCAGTTGAACTCATTCGCGGCCGAGGTGACGCGTGTTGCGAAGGAAGTAGGTACGGAAGGTCGTTTGGGTGGTCAGGCTGATGTAAAAGGTGTGTCTGGTACTTGGAAAGATCTAACGGACAACGTAAATGGTCTTGCGAACAACTTAACAGCGCAAGTACGTAATATCGCAAAAGTAACAACGGCCGTTGCCAACGGTGACTTATCACAAAAGATCACGGTTGACGCCAAAGGCGAAATCTTAGAACTGAAAGACACCATCAATACGATGGTGGATACACTGCGTTCGTTCGCCGCCGAGGTGACTCGTGTCGCGAAAGAGGTGGGTACTGAAGGTAAACTAGGTGGTCAGGCCGACGTAAAAGGTGTGTCTGGTACTTGGAAAGACTTAACAGACAACGTAAACGGTCTTGCTGGAAACTTAACGGCGCAAGTACGTAACATCGCGAAAGTAACAACAGCGGTTGCGACAGGCGACTTATCTCAAAAGATCACAGTTGATGCTAAAGGTGAAATCCTTGAACTGAAAAATACAATCAATACGATGGTGGACCAGTTGAACTCGTTTGCTGCCGAGGTGACTCGCGTCGCGAAAGAGGTGGGTACTGAAGGTAAACTGGGTGGACAAGCAGAAGTTCGCGGAGTTTCCGGTACGTGGAAAGACTTAACAGACAACGTAAATAGCTTAGCGGGCAACTTAACAGATCAAGTACGTAATATCGCAAAGGTAACAACTGCGGTTGCAAAAGGTGACTTGTCACAAAAAATCACCGTTGATGCCAAAGGCGAAATCTTTGAATTAAAAAATACGATCAACGTCATGGTGGACCAGTTAAACTCCTTCGCTGCCGAGGTGACTCGTGTTGCGAAAGAGGTGGGTACTGAAGGTAAGTTGGGCGGACAAGCCGAAGTAAAAGGGGTTTCCGGTACATGGAAAGACCTTACTGATAATGTGAACGGTCTAGCTGGAAACTTAACAGCGCAAGTACGTAACATCGCGAAAGTAACAACGGCCGTAGCTAAAGGTGACTTGTCACAAAAAATCACCGTTGATGCCAAAGGCGAGATCTTCGAATTAAAAAATACAATCAATACGATGGTGGATCAGTTGAACTCCTTCGCAGCCGAAGTGACTCGTGTTGCGAAAGAGGTAGGTACTGAGGGTAAACTGGGCGGACAAGCAGAGGTTCGTGGAGTTTCGGGTACGTGGAAAGACTTAACTGATAACGTAAATAGTCTTGCTGGAAATCTGACGGCGCAAGTACGTAACATCGCAAAAGTAACGACAGCCGTTGCAAAAGGTGACTTGTCACAAAAAATCACCGTTGATGCAAAAGGTGAAATCCTGGAGCTTAAAAATACGATCAACGTGATGGTGGATCAGTTGAACTCGTTTGCTGCCGAGGTGACTCGTGTGGCGAAAGAAGTAGGTACGGAAGGTAAACTGGGCGGACAAGCCGAAGTAAAAGGTGTTTCCGGTACATGGAAAGACTTAACGGATAACGTAAATGGTCTTGCGGGAAATCTGACAGCCCAAGTTCGTAATATCGCCAAAGTAACAACGGCCGTAGCAAAGGGTGACTTGTCACAAAAAATCACCGTTGATGCGAAAGGCGAAATCCTAGAGCTTAAAAATACGATCAACGTGATGGTGGATCAGTTGAACTCGTTCGCTGCCGAGGTGACTCGTGTGGCAAAAGAGGTAGGTACTGAAGGTAAACTGGGTGGACAGGCGGACGTAAAAGGTGTGTCTGGTACTTGGAAAGATTTAACAGACAACGTGAACTTCATGGCGTCGAACTTAACAATGCAAGTTCGTGGTATCGTGAAAGTCGTTACTGCCGTTGCCAATGGTGACTTGAATCAAAAATTCGTTCTTGAAGCCAAAGGGGAAGTGGCCGCTCTTGCGGAAACGATCAACTCGATGACAGACACGCTTCGTACATTCGCAGATCAAGTATCTACGGTGGCACGTGAAGTGGGTGTCGAAGGTAAACTAGGAGCTCAAGCGCACGTACCAGGGGTTGCCGGCACGTGGAAAGACTTAACAGACAACGTAAACTTCATGGCGTCGAACTTAACAAAACAAGTTCGCGGTATCGTGAAGGTCGTTACCGCAGTTGCGGAAGGTGACCTGAATCAAAAATTCGTTCTTGAAGCCAAAGGGGAAGTGGCCGCTCTTGCGGAAACGATCAACTCGATGACAGACACACTTCGTACATTCTCTGACCAGGTCACAACGGTGGCTCGTGAGGTGGGTATTGAAGGTAAACTGGGCGGACAAGCGAAAGTTCCGGGTGCTTCAGGTACGTGGAAAGACTTGACCGACAACGTGAATCAGCTTGCCGGAAACTTAACGACACAAGTTCGTGCCATCGCCGAAGTATCGACGGCGGTAACGAAAGGGGATTTAACTCGTTCTATCACAGTTGAAGCTCAAGGTGAGGTTGCGGCCCTTTCAGAGAACATCAATCAGATGATCTCGAATCTGAAAGACACGACTCAAAAGAACCAAGAGCAAGACTGGTTGAAAACGAACCTCGCGAAATTCTCGGGAATGATGCAAGGTCAACGTTCTGTGACCTCAGTGGCTCAATTAATCATGTCTGAACTGACTCCGCTGGTGGATGCACGTCACGGTACGTTCTTCATGGCGGAAACAGAAGGCAATGAAACAGTCTTGAATCTGATTGCGAGCTACGCATTCACGGAAAGAAGAAATGTTTCTAATAAATACAAACTTAAAGAAGGTCTGGTAGGTCAATGTGCGTTTGAGAAAAAACGTATTCTTTTGATTTCTCCTCCAGATGACTATGTAAAAATCAGTTCGAGCATTGTTGAGGAAAAACCGCGCAATGTGATCGTGCTTCCGGTTCTGTTCGAGGGTGAATTAAAAGCCGTTATTGAGTTGGCTTCAGTTATTCCTTTCACTCAGAACTACATCAACTTCTTGGATCAGTTGATGGATTCCGTCGGTGTTATCCTAAATATGATCTCGTCAAGTATGAGAACAGAAGAACTTCTGCAAGAGTTGAAACGTTCCAACGCGGAATTGGAGGCTCAAGCAAAAGAACTGGAAGAAAAAGCGAAACTTTTGGAAGTCAAAAACCAAGAGGTGGAGCTGGCATCCCGCTCACTCGAAGAAAAAGCGGAACAGTTGTCACTTATTTCGAAGTACAAATCCGAGTTCCTGGCGAACATGTCCCACGAGCTTCGCACGCCGCTTAATAGCTTGTTGATCCTGTCAAAAACATTGGCGGACAATAAAGATAAAAACCTCAGTGCCGAACAAGTGAAGTTTGCAAGTACGGTGCATTCTGCGGGACAAGATTTATTGGCATTGATCAATGAGATCCTTGATCTTTCAAAAGTGGAAGCAGGAAAAATGCCTGTTACGCCAAAGGCGGTACCACTCAAAGAAGTTCAAGAATACATCGAGCAAACATTCCGTCCGGTGGCAGAGCACAAAGGTTTGGATTTCGTGATCGAAACCAGCACAGATCTTCCAAAGAACATGTATACGGATGAAAACCGTCTGCAACAGATTTTGAAGAATCTTTTATCTAATGCCTTCAAGTTCACTGAAAAAGGACAAGTGAAGTTGGAAGTGCTTTGGGACAAGACTCGTCGTGAGTTTGGTGGCGAAGGTGGTAAGTCCAAAGGCGCCATTGTGTTCCGAGTGACAGACACCGGTATCGGTATTCCACTAGAAAAACAAAAACTGATCTTTGAAGCCTTCCAACAAGCCGATGGTACAACAAGCCGTAAATACGGTGGAACTGGTTTAGGGTTGACGATCAGCCGAGAGATCGCTCGTCTCTTAGGCGGTGTGATCGAAGTCCAAAGCCAACCGGGCGTGGGCAGTAGCTTCACTTTGGTTCTGCCTTTAAAATACACGGGCGCGGAATCTCAAAGTGTTGGTATAGAGGCGGACGAAAGCACTCAAGCGCAGCCATTGCCGGTTAACGCCGATTTCACGGGAAGAAAAGTTCTGATTGTCGATGACGATGTTCGTAACGTTTTCGCTCTTTCCAGTGTGTTGAAAATGCGTGGCATGAATGTGGTCTTCGCCGAAAATGGCAAACAAGGGATCAAAGTACTTACCGAAAACCCAGATACGGATCTGGTTTTGATGGACACAATGATGCCAGAGATGGATGGATTGGAAGCGACTCGCGAAATCCGCACACTTCCTCAGTTTGCGAATTTGCCAATCATTTCATTGACCGCAAAAGCGATGAAGGGTGACAGAGAGAAATGTATCGAAGCCGGAGCTTCGGACTATGTCACGAAGCCGGTTGACGAAGCACATTTGCTATCAGTCATGTACTCTTGGTTGCCGAATAAAGAAAAAATGAACTAGTTATGCGTAAAGATCAGAGCCTCGTAGACATTTTAATAGTCGATGACCGTATCGACGGGCTTATCACCTTGGAAGCCGTGCTGGATATGCCCGGCGTGAACTTGGTGAAGGCTCAGTCAGGTCGCGAGGCATTGGATCTTTTGAATCTTTATGACTTCGGTGTGATTCTATTAGACGTGCAAATGCCAGAGCTTGATGGTTTCGAAACCGCCGCTTTGATTCGTAAGCACGAAAAATACAAACTCACGCCGATTATTTTTGTAACGGCGATTAATAAAGACGAACGCTATATTTATCGCGGATACGAAGCCGGAGCGGTGGACTATATCTTCAAACCTTTTGAGCCGCAGATTTTGCGTTCAAAAGTCAGCGTGTTCATTGAGCTCTTCAAAAAAAATCGCCAACTACAGGCGCAAGCTGAAACGATTCGCGAAAGTGAACGCCGCGAGCGCTATTTACGTCTGACAGAATTAGAAAACGAAAGTCTGAAGCGTTACCGAAATCTTGCAGACGCGATTCCTCATATGGTGTGGCGTGCGCGCGGGGACGGAACTTTGGATTACTTCAACAAAGGTTGGAGTGATTACACCGGACTTTCTTTAGAAAAAAGTTTCGGCAGCGGATGGCAAGCAGCCTTTGTCAGTGAAGACCTACCTCATTTTTTAAAGACTTGGATGCAAGCTATGGCAGACGGCAGTTCGTTTGAATGCGAATGTCGTATCACCAAGCACGATGGTGAACAGCGTTGGTTCTGGGTGAAGGCTGTTTCCGAACTTAATCAATTCGGACAAGCACAAAGCTGGTTGGGAACTTGTACTGATATCCATGATCGAAAGATGGCGGAAATTCGACTTATTCAGGCGGAAAAAGAGGCTAAAGCCGCGAATCTTTCAAAAACCAGTTTCCTGGCGAACATGAGCCATGAGATTCGCACGCCAATGAATGCCATTCTGGGTTTCACCGAACTGATGTTAGAACCAAATCAAACCTCAGAAGATCGTATTGACTGCATTCATACGGTACAAAGAAATGCCAGCCAGCTTTTAAAGATCATTGATGAAATTTTAGATATTTCCAAAGTTGAGTCAGGACACATGACTATTGAACATGTGGAAGTCAATATGTCGGCATTGCTTGATGACCTGAAAAATCTCTTAAATCTTCAGGCTGCCGACAAGGGCTTGGACTTTGAAATCAAACTGATAAATTCAATTCCGCGTTCGATCTATTCGGATCCTACACGCCTAAGACAAATTCTTTTAAATCTGGTCGGAAACTCTTTGAAGTTCACGAGTCACGGATTTGTTCACTTAGACGTTGAATGGCAGAATGATGAAATGCGGTTTCTTATTTCTGATTCCGGCGTAGGTATCGCACCGGAACACGCCTCCAAGCTTTTCCAACCGTTTGTTCAGGAAGACGGTTCAACCACGCGTAAGTTTGGTGGAACTGGATTAGGACTGGCACTTTCTCGTCAATTGGCTCGCGCTATGGGTGGCGACGTTAAATTGGAAGAAAGTGAACGGGGAAAAGGCAGTAAGTTCTTGGTGGTCATCCATGCAGAGCCGGTCATCAAAGGGAACTTCATCTCGAATTTGGAATTTGGAATTCAACGTAAAAGAAAAGGCATTTCTGAAATCAGCGATGGCCGTTTAAAAGGCATGAAAGTGCTTTTGGTAGAGGATGTTCTAGATAACCAGGCTTTGATGGTTCACTTTCTAAATATTGCAGGAGCGCACGTCGATGTGGCTAACAACGGTCAAGAAGGAATCACCAAAGCTTTGAAGAACAGCTACGACGCCGTTTTAATGGACATTCAAATGCCATTGATGGATGGCTATGAGGCGACACGTCTTCTAAGAGCTCAAAGTTTTAAAGCTCCCATCATAGCTCTGTCCGCGCACGCTTTGCGAGAAGAGCGAGAAAAAAGTATTAACGCCGGTTGCACAGAACACCTTGCTAAGCCGGTGGAGTTCAACGTTCTGATTGAGCATCTTTCGAAGTTCAATCCTAATCAAACTAAGGAAGGGGATGCTCATGTCCGGTGAGATACCTGATGATATCCGCGAGTTTATTCGAAGGTATATCAGCTCGGTTTCTCTGTTAGAAGTTTTACTGTTGATGAAGCGGGATTCGACGAAAGCGTGGCGCGCAGAAGACATTAGTTCTGAAATGCGAACGAACGTATCTTACGCCTCATCACAGCTTGCAGAGTTGGCGGCAGCAAAATTAATCGTAAATAATGGCGGGGGCTACGAATTCCCTGCAGATTCCAAACAAATGGAGATCCTCAATCGATTGGAAGAGCTCTACGCCAATCGTCGATCTTCTGTTATTGGATTTATTTATTCTCAACCTATTGATAGCATCCGCGACTTCGCGAATGCCTTTAAGATTAAGAAGGACTAGTTATGGCATTCGTGGTCTATCTTCTTTGTTCGGTTATGAGCACCTTCTGTGCATTTATGTTAATGCGGGCCTATCTTAGCAATCGCACAAGACTTCTTTTTTGGAGCAGCGCCTGCTTTGTCGGAATCGCTATAAACAACATCTTACTTTCGGTCGATTTTCAATTGGGACCCAGTTATGACCTGTCTACGATCCGCGCGGTGATTATTTTCGTGGCGATGGCTTCGTTTATTTACGGTTTGATTTGGGATACGGTGTAATATGGACAATCAAGAATTTAATCAGTTTCTGTATGGCGCCGTGATGATGGCGTCGATAGCCGCCGGCACTTTCTTCCTCAAATTTTGGAGAAAGACCGCCGATCACTTTTTTCTTTTATTTTCTTTAGCCTTTTTTTTGTTGGCTATTGAACGGTTTATCTTTGTGTTTATTCAAAGTGAAAACGAAGTTCATACTTATGTCTTCGTCTTCCGTTTGTTGGCATTTATGATGATTACGGGCGCAGTGGTCGAAAAAAACCGAGCTTAAACGCCCAAGTAAGACTTACGGACCTCGTCGTTGTTCAGAAGATTCTGAGCTGAATCCTGCATAACGACGCGGCCGGTTTCCAAAACATAAGCGCGCTGAGAGATCTTTAAAGCCATGCGCGCGTTCTGTTCCACTAAAAGAATCGTCATTCCTTCTTTATTCAGTTTTTTCACAATTTCAAAAATCTGCGCGACAATTAAAGGGGCCAAACCTAACGAAGGCTCATCCAAAAGCAGTAGCTTCGGTTTGCACATTAAAGCACGGCTGATGGCGAGCATCTGTTGTTCACCACCAGAAAGAGTGCCGGCCATTTGCGCTATACGCTCTTTGAGACGAGGAAAAAGCTCAAAGCACATCTCGAGATCTGTTTTTACCTGTGCTTTATCAGAGCGGGCATAAGCCCCCATTTCAAGATTTTCGTAAACACTCATTTGCGGAAAGACTCCGCGACCTTCGGGAGATTGTGCAATGCCCAGATTCACGCGTTTGTGCGTCGGAACTTTAACCAGATTCTGATTCGCGAATGAGATTTGTCCCTGAACAGGGACAAGGCCTGAAATAGCTCTTAAGGTCGTTGTTTTACCTGCACCATTGGCGCCGATTAAAGAAACGACTTCCCCTTCGTTGACGTAAAAACTAACCCCTTTTAAGGCCTGAATAGAGCCATAGAAGACTTCCAGATTTTCGACAGTTAAAAGAGGAGAACTCATTCTTTTTCCTCCACACCAAGATAAGCTTCGATCACTTTTTGGGAGCCTTGCACTTTTTGGGGATCGCCTTCCTCGATTTTCACACCGTGGTCTAAGACGATGATATTTTCGCAGATGCCCATCACCAGTTTCATATCATGCTCGATCAAAAGGACAGTCAGCTTAAACTCTTCACGAATTTTTGCGATAGTCTCCATCAAATGATGAGTTTCAGAATGATTCATACCGGCGGCGGGTTCATCTAAAAGAATAATTTTAGGGTCCGTTGCAAGCGCGCGAACAATCTCAAGCTTTCGTTGTTCTCCGTAGGGGAGCGAGTTTGCCGGCTTGTGCGCTTTTTCATCCAAATGAAAAATTTTAAGCAGGCTCATCGCCTTTTCCTGCAAGTCTTTTTCTGCTTTGCGGAAGCGGGATGTTTGCAAAAGAGTATCGAAAAGCCCGTAATGCATGTGTTGATGGCCCGCAATCAGAACATTGTCTAAAACCGTAAGGCCTTTAAAAAGACGGATGTTCTGAAAAGTACGAGTGACTCCATGATGAGAGATCTCATAAGGTCTCAGACCTTTTAAAGATTTACCTTCAAGAGCGACGTCGCCATGAGTGGGCTGATAAACGCCGGTTAACATATTAAAGACCGTCGTTTTACCCGCTCCATTAGGACCGATCAATCCAGCAAGCTGACCTTTGCGGATTTTAAACTCTAATGAGTCGACAGCCTTCAAACCGCCGAACTGCATGGTGATCTTACGCGCCTCAAGCAGAACGTCGGACATATTTTCTCCAAACATCGGTGATTTCTTTTTCGCCGAAAAGTCCTTTCGGGCGAAGAATCATAACCAGGATCAAAAGCAAAGAGTAAATGACCATGCGCAGGTCTACGCCGGTAAATTCCTGCAAGGGACGCAAAGCTTCTGGCAGTATTGTTAAAACGATAGCGGCAACAATCGAGCCGGTCATAGATCCCATGCCGCCCAAAACCACCATGATCACGGCATTAACACTCAAAAGGAAAGTAAATGAGGAAGGATTAATAAAGTTCGTGAAATGTGCGAACAAAGAGCCCGCAACACCCGCAAAGAAACTGGAAAGTACGAAGGAGCGAACTTTCATGCGAGTTGTGTTGATGCCCATGGCTTCAGCGGCGATTTCATCTTCACGCACACTTAAAAAACCGCGGCCGTAAGTGGAGTGCATCACACGCCAGATCGTGAAAAAGCAAATCACTAACCACACGGACGCAAAGATAAACGAAAACAAAAAGGAACCAAAACCGGGAATCCCTGAGTAACCACGAGGGCCGCCTAAGAAATCCATATTAAGCAGGGCCACGCGAATGATTTCTCCGAAGCCCAAAGTCACGATTGCAAGATAGTCCCCTTTAAGTCTTAAGGAAGGAAGCCCCACTAAGAACCCAGCCACCGCTGCTAATAAACCGCCGCCTAAAGCATAAATAAAATATTCCACGGCTTGAAATGACGGAGGAATTAAATCCCAATGAGTGTTGGCGTAAGCAGAAAAATAAGCGCCAATCGCCATGAATCCCGCATGTCCCAAGGAAAACTGTCCTGTGTAACCATTAACCAGATTCAAGCTCATAGAAAGCAGACAGTTCACTAAAGCAAAAAGCAAGATGAGTTGGAAGTAAGCATTTATTCCAAAATCAAGAATGAAACCTAAACCACAAAGAACCAAAAAAGCGAGCAGGGGAGATTTTAGTGACTTAATCATTAAACTTTCTCCACCGAGTATTTACCTAAAAGCCCTGCAGGCTTAAAGATCAAGATCACGATCAAAATACCGAAAGCCAGGGCGTCACGATATGTACTGGAAAGATAAGCTACGACCATTTCTTCTGAAAGGCCCATAATCAAAGCGCCTAAAACGGCGCCACCTAAATTACCAATTCCACCCAATACGGCGGCGACAAAAGCCTTCATCCCAATCATCATTCCCATCAAAGGATCGATTTTAGGATATTTCATTCCCACAAGAACGCTGCCGACGCCGGCCAACGAAGAGCCCACCACGAAAGTAAACGCAATGATGCGATCCGGATTTACACCAAGAAGGCTGGCGACAGAAGCATTGCTGCTTACGGCGCGCATCGCACGACCGATTTTAGTTTTAAAGATAAGAAAATTTAAAGCGAGCATCGCAATGATGCTGACAACAAGAACAGTCACATCAAAAGATTTGAGTTCGACGTTACCGATGTTGAATAAGACAAAGTCATTTATCACGGAAGGGAAGACTTTAGGATCCGCACCAAATACAACTTGTCCCGAATATTCCAGGAACAAACTCACACCGATAGCCGTAATCAGAATATTTAATTTTGGTGAATTTCGAAGAGGGCGGTAAGCCAGACGTTCAATGACCAGACCTAGAATACTGCAACAGATCATCGAAACGATTAAAAGAGTGATCAGAGAAGAAATGCCCGGGTTGTTTTCAATGCCGATCCAGCGGGCGAAATAATAAGCGGCAAAGGCACCCACCATGTAAACATCGGAGTGGGCGAAGTTGATCATTTTCAGGATTCCATACACCATCGTGTAACCAAGGGCGATCAGTGCGTAAATAGAGCCAAGACTGATACCATTGATAATGTGTTGTATGAAATCCTGCATGCACCGTCCTTATGGCGTGATCGTCGTAATAAATTTGCGGTTGTTACCGTCTACTTGAATGATCACCGCACTTTTCACAGCGTCGCGATTTTCATTCAAAGTGATTTTGCCTGTCACACCTGCAAAATCTTTCGTCTTAGCTAGTTCATCACGAATAGACTTACCTGACAAGTCGGGAGCACGCTCAATGGCCGCCGCCAAGATTTTTCCCGCGTCGTAACCCAAAGCTGCCAAGGCATCTGGAGTCTCGTTGTATTTCGCTTTGAATTTTTTGATGAACTCAGTCACCGCAGGATCTGTGGACTCTGTCGTGTAGTGATTTGAATAGTAGTTTCCGTTCACAGCTTCTTTGCCGATTTCAGAAAGCTTGTCACTGTCCCAGCCGTCGCCGCCCATCAGTGGCACTTTGATACCTAATTGGCGTGCTTGTTGAGAGATCAAGCCGACTTCTGTGTAGTAACCCGGAACGTAGATGCCATCTGGATTTTTAGAGCGGATCTGAGTCAGTTGGGCTTTGAAATCGATGTCACCAGCTTGATAGCTCAGATCGTTCGTGATTTCACCACCACGTTTTTTAAACTCTTCCGAAAACACGTCCGCCAGGCCTACACTGTAGTCATTTTTTACGTCACGAAGGATCGCCACTTTTTTAAGCTTCAAATTCTCGTTTGCGAATTTTGCCATCACGAAACCTTGAAAAGGATCAATGAAGCAAATACGGAAAACGTAGTCACCGATTTTAGTCACATCAGGATTTGTCGATGCAGGAGAAAGAAAGGGAACTTTGGCATTTTGAGCAATGGGAGCAGACGCTTTAGAGCGACCACTGGCAACACCACCGATGATGGCAACCACTTTATTTTGATTAATAAGGCGAGTGACGGCTGCGGCAGCCTCTTCGTTTTTTCCCTGGTCATCTAAAGTGACCAAAGAAATTTTCTTTCCTTTGATCCCACCAGCCGCATTCACCTCATCCAGGGCCAAACGAACGCCTTTGTTTGAACTCAATCCGAAAGTAGCATCGCTTCCTGTCAGGGAGTCATACTCACCAATCACGATTTCATTTTCTTTTTTTGTACAACCCGCCAAAAGCGGAAGCACCAATACCAAAGTTAAAAGCAGGCGTCTCATCGGGACCTCATTTCTAAGAGTGCAAATAGATACACACTAGAATTCAAGTTCCCAAAACTCTGGTCAAGATAAAAAGGCAGAAGAAAGGACTTCGAATGAAGTCCTATGTAGCAAGAATGTTCGCCAAAGAAAGAAGATCCAATTGGGTCTTCTTTTCATTCTTAGTCACAAGGTCTAAAGGCACTTGCACTAAGCGTTCGCCTTCCGTGCCGATCATGATATCGCAATAGCCTTTAAGCAGAGAATCAACGGCGGCTGCGCCCATACGGCTAGCTAGAATGCGATCTGCCGCGGTTGGTGATCCACCACGCTGTTGATGACCCAAAATGCAGACCTTCGCATCCATTCCGGATTTTTTACGAATGGCATCCGCAAGATCATAAGCGCGACCCGGCTTTTGACCTTCGGCAGTGATAAGAATACTGCTAGTTTTGCCACGACCGATGGCTTCTTTAATACGGTCCAAAGCCTTTTCGACCGTAGTATTTCCTTCAGGCGTGAAGATTTCCTCAGCACCACCCGCAAGACCGACGTGAGATGCAATAAAGCCAGAGTTTCGACCCATCACTTCCACGATAAAAAGACGATCATGAGAAGCCGCCGTATCACGAATTCTATCGATAGCTTCAAGAGCCGTATTCACCGCCGTATCAAAGCCAATCGTTTTATCACTTCCAAAAATATCGTTATCAATCGTGCCGGGAACACCGACAATAGGAAATTGATGCTCTTCCCAAAGAGCATGAGCACCGCGAAAAGATCCATCACCACCAATACAAACCATGGCATCAATACCCGCAGCACGTAAGTGTTGAGCGGCTTTAGCACGGCCTTCGGGTTTCATGAACTCAGTAGAACGGCCGGTTTTTAAGACAGTGCCTCCACGTTGAATGATATTTGCCATATCACGCAAATGAAGCTGCGAAATTTTATTTTCCATCATTCCGACGTATCCGTTTTGAATACCGTAGACCTCAAGATTTTGCGCAATCCCCACCCGAACCACAGCACGAATCGCCGCATTCATTCCGGGAGCATCGCCACCGCTAGTATAAACACCAATCTTCTGAATCTTCTTACTGAACTGAGCCATAGAAACAGGCTACCGATCCCCCATAAAAAAGCCAAGCCGATTCAAAAGTCTTCCATGCCGACAAGCGCCGAAGGCGCAATTTTGGTCCGAGCCTAGGGTTCCTGCTCTTGGGCCTTTTCGCTCGGACAGTCCTCGCGCTTGGGATTCTGGGGTGGCTTCTTTGTTTTGGGTCTTTAGTTTTCAGCGTTGTGTTGCAGAAGTTTTTGGCGCTGCGGAACTCGCTACAAGGCCCAAGAGCAGGAACCCTAGGCTCAGACCAAAATTAGATCTCGATGTTTTTTCAGAAGGCCAAACGTCAGCGCAGCTGACCAGAAAATCACAGAGGAACGATCCGATGTCTTTTTTTATTTCCCCAAAAACTGGTTCGGAGAGAGGAAGGGTTTAA